>CBFHOG010000003.1:0-127615 GCA_965657545.1 Flavobacteriaceae bacterium | reverse complement strand
GATTAGGCTTTCAGCGTGGTCCAGATGGTCGCATCATTCATGAAGACGGGCTACCTCTAATCACTGATGAAAAGGTTTCTGCTGGAAGCTATCAACCAGACTTTAGACTAGGGTGGTACAATGAATTTTCATACAAGGATATTAAGTTTTCGTTCTTGTTCGATGGGCAAGTAGGTGGAAAAATTTACTCTAGATCGCATGCACTATATGCAACGGGTGGGGCTATTACCAATGAAGATGATCCGAATCTGAACCTGACTACAATGGAGGGTAGAAATGTTTACTCCGTATCTTATGATTCTGGCGGAAACCCAGTTTATACCCCTGAGCCTGGTTCAGGCGCTGGAGTTGTAGGGCCAGGTTGGATGTATGACGGCTCTGGAAACCTAGTAGAAAACAATGTAGCTGTGCCTCCAGGAGGTGCTGCTTATACGGGCTATTTCTACAATTACTATGGAAATGGATTTAATCGAGATAATATCGAGGCAGCTACCTATGACGCTACGTATTTTAAATTAAGGGAGGTTAGTCTAAGTTATGATTTGACAGATAAGCTAGCCTCATCACTTGGCTTTAGCTATGCAACGGTGTCGGTTATTGGTCGAAACCTGCTATTATTCACAAAAGTACCTACCATTGATCCAGAAACATATTCCATAAGAAATGGAATTTTTGTCAATGGGTTTGAAAGTACGTCAATCCCATCTACAAGGACCTTTGGTGTTAATGTTAAACTTGGATTTTAAAATTATGAAACGAACTATTTTTTTACTTATAACACTTCTTACGGTTTCATGTTCCGATTTTGAGGAACTTAACCAAAACCCGAATGAACCCACAAGTGTTGGAGCAGATGTTTTGCTTACCAATGCCATTCGCAACAGTGTCCAAACCACATCAAACGAAGCTTTTTTAATTTCGAATAATGTTGCTCAATTAACAGGTAAGGCTTTACGCTTAGAGGTTGATAATTATAAATGGAATGCTTTTCCAACATTATGGGAAGGACTGTATGAAAGCCTAACTGATGTAGAGGCTGCACTTGCTCTAGCAAAAGAAGCAAACAACCCAGCTATGCAAGGGGCTTTATTGGTGCTTAAATCATGGATTTACAGTCAGTTAACCAATGCCTACGGAGACATTCCTTACACCGAAGCAATTAAAGCAGGGGAAGCTATCGAGCCAAACCTAACTCCCAAATATGACACGCAGGCGTCAATTTATGCGGCTTTGTTGTCTGATTTAGAAACTGCTGCTGGCTTACTTTCAAACGGAGGATCTATTGCTGGAGATGTACTGTATAATGGTGATGCGCAGAAATGGATTAAGTTTTCGAATGCGTTGCGTTTACGTTTGTTGATGTACAAGTCCAATAAAGAAAATGTAGCTGCTGAGTTTAAAAGCATAGTGGATAATGAACCATTATTTACTTCTAATGACGATCAGGCTGCACTTACATTTTTCAGAGCATTCCCAAATGAATTTCCAACATTACCATTGAAATCTGGAGATTTTATTGCAGTTTCTTTTTCTGAATCTGCCTTAAATGCGTTTAATCAATACAACGATCCTAGATTGAGTAGATACGCAAGACCAAATGCTGATGCAAATGGAGATCGAGATTATGATAATCCAACATTTACAGGAATTACCAATGGAGTAGTTTCCGAAGGTTCTCTTTTGGGTGTTGCTTATTATGATTTTATCGGGGACACAACTGCTGCTGAAATGGGGATTAATTATGCACAAGGACTCTTGATGACCTATGCAGAACAAGAACTGCTACTAGCAGAAGCTGCCCATAATGGTTGGATCACTAACGATGAGGAGACACATTATAAAAATGGTATTCGAGCCTCACACGAATATTATCAAGTAAATTATACACCGTTTGGTTATACAGATTTTGATGATTTCTACTTGAATTCTGGTGTTGCTTTGGATGAAAAAATGGATATCTGGGAACAAAAATGGCTTTCACTCTACTTCACTGCTATGGATCCATATTTTGAAGTAAGGAGAATGTATGTAGCTGCGGGTGGTTTTGACGGTATTCGATTTTTAAAAGAGCCGTATGGCACTAACTTCAACAACAAAGAGATGCCTTTGCGTTTTCTTTATCCGTTCCAAGAACAGAGCTTAAACGAGGTTAACTATAATGCTGCCAAAAGCCAATACGACGGAATAAATGGTGAAATGTGGATTCTGAGCAACTAAACTCATGAAAAAATATTTTGACGTTTATCCTAGGGTTTTTTATCCTTCCTTGATATTTATCTTAGGGTTTGTTTTCTTGTCAATACTCGGTGGAAATAAGGTACGTCAGTTCTTTTCTGAAACATCGAATATAATCACATCGCAGACAGGATGGTTGTTTATTTTAGGTGTGAACATCTTTCTGGTGTTTTGTCTCTACATCGCATTTAGTAAACACGGAAAACAACGTCTTGGTGGCAAAACAGCAAAACCTGAGTTCTCTGTTTTTTCATGGTTTTCTATGCTGTTTTCTGCAGGTATGGGCATTGGCTTGCTCTACTTTAGTGTATCAGAACCTATCACACATTTTGCAAATCCTCCAATTCCGCAAGTGCTAGATGAAGATCGAGCTATACAAGCTTTAAATTTCACGTTTTTACATTATGGGCTACATGCGTGGGCGATTTACTGTCTTGTAGGATTGGGGCTTGCTTATTTTGCTTTTAGCAAAAAACTTCCTTTTTCGCTTCGCTCCATATTTTTTCCTGTTATTGGCAGAAAAATATTTGGTAAAACGGGCGATTATATCGATATCATTGCGGTTATCGCAACATTGTTTGGCTTGGCAACCTCGCTTGGTTTTGGTGCACGCCAAATAGCTACAGGCTTAAATTATATTTTTGGGGTAGATCCTGGTCAGACCACACAATTACTTATCATTTTATTCATCACTTGTATTGCTACTATTTCAGTGGTAACAGGCTTGAAAAAAGGCGTAAAATTTCTGAGTAAGCTAAACATGATTATTGCAGTAATTTTTCTGATCCTTGTTATGTTGCTTTCTGGTCCTATAGACATGACTAATATATTCATACAAAGCACAGGAAAGTATTTTAACCGATTTTTTGATCTAGGTACTTTTGCCTCTTCTTTTGTCGACCAAGAGTGGCAAAACAATTGGACCATATTTTATTGGGCGTGGTGGATTGCATGGGCTCCTTTTGTTGGTACGTTTATCGCACGTGTTTCAAAAGGAAGAACCATCCGTGAATTTGTTCTAGGGGTTTTACTCGTTCCAACAATGATGACTTTCTTATGGATATCTGTTTTTGGTGGTTCTGCACTATCCATGGAGCTTCAAACACCAGGGATCTTTTCTAATATAGTGCTCGTAGACAGTTCAACCTCCCTTTTTGTGTTTCTTGAACAGTTTCCATTTTCATCAATAACAAGTTTTATTGGGATTTTTATGGTATCTGTTTTCTTTGTTACATCTTCGGATAGCGGTTCTTTAGTTATCGATAGTATTACAGCTGGGGGAAAGCTGAACGCACCAGTAGGGCAGCGAATTATGTGGGCCTTTATTGAAGGAGCAGTAGCTGCTGCACTTCTCATTGGAGGCGGGTTAAAAGCCATGCAAACCGCATCTGTAAGCTCAGGAATTTTATTTTTAATGCTACTATTTGTAATTTGTTATTCACTTCTAAAATCACTTAACAGAGATTTGCGTAAGAAAAATAAGCATTAAAAGTTAGCTTTCATTACTTTGATAAATTCTTCTAAAATGTTTGAACTCCCGTAAGTTTGGGTCACTAAATCGGATAATAAGAAAAAACGCCAAGCTTGCTTGAGCGTTTTATTGTTTGGACTATTTTCAAAGCGGCGCTTCTATAATGATTTAAGAACAAAACTTTATTGTATCTAAAATCGAGTATTACTCAACTGTTAATTCATCACCTTCTTTTACAAGAATAATAGATGCCCTTGCACCAGGGGAAAGATTCCAATTGTAAATGGCAAGAGGCGCTCCAAATTCGTCATACATACGAAGTTCGGCTGTATTAGGGTATAACCTGCCCTGATTAAGTGCGAGAAATTCAATTTTATTAAAACCATCTTTTAATGGTAATAGGAGTGTGAAAAACTGGTTTTTAAGCATGAGTCTTGAAATTACTTCCTCGTCATTAACAAGCACACGAACATAATCTCCATCCTCTTGACCAAAGTCCCGTAGAAGAATTTGCGCATGCTTTGAAAGCGTAACTTTATCACCCAAATAAACATCTCCCAAGTAGGTATCCTTTGAAATAGAACCCTCTTTTTTTAGCTTTTTTAGATATTTTTCTCCAGGGTCTATAAACTTTTCATTGTTATTCATCATAGAACGCTTGTCCTCTTTTGGGCTGTTTAAGAAAGAGAAATCCTCCACTTTGTCCTCTGGAATCAACAAGCCGTAATTTGGCGTTGGTTTAGAAGGTAGTGGCAGCGCCGTTCCACCTCTTTGCTCTTGTGCAAAAAGAAAACCACCAAAAAAAATCGCAATAAGTCCTACTTCTTTAATCGAAGGATAACGGCTCCTGCTACAAAACATATTCCAGAATTAACCAATATTAATGCCAATGTACCAACCAAAAACCATGCCTCGCCATTGCTTTTGGCAATAATGGCTTCACCAAGCACACTAAGCCCTGCGCCAATGAGAATCAAACCACCAACGGAGTACACCCACCAACGAAGACTATTTCGAAAAGTATTTTTTTGCTTTTCCATAAGACAAAACACCCAAAAGCGCAATAAATGCCACTGCATAATACACAAAATTTGGCGTAATCACTTTGTCTCCGCTCGCATAAGAATGCAAGCCTGTTAAGTAAAAATTTACCCCAAAATATGTCATCATAATACTCGCAAATGCCACTACAGATGCCAGGCTATATATCCACTTTCCGCGAAGACCAGGAACCAAGCGCATGTGCAGCACAAAGGCATAAATTAAAATACTTATCAGTGCCCAGGTTTCTTTTGGATCCCAACCCCAATAGCGTCCCCAACTTTCATTTGCCCATTGGCCACCCAAAAAGTTCCCAATAGTAAGCATAATCAGTCCAACAGTCAGCGCCAATTCATTAACTACCGTGAGTTCTGCAATGTGCAAACGCATCTTTTGTGCCGATTTATTTGTAGTGATGAGCATCAAAATCAAAGAAATAATCCCTAAAATCATTCCCAAGGCAAATGGCCCGTAACTGCCAACAATTACCGCCACGTGAATCATAAGCCAATAACTATCTAAGACTGGAACAAGATTTGCAATTTCGGGATCCATCCAATTCCAGTGGGCAATCATCAAAATCATAGAAGCTACAAAAGCTGTTGCTGCGATTGTAAGATTCGATTTTCTACCAAAAGCCAAACCCATACCCATGGTTGCCCAAGCCACGTAAATCATCGATTCATAGGCATCACTCCAAGGCGCATGACCAGAAATATACCAGCGAGCTGCGAGCCCACCTGTATGCAATACAAATAACAGTGCTATAATGCCAATAAATACATTTATTACACCCCTTAAAAAACGAACGTTATAAAGTATTTGTGCGATAAGAATTAAAAATAGTAGCGTTCCCGCATACATATACCAACTAAACAATTTCTTAAAAATATCATACTTGTTATATTGTATTTCTGCTTCGATCTGTTTCTCTGAAGGCATGACATCAGCACCGTATTTGTGCTGATATCCCTTAAGGCTTTCAAGTAATTGATCCGCTTGTGTATAATCTTGTGTGGCTTTGCCCTGTCTAAGAGATGCAAAATAAAGTGGAATAACATTGTTAACATACAGCGAATCTACCCCTTGAAGGTTTATTTCATTCACTTCCGGTAACGAAATCCAACGGTTATTTTCATCGTTAGGAACTGGAAAAATACGCAATACTTTTCCTTCCAATGCAGAAAACAACAGATTAACTTTTCGATCTGTTTCAATAAAATCCTTTTGAAATTGGTTTGGAGTCGCAGATTTATAAGCACTTTCCAGCATAGGTGCTAACTTGTAGTTACCGGAAGTATCAAAAAAATTGGCGAATGCAGCGTATTTTGCTTTTTTGTCCACACCCACTAAAGATCGTAAGCTGTCGTTTCCACGCTTTAAATACACAAAAGGAACTTGGTACCACAATAGTGGATTTTGTGTCATGGAAAGTAAAACTTGATTCGCATCTAATGATTTATAGTGATCTGATTTACTCACCTTACGTACCAGTTCTGACGCAAAAGTATTCGCGGGTTTCATACGTCCACCCGTATCTTGGATAACAAGTGCACCAAATTTTGCGGCTTGCTGTGGGTCAATGGCATCTGCTTGCAATACAGAGTCGGCTGCAACTGTGGGAAGATTATGGTCGTGATTTTGCGCCACTGCCGAACTAAAACCCAACATTAAAATCAACCCCAATGTGGCTTTTTTAATGCGTATATCTTCTAGCATTTTGGCTAGCTTCTTAAAGCGTGTTTTTCCAAAAAACATGACACCCAACAAACCGATATACAATAAAAAGTAGCCCACATAGGTGATCCCAGTACCTAAGGCATCGTGGTTTACAGATAATACTGTACCCTTCTCATCTGGGTCAAAAGAAGCCTGAAAGAAGCGGTAACCGCCATGATTTAAAATATGATTCATATAAATATCATAATCATAGGTTGGATCATCAATTACGGTGACTTTACTCATAAAGCTACTGTAGCTTTTTTCTGTACCAGGATATTTTTCAGCAATAAAATCATTGAGTCGAAGAGAGAAAGGCAACTCGTATTTTTTTGAACCATATTTAATCCAAAAATCCAATCCACCAACTGCTATACGAACAGGTGCGTTAGCAACGCCTTTAGCACCAAGCATACTCACTTGTTGTTGTTCGCCATTTGCTTCCACCAAAACCGTAAGCGCATCTTGAGGTGCATTTTCAGGATCTTCAGCGCGAATGATTTGGTAAGTACCGCGTATGGCGGGATCTGGAAATACAAACTGCATCCCTGCCGTGCTATACAAAGATCGAAGCTGTAAAGGTTGTTTGGTATTTACTGCTAAAACGCCCTGTTGCTGATCTGCCATGCGCAAAAAAGAACCTTCAAAAGGGGACTCAATGGAATACGTATCGTTTTCAAGTGTGACATTGATTGCGCCCTCAGTGAATGAGTTAAACGCAAATAAAATGTTGTGGATACTTGCCACTTCACCCATTTTGAGGTAATGGTCATGACGATTGCCGTCTCCAGCTTCCACAATTTTTAGGAAAACATCTCCATTTGGATCTTCTACTAATCCTTCCTCAGCGCCTTTTATAAAATCAATATAGCGTATAGAAACGGGAATGTTATCAAAATCGCTATTCCATGTAAATGCATTATTTGCGGCTTCAGAAAAAAGAACGTCGTTCTCTAACAGTTTTCGGCGCGGTTCCCCATCAATTTCCCCATCAATAAATACAGTTAAATACGTTTTTTCAGTAAGAAATGAATTTGTGAGTTCACCTTCTCGAATTGGCATAACTCCTTCGTAACCAATGTATCGGGTAACCCCCGCTCCTACAATGATTAAAATCCATGATGCGTGAAGTAAAAGTAAGGGCCATTTGTTCCATTGCAAAAGGCGATATCTCTTGATGTTTCCTGAAAAATTTATTACAAAAAACACCATCATCAATTCAAACCACCATGCATTGTAAATCCAAATGCGTGCCGTAGCAGTGTCGTGAGCACTTTCTACAAAAGTACCAACACCCATAGCCACCGAAAACATAATAAAAAGGACGGATGTAAGGCGTGTAGAGAACAAGATAGAAAGCAACTTTTTAGCTACGTCCATGGCAATTTTTTTTCAAAATTAAGTAATTGGAAATGAACAACCTAAGTATAGAAATAGGTTTTTATTTTTTTAACCAATTATTGGCAAAATCACATGATTGGCTATTTCTATTTACGCTAACGTAAGTATCAGAAATTTTCTCGGTCATCCACTTTTCTATGGATTTTAGCTGCTTCTCTTTTAACGCCAAATCTTTAATACGCACGTAGTCTTGTGCATAATCAGCTACGTGCTCATTAAAACGGTTGGTAACCATGACAATTTTATACTTTTTATTCCCCGATCTGTCTTCCTCTAAAATAGGAATAGAAATTTCATTGTCTTTGAGTTTAAGAATTTGGTTGTAGAGTTGTGGATCTAATTTGGTCAATTCAAACCTGGTATCACCAGTAGAAGGATTGATTAAAACCCCTCCGTTTGCACGCGTTATTTGGTCATCAGAGAATTCTCTTGCTGCATCTGCAAATGTTATCTCACCATCTTCAATCCGCTTTTTGATAAGCTTAAGCTCATTTTGAGCTTCGCCCAAAGCTATATTCGAAACGGTTGGGGTTAGCAATACATGACGTACATCTATTTGTCGTCCTCGAATTTTATCTACTGTAACAATATGCCAGCCAAAATCGGTCTTGAAAGGTTGTGAAATTTCACCTTCTTGCAATCGATAGGCTTGTTCCCTGAATTCCTTAACCATCTGGGGGCGCTTACGGTCAAGTGTGTAACGACCGCCTCTTGATCGAGAGCCAGGGTCTTGTGAGTACAAAATGGCTTTTGATGAAAACGAGGAGCCGTTTTCAAGCACATCATTACGCATGGTTTCTAGTTGCTCAATAATACGCTTTTCTTCATCGGCAGAAACGTTAGGCTCAACTACAATTTGAGCAACCTCTAATTCAGAACCAAAAATGGGTAAATCTTCTTTTGGAATGGCATTAAAAAAGGCTTTTACCTCATCCGGAGTTACCTCAACGTCTTCAACAATTTTAGATTGCATACGCTGGGATAGCTGTTGAACACGATTAACTTCGAACAATTCGGCTCGAAAACTTTGTTCGTCTTTCTTTTTGTAAAACTCCAACACCTTATCCATACTTCCTAGCTGCTGAACGAAGTAGTCAATAGTTTGCTCTACATAATTATTGATATCGTCATTGCTAACTTCAATACTATCTTGCTCCGCATGATGTGCATAGAGTTTGTCTTCCATCAATTTACCAAGCAAACCACAACGTGTAATGTCCGAGGTGGAAACCCCCTGAGATTCCAAATCGATATAGGCTTTATCAATGTCAGACTCTAAAATTACATAGTCGCCTACTACGGCAGAAATACCATCAATTTTCAATCTAGTTTTAGCGGGTTCTGGAGATTGGGCAAACACAAAAAAACCAATGAGCAAGCAAAAAAGGGTGGACAATTTATTCATATGTTTCAAAAATATTTTCTTTAACAGCCTCGTTTAAAATATCTCGGTCAAATTGACGTAACATCTCAAGCTTTCGCTTATTAAGTATTATCTGTTTTAATGTTGAGCGAACATGTGAAATAGGTGCCATGTCATTTCGCCGTCTCACTTCCTCAACAAAGACCAAATATAGGTCTAAAGAATCTTCCATTTCAAAAAATCGATTACTTTTTAGATAACGTTTATACGACTCAGGAGTTGGAAGGTTTATACGGCTAAAAAAAGCCTGAGGCCTGAGCCAAATTGAGTCGTTTAAATAAGAGCTATTAAATTGAAGTGAAATAGAATCAAGATAGGTGCGGTCTTCTGGATTGAATCGGCGAATGGCTTTACTTACTGCAGGTTTATTAAAATTAGATGACGAAAGCTTGATGTAGCGTCCTCTCATCAGGTCTTGATGAAGTTTAAAATGCTGCTTGTTTTCTTTAAAATACGCATCCATTTCCGCATCGCCAACAAGTGTATCCACACGAGCTTTCAGCCATTCTTCTTGATATGTTTTTATGTATAAGTCGTTTCTGTAACGCCGAATTAAAGTCTCTAAATCAGTCTGTTTTGAGGGAGTAAGATTAAAAACAGCCTTGTCTAACAACAACTGCTCTTTTGCCCAAGTATTGATATAATTCTGAACAACCGAGGCACTATCGGCAGACGATAAGTTATCACCAAGATGCGCTTCAATTTCTGAAATATATAAGTACTTATCGTTCACACGAGCTACAACGCTATCAGTATTAGGCTTATCCAATCGGCAAGTGGTCAATAGCGTCAAAAAAGACAATAAGGCTATACGCATATTTATCTAGAGTAATTGGGAGCTTCTTTTGTAATTTGCACGTTATGTGGGTGGCTTTCTTTAATTCCAGATGCAGTTATTTGCACAAATCGTGCCGTTTGCTGCAATGAAGCCACAGTGCCAGCACCACAATATCCCATTCCGGCACGAAGACCACCAATAAACTGATGAATACTTTCGTTTAAATCCCCTTTGTAAGGAACACGTCCAACAATTCCCTCAGGAACAAGCTTCTTAATATCGTCTTCTACATCTTGAAAATAGCGGTCTTTACTGCCTTTTTTCATGGCTTCTACAGATCCCATACCGCGATAGGTTTTAAACTTCCTACCCTCATAAATCACTGTTTCGCCTGGCGATTCTTTGGTTCCAGCAAGAAGTGACCCGAGCATCACACAATCTGCCCCTGCAGCAATCGCCTTGACAATATCTCCTGTGTAACGCACTCCACCGTCAGCAATAAGCGGAACATCCGTATCAGCAAGTACTGAAGCTACTTCAAGAACCGCAGAAAGCTGTGGGAAACCAACTCCTGCAATAATTCTTGTGGTACAAATAGAGCCTGGCCCTATACCCACTTTAATACCATCGGCACCTGCTTCAAGCAAATAGGACGCTGCTTCTGACGTAGCAATATTCCCAACAACCACATCCAATTTTGTATGTGCTTTTTTGATTTTTTTAAGCACTTCAACAACCCCTTTTGTATGTCCATGTGCCGTATCAATTACCACCGCATCAACACCTGCTTTGGCAAGAGCTGCTACTCTATCCATTACATCGGCAGTAACACCAACTGCGGCAGCAACACGAAGTCGTCCATACCTATCTTTATTGGCTTGAGGTGAAATCGCTACTCTTGTGATATCACGAAATGTGATTAAACCGATTAATTTATTGTTATCGTCAACGACAGGAAGTTTTTCGATTTTATGTGCTTGTAATACTTCTTCCGCATCTGCCATAGAAATCCCTGCTGTTGCAGTAACTAAATTTTCAGAAGTCATAACCTCCAAAAGAGGACGTCCTTCATTTTTTTCAAAGCGCAAATCACGATTGGTAACAATTCCAATAAGCACACCAGTATCATCAACGATAGGAATACCACCAATACGATATTCTTTCATGATTTTTTTGGCATCTGCAACTAGAGATGTTACAGGAAGTGTAACAGGATCAATGATCATTCCAGATTCAGAACGTTTCACTTTTAGGACTTTATCGGCTTGTTCCGCAATAGTCATGTTTTTATGAAGTACGCCAATACCACCCTCACGCGCCATGGCTATTGCCATTTGACTTTCTGTCACCGTGTCCATAGCTGCAGAAACGATAGGGACATTTAACGAAATATTTCTTGAAAATTTGGAAGTAATAGATACATCTCTAGGAAGTACTTCTGAAAATGCGGGGATTAAAAGTACGTCATCGTATGTTAAACCTAAACTACTGACTTTGGAAGGAAGCGGATGCATGGCAACGGATTAGAAATTGTTGCATGCAAATATACAAAAAATACAAGCGTGTCCGTACTTATGAATGGATTGGTTACAGGCTAGGCACATTTAGTAATGATATTAAATCCACTTGAAGATCTAAGATGTGTGATAAGAATGTAGTAAAAATCAACAGACCTGAAAAGAAGCATTATAGGCCGACTCAAAATGCAACGGATTCGGGTTAAAATGGATTTTTTGCTTGGTTAGAAAAGAAATCAACTTCTCAGTTGGAACATTGCCTGTCAACTCATCTTTTGCCATAGGGCAACCTCCCAAACCGCGAATAGCACTATCAAAAGCACGACAGCCACCGTCAAAAGCAGCTTTAATTTTTGAGGTTGCCTCACTTGGTTTTGCATGAAGATGTGCGCCAAAAAAAATGTTTGGATGCACCAAAAGTAAGTGCTCAAAAAGGGACGTAATCGTTTGAGATTGCGCTACACCCACCGTATCGGAGAGTGAAATACGCCGAATACCGCTCTGTGCCAATCGCTCTACCCACTCCCCTACAAGCTCCGGGCTCCATGGATCTCCATATGGATTCCCAAACCCCATAGATAAATACACAACCAATTCTTTACCTGCCTGCTGTACTCGATTGGCAATTTTGTCCAATACTTGTGTGGATTCTGCAATGGTTTTGTTGGTGTTTCGCACCTGAAAGTTTTCTGAAATCGAAAACGGATATCCCAAATAATCAATCTGTGGATATAACAATGCATCTTCTGCACCTCGACTGTTGGCAACAATAGCAAGCAGTTTGGTTTTGGTATCTCTTAGATCTAATTGCTGAATAACCTCGTGGGTGTCGCGCATTTGAGGAACAGCCTTATGCGACACAAAGCTGCCAAAGTCAAGCACATCAAAACCCACACGAAGTAACGATTGCAAATACTTCACTTTTATATCCGTAGGGATAAACGGTTTGATGCCTTGCATCGCATCTCTCGGACATTCGGTAAGAAAAACTCGTGGCATGCTTCAAAAATAACAAATCCTTTTAGCTTAACTATTAGCGTTTTAGCTTAAATTTGTAGTCGAAAAATTGTTTATGATTACTGCTACTACCATAGATCGAGATTTATCTCCTTTCAAGGCCAAACTTTTAGAACACCCGCTTTATACCAAACTGAATTCTATTGAAGCTATTCAGGTATTTATGACCTACCATGCTTTTGCGGTTTGGGATTTTATGTCGCTTGTAAAAGCCTTACAACAAAAACTTACGTGCACCCAACTTCCGTGGGTTCCCGTGGGAAGTCCAAGTTCACGACGGTTAATTAATGAAATTGTTTGGGGCGAAGAAAGTGATGTTGACACGTCAGGAAATCCTGCGAGCCATTATGAACTTTACCTCCAAGCCATGGAGGAAATTGGTGCTGATACTACTCCCATTGTGAGTTTGGTAAGTGCTATTCAAAATGGAACACCATGGGAAGATGCTGTTAACAAAGCGCAAATACCTGATGAAATCAAAACTTTTGTCCGCTTTTCCCTTTCTACTGCTACAAACGCACCTGCACATATAGTTGGTGGTGTCTTTACATATGGAAGAGAAGATTTGATTCCAGATTTGTTTATCGCTATTGTTCGAGGACTTGCGAGCCAACAAAAAGGCAGTGTTGATACGCTATTGTACTATTTGGAGCGCCATATTGAATTGGACGGAGACGAACACGGACCAATGGCATTACAAATGATGGAAGAATTGTGTAGTGGAAGTAGCAAAAACTGGGAAGAAGCCACTGATTTTGCTCAACAAGCACTTGAGCATAGAATCCGTTTGTGGGACTTCATCTCAGCGCAACTTTAACTCCTTTTCGCATTTTATTTATATTAGCACACTAAATTCAATTTTAATGAAAAAACTTGTCTTGCTTATTGGCATTTTCTTGCTATCGTGTGGATCAACTCAAAAAAGTCTTGAGTTCACACCCACCTCGCTTGCTAACACGATTACGTCTGCTGAACTAAAAGAGCATTTATACACCTATGCTTCAGATGCCTTTTTGGGAAGGGAAACTGGAACTGAGGGGGAAACTATTGCCATTAATTACCTTAAAAACGAATACAAATCACTTGGCATCAAAGGTGGTATGCCTAACGGAGATTACTTTATGCCTATGAGCCTTAAGGTTTCCCGAGAAAACCGAACTATTGATTGCAATAACGTATTGGCATTTATTGAAGGAGGCGAAAAACCCGAAGAAGTGTTGGTGATCACAGCACATTTAGATCATATTGGTGTTCAAAACGATGGGCAAATAAATAACGGTGCAGACGATGATGGCTCTGGCAGTGTGGCTATATTAGAAATTGCTGAGGCATTTCAAGAAGCCATTAAACAAGGGCACAGACCTAAGCGTTCTATCTTGTTTTTACACGTTACTGGAGAAGAAAAAGGACTTTTAGGCTCAAAATACTATACAGATAACCCTGTTTATCCTTTAGAAAACACGGTAGCTAATCTTAATATTGACATGATTGGACGTATTGACAAACTCCATGAGGACAATCCGAATTATATGTATTTGATTGGCTCAGATATACTTTCACAAGATTTACACGATGTATCAGAGGCAATGAATCAAAAGTATGTCAACTTAGATTTAGATTACCGATACAACGACCCAACAACAGAAGTTTTTGAACGTGGACGATACAGACAAAACAATTACTACTACCGCTCTGACCACTATAATTTTGCCAAAAATGATGTGCCGGTTATCTTTTATTTTAACGGTACACACGCGGACTATCACGCGCCAACAGACACCGTTGAGAAAATTGAATACGAATTGTTAGAAAAGCGCACCCGACTTATTTTCCTCACCGCGTGGGAAATCGTAAACCGCGACGATAGGTTAAGATTGAAGGAATAATTGAAGAGAGAGAAGACAGTATTAACTAAAAAAGCCTCCGTAAAGGAGGCTTTTTTTATATGCATGTCCGTGTTTTATCTGAAAAAATATTGCAAGGAAATACCAAAGAAATCAGAAGAGGTCTTAATACTTTTAATCTCAGATCTGTCTGAAAGACCTATGCTGTAACCACCTTGAATAGTAAACGCTTCCGTAATATCATATCCTAAAACAAGTCCAGAATCTAGGGCTCCTTTTTTTAAGGAATCTAAATCGGAAAGCGAATATTTATAGCCTAAGACAGGACCTGCATAAAAGCCCGCTTCACGGTTGTTAAAATAGTAGTGTAATCCAGCGCCAATGCCAATGGCATTATTAGATTTCCCATTGATTTTTTCACCTACTCCAAAAGAAACACCTGGTTGTAAATCTAAAGTTTCTGATAGCTCTAAATCATACACCACGCCAATACTAAAAGTATTTGCGGAAAACTTTTGGTTAACATTCGTCCCTTTAGCTTTTAAATCTCCAAAAGCGTAGCCAGCTTCTAAGCCAAACTGAGCGTTTGTTAGTGTACCAATAAATAAGCAGATTAATAATAAATATTTCATGATTTTAAGAATTTAGTTACTGCAAATATAAGTGCTGCTATTAACAAAAAACAACATTAAAGCTGTTTTTTTTATCAATAATTGTGTTAAATAAATATTTATTTAAATATTAATCAATAATTAATGTTTTTTAGAAAATAAAAACCCCTCGATTTCTCGAGGGTTTTTTTGCTGATTGAGTAGCTAATATTTTAGCTAAATGAAATGAATTTAGTCACAATTAAGAGTGGGTTCAACTGACAACTGCCATTTAAATCCGTCAGGAACATTATTGCCATTATATGCATCTAATTGTGCCTGATTAACCTTTATACAACTAATATTATTACCAATATTCGCGTAAAACTCTAGAAGATTAGTACAATTTGATACGTCTATTTCACCTGAAATTTGATTCCCATCAATTTCCAAATATTTAAGTTTAGTATTATTTGAAAAGTCAATTGATGTAATGTCATTGTAAGCAACATTAAATATTTTAAGTTCAGTTAAGTTTGAAATATCCACATTGCCTTGTAAACCACTACTATTTGCCAATATAATCTCTAACATTGGATTGTTTGAGAAATCAATTGTAGAGATACTATTACCAATATTTATTCTAATTTCTTTTAATTTTGAATTCTTACTAATATCTACGGATGTTAGTCTATTATCATATAAATCCAAAAATTCCAAATCTGCCATATTAGAAATGTCATAATACCCATCTTCGCCAATGAAACCCTCAATAGAACACATAGGAGTTGAAAGCATTTTAATGTTTGGGTTATTAGAAAAATCCAAAATTGGATTTACTTCGTTACTATCAATTGACAACGATTCAAGTGAGGGGTTATTGCTGGTGTCTAATTTTTTAAATGTATTGAAATTAGCACTAAAGAATTTTAAATTTGTGTTTTTAGAGATATTAATACTATCCAAATTTTGCCCCATTAAATTAACGCGCTCAAGGTTAGGAAAGGCTTCAATTCCTGCTAAGTTTGAGATACGATTTGAGAATCTTTCTTCAAAATCCCAAAAATCAATGGTACTTCCAACTTCCCAGTTGTCCTTAGCTTCAATGGTTACTTGTGTAATACTAGCTGCTTGAGAATTTGTTATATAGCCATCCACTACATCGTCTTTACCAATTTCAACCAAAAACTTTTCTAAATTTTCGTCTGGGATATATGTTAATCCTTCTGAGTAATTTCTTTCTTGAAAACCATCTTCTAATTGAACACAAACCCCTTCAATATCAATTGTGCCAGAAAATGTGCCATTTTCATCTGTTGCTACATCATAAATATTTCCAATGAGGTTTGATTCTTGATCTGAATCAGGACTGTAAAGCTTTAAAAGACTGTTACTCTCTTCTAACTTATATTCGCCCAAAATAACATAATTACAAACACCATTTTCGTCTAATGTGTACAATTTGAAAGAATTGTCTTCATTAAAAATTAAGGCGTGTATATTACACACATTTGTATATTCGAGTGATTTAACTACATGACTATTTAAATCGTTATCCAAATCCATATCGCCTTCTAATTGTGTACTAGCTAGTATCTTATAATTACCTCTATTTGACATATCAATTGGCGTAGTAAAGGAATAATCCATCATTTCAACAGGTGAGAGTGTATCACTGATTTTAACAGTCTCAATTATTGGATCACTAAAGCTACCATCATCGTAACTAAACTGAAAAGAAACTTTTAATGAATCTAAAATTGGTAAATAACCGTAATTACCAATTTTCACTGAAACAACCTCGCTTGACGTTAATTCTCCTGTTTTAGGTGAGTTGATGGACAAAATACCCACGTCCAATGAATCTTCATAATCTAAAGAGGAAATAAAATTAATATTGTTCCCGAGTCGTGTTCTTGTAGCCTGTAAATTACTAGAAGAACGATTAGAGTCAAAAGTCCATTGACTTTTTACATCAATTTCATTAAATGAAAAACTATTTCCATTCCAACCAACAGCTTTACCTCCATTGTTGGGTTCACTACCTGTATCATTATTAACGTTGATAGAATCATCTTTTGAACATGACATGATTAACGTCAAACTAAAAAGTAGAAATAATAAATGCTTGATTTTTTTCATTTAATAGAGGTTATAATTTGTATAAATATAGGGTTTTAATTAAAAACCCCTCGATTTCTCGAAGGGTTTTGATGGGTGGAAGACCGGTCTCGAACCGGCGACCTCTAGAACCACAATCTAGCGCTCTAACCAACTGAGCTACAACCACCATTTTGTAGGATGCAAATGTACTACGTTTTTACAAATTCAAAAAAGGAATTACACTAAATCGCTAATGGAATCTACTCCAATCAAACGACTTGCCGTAAAGCCCTCTGCATAATCAACACCAATAAGGCGACCCAAATCAGCAGCGCGATACCGAATACTATTTAAAAAATTTTCTGTGCTTATAGGCGTTTCTGGCTCGGTACTGTTAGTGATATAAAACTGTGAACTGTAGGCTTTTACAACTTCAAGCTTCAATTCCATTTGAGCACTGACATCTACCACAAAATCGGGAGTATCATTATTCCATTGAATATAATGATAGAGCTGTTTTGGACGCCAATGTTGCTGCTTGTGTCCTTCAAAAGAACTTTCAATTTTATTCAATCCACTTAAAAAACAACTCTCTGCAACCAGAGCAGCTGCCCTTCCGTGGTCGGGGTGCCTGTCTTCAACAGCATTACACAACACCATTTCGGGCTGCAAATGACGGATATAAGTAATTAATTTTTCTTGATGCGCACGATCATTTTGAAAAAACCCATCTGCAAAGCCCAAGTTGAAACGCGCATCTACACCCAAAATATCAGCTGCATTTGCAGCCTCTTTTTCTCGAATTGCTGCATTACCTCGGGTACCTAATTCCCCTTTGGTGAGATCAAGAATAGCAACCGTTTTACCTGCATTAATTTCTTTAGCCAATGTTCCCGCACACGAGAGTTCAACATCGTCAGGGTGTGCACCAATAGCTAAAATATCAACTTTCATGACTAACTTTTTATCCAATTTAAAACACGTAAGTCATCGGGCTGCGTACGTGGAGAAATAACGTCTATCAAAACACCATTTTCGTCAATCAGATATTTTTGAAAATTCCAACTCACCGAACTGTCCTTAACACCATTTTTATCTTTTTGCGTTAAAAAAGCATATAAAGGATGTTGATTTTTACCCTTAACGCTAATTTTTGACATCATGGGAAAAGATACTCCGTAATTTTTTTCGCAAAATACTTTTATCTCTTCATTTGTGCCGGGTTCTTGCCACATGAAATTATTGGCAGGAAAGCCGATGATAACAAAATTATTGTCTTTATGTTGTTGGTATAAAGCTTCTAGTTTTTTGTATTGTGGGGTTAACCCACATTTAGATGCTGTATTGACAATCATCACTTTTTTTCCTTTTAAAGAAGCAAGTGAAAAAGAATTGCCGTTGATATCTTCAACGGAGAAAGAATGGATGGAATTTTTCATATCTGCGGGTTGTGCATAAGAGATGGATGCAAAAAGCAGCAAAACACTAATAATGCGCATAAAACAATTTTTTTGCGAAGTTAAGGAAATCGAATAAATATAAATCAGACAATTTCGGCACTGAGTCCAGCAGCGAGCAAGCGAATACATTTGGGCTCCAGCTCATCATAAGAACCACTTTTTACAGAACATTTTCCTTTGTAGTGTACAATAAGCGAGCATTGCTCGGCTTGCTCAGGAGTATGTTCGCAAACCTCAATCAATGTCTTGATGACATGGTCAAATGTATTGACCTCATCATTATACAAGATAATTTCGTGCATACGAGATGACTCCAATGCCAAATCGTGCTGTGGCTGCCCTTGTTCTTCAGTTTGATTAAAACGTATCATCATCACTAAAGTATAAATTTTAGACAAATCCAGCCATTTTTTTCAGACTTTCCATCATAATGTAAGCCATTATTTTTAGCTAAACTGGTAAGTATCTCAACGTCACTCTCATGAAATCCTGATAGTAATAAAACACCATTTTTATTTAGAAGTTTTGCGTATTTAGGTAAGTGCTCAAGAAGTACATTACGATTGATATTGGCCAGTAACACATCAAAATTTGTGATAACCGAATCAATAGTATCCGTGCTAAATAAAATGTCTAATATCCCATTTTTTGAAGCATTTTCTTTGGCATTTTCTACGCACCAATCTTCAATATCAACACCACCAACTCTAGAAGCACCCATCTTTTTAGCAGCAATAGCCAAGACACCTGTTCCAGTGCCCACGTCAAAAACCGATGTATTTTGACAGTCTAATTTAATCAACTGTTCCAGCATCAATTGTGTAGTAGCATGATGCCCCGTACCAAATGACATTTGTGGATCAATAATGATTTCATGGGGGGTTATTGCAGCTGCATGAAATGAGGCGCGAACGGTCCAATCTCCAACTGTTATGGGATGAAACTGTGCTTCCCAAACAGCATTCCAGTTTTGACCCTCAATCGTCTTAACTTCACAAGAAAGAGAAACGCCACTAAAAGGAATGACTAGGGATTCTTCCAACAGCTTATCAGTGATTTGCTCTTTTGGAATATAGGCTGTTATGCCATTGTCATGTTGCACAAAGCTTTCAAATGGAAAAGAAGATAACCAAGCAGAGGCAATCTCCATTTTTTCAATTGGAAATACGGTGTAGTGATACGCACAATAGGTTCTCAACCTTAAAATGCATTAACGATAGCGGCAAAGTCATCGGCTTTTAGAGAAGCACCACCAATAAGCCCACCATCAACATCAGGTTGCGCAAAAATTTCTTGGGCATTTGCAGGCTTTACACTTCCTCCATAAAGTACAGAAACACTCTGTGCCAAAGCGTCGTCGTATTGCGCTGCAAGAACAGCTCTGATATGTGCGTGCATTTCTTGGGCTTGTGCTGGAGATGCCGTTTCACCAGTTCCAATGGCCCAAACAGGCTCATAGGCCAACACAATATTTTTCCATTGCGATGCATCTAAGTGAAAAAGAGCTTTACGAAGTTGGCTTGAAACCACATCAAAATGACGATCTGACTTGCGCTCATCCAGCTCCTCACCAAAGCAAAAAATAATATCCAATTCATTTTCCAAAGCGGTGTTTACTTTTTCAGCCAACAATTCATCTGTTTCATGGAAATAGGCTCTGCGCTCAGAATGTCCCAGCAAAGTTGTAGTTACCCCTATAGACTTGAGCATGGTGGCAGAAATCTCCCCGGTAAACGCTCCTGAAGTAGCTTGGTGCATATTTTGCGCTGCAACAGCAATAGCCGTATTTTCCGTTTGTTTTACAGCACTTTCAAGGTGTACCGAGGGTGTCGCAATGGCCACGCTTACGTCGTTAGCAAGAGACTTCCCTTTTAATGCTTCAATTAGTTCGGTGCTTTGCTTAGCATCCAAATTCATTTTCCAGTTTCCTGCTACAATTTGCTTTCTCATGTGTATTATTTTGGTTGGTTGTTAAGATGTATCAAGGCAAAGAGGGCGTAGTTTATCATATCTTGATAATTCGCCGATAATCCCTCACTAACAAGAGTCTTGCCTTCATTATTTTCAATTTGTTTTACACGGAGTAATTTTTGTAAAATCAAGTCCGTGAGTGAGCTCACCCGCATATCACGCCATGCTTCGCCGTAATCGTGATTTTTGCGTTCCATGAGTTTTTTGGTAATGGTGGCGTGTTTGTTGTAGTGTTGCATCACTTCCTCATTAGACAAATCAGGTTGATCGGCAACGCCCAATTCAAGTTGAATTAATGCCATGATAGCGTAATTCACTATTCCAATAAATTCAGCTTCTTCTCCTTCGTCCACTTTTTTGGTGGCTACTTCTTGAAGTGTTCTAATCCGTTGTGCCTTAATGAAAATCTGATCCGTGAGGGAGGGGGTGCGTAAAATACGCCAGGCACAGCCATAGTCTATCATTTTTTTTTCAAAAAGCGCCTTGCATTTTGTTGCTTCAGACAGATATTGTGCTTCGGTTTGTGCCACCTGATATGATTTGTTGTAAATTTCGCTCAAAAATGAACATGATTTGGTTTATTACCAACAATTTTAAGTGCTTTTTATGAACATCAACTGCAATGGCAAGATAATTGACCTAACTACCCCTAAAATTATGGGGATTTTAAATGTAACTCCCAATTCTTTTTTTGATGGGGGTCAGTACAATAGTATTGATGCTGCACTTGCTCAAACCGAAAAAATGATTTCGGAGGGAGCCACATTTATTGATGTTGGAGGCGCAAGCTCAAAACCTGGGGCAGATGAAATTTCTGTAGATGAGGAGCTTAAACGGGTAATTCCCGTCATTGAAAAAATAAGCCAAACATTTCCTGAAAGTTTTATTTCAATAGATACCTATCGCAGCGATGTAGCACAGCAAGCAGTATCCGCTGGAGCGCAACTTGTCAACGATATTTCGGCTGGAAACCTTGACGACAAGATGCTAAAAACAGTAGGAAAACTACGTGTGCCATATATTGCAATGCATATGCAGGGCACGCCACAAACCATGCAAAACAACCCAACTTATGATGACGTACTGGTTGCGGTGCGTTACTTTTTTTCTGAAAAAATTTCAGCAGCACGAGAAGCAGGAATTCATGATATTATTTTAGACCCAGGATTTGGCTTTGGAAAGACAACAACTCACAATTTTACAATACTCAAGCATTTACATAGCTTACATATTGATGGCGTTCCACTATTGGTTGGTGTTTCACGCAAATCTATGATTCACAAAACATTAGGAACAGATGCAGCACATGCACTTAATGGCACAACGGTCCTCAATACAGTAGCGTTGCAAAAAGGGGCGCATATATTGCGTGTTCATGATGTCAAGGAAGCGCAAGAAGCCGTACAGCTTATCGAGGCAGTTGATGCGTCTTATCCAATAAATCCGTAATTTTATAAGATGTTTGATTTTTTAGATTTTAATCTGCTAGACGTATTGGATATCATTTTGGTAGCACTCCTGCTCTATTATGCCTATAGACTGGTACGTGGTACAGCAGCTATTAATATTTTTGTTGGAATTGTAATTCTTTACCTCATTTGGAAAATCACCGATGCACTGAACATGGAATTACTCAGTAATATTTTAGGCGGATTTATGAGCGTGGGGGTGTTTGCATTAATTGTTGTATTTCAACAAGAAATCCGAAAACTCCTTTTAATGCTTGGTTCTTCAAACCTAGCCAACAGGAAAGCATTGAATCGTTATCTAAAAATATTTACTGCAAATCAAAACGTTATTGAGCCTGAATTAAATATAGAGGCACTCATTCAAAGTTGTGCATCACTGAAAAAACAAAAAACTGGGGCATTATTGGTTTTGGAGCGAAATAGCAGCTTAGCGTTTCTAAAGCCCTCGGGAGTGATGGTGAATATGGAGGTTTCGATACCTGTTATTGAAAGTATTTTTCACAAAAACGCCCCTTTGCACGACGGTGCTGCAATTATTGAGAACAACACCATTACGGCAACTAGAGTGGTACTTCCTGTTTCTGAAAATAAGTCTATCCCAAAAAGATATGGACTAAGACATCGCGCTGCCGTTGGTATTACAGAAAAAACAGACGCATTAGTACTTGTGGTTTCGGAAGAAACAGGTGCTATTGGTTATTTTAAAAACGGAGAACGCATCTCATTCAGTTCTTACAAAGAGTTAGGCGAAATGCTTTTTAAAGACATGGACTAAACAGCTTGCTCTGGAGACAAAAACTGCACCTCATAAAGGTTTTTATAATACCCACCTTCAATGTCTAATAGTTCTTTGTGGGTTCCCATTTCAACAATATTCCCTTTATCTAATACGATAATTTTATCGGCACGTTGCACGGTAGCCAATCGGTGTGCAATAACAAGTGAGGTTTTCCCTTTGGTGATCTCATTAGTTGCTTTTTGAATCAGTTTTTCGGCATGTGTATCAATGGAAGACGTAGCCTCGTCAAGAATTAAAACTTTAGGTTGCATGACAAAGGCACGTAAAAAAGCGATTAGCTGGCGCTGTCCCGAAGAAAGCATGCCTCCACGTTCTTTTACATTAAAATGGTATCCATCAGGTAAACTAGAAATAAAACGATGCACTCCAATTATTTTGGCAGCTTTTATCACCTCTTCTTTAGTAATAGAAGTATCCCAAAGTGTGATGTTATTGTAAATAGAGTCGGCAAAAAGAAAAACATCTTGTAGCACTACACCTATTTGCTTACGAAGCCAAGAACGCTCATAATCTTCAATGGACACACCATCGAGTAACACTTTTCCACTATCAATTTCATAAAATCTACTTAAAATATTGATTAGTGTTGATTTCCCGGCTCCTGTTGCGCCCACTACAGCCACGGTTTCACCGGGCTCCATGGCAAAGGAAATTCCATGAAGTACTGGCTCATCTTTTTTATAGGAAAAATGCAGGTTTTCAAAGCGGATGGCTCCTTTAATTTCTTTACCGGTTGTCATTCCTTGATTAGAAATTTGTTCGTTTTCATCCAAAATAGCTACAACACGTCTTACCGCTACCATACCCATTTGCAGGGTGTTAAACTTATCGGCAATTTGCCGAAGTGGACGAAAAAGCATTTGGGACAATTGAATAAACAGAAAGATAATTCCCAACGTAATTCCAGAGGATCCCGCAATAACGTTAAGCCCCCCAAACCAAACCAATAAGCCTATGGTAATAGACGTAGAAAGTTCTGCAATAGGAAAGAAGATGGAGTTATACCAAACCGTTTTTATCCATGCCTTGCGATGCTTATCATTAATAGCCCTAAAGGCTTTTGACTCGGTTTCTTCTCTTGCAAAAAGCTGTACAATACTCATTCCCGAAATACGTTCCTGGACAAAACTGTTTAGGTTTGCTACTTGAGTTCGTACTTCATCAAAAGCAATTTTCATGGCTTTTTGAAATTTCCGCGTTGCTACTAAAATAAGTGGCAAAACAGCAAAAACAATTAATGATAATTTCCAGCTAACAGACCACATCACAACAATAACAACAAGCATTTTAAGCAAGTCAGAAATGATCACAAACAAACCCTGACTAAAAATTCCAGAGATGGTTTCAATATCGCTCACAACACGTGTAACCAGACGCCCCACGGCAGAATTGTCGTAATAAGTCATTTTGAATTGCAACATGTGTTTATATAAAGTGTTGCGTAAATCATAAATAACATGCTGCCCCAACCAGTTGGCGTAATAAATAAACATAAACTGGAATATGACTTCTAAAACCAGAGCAGCACCCATAAGGGCAATAAGCACTAACATGCCCTCATAATCTTTTACAGTAATATAATCGTCTATTGTGATTTTTAACAAATATGGACTGAGTGTTGAGAACCCTGATAAAAGCACTGCAGCCAACAGTACAAAAACATATGTTTTTCGATAGGGTTTCACAAACACCATTAGGCGTTTGAATAAGCCTACATCTAAAATACTATTTGCGGTCTTCTTTTCCATTAGCTATCAAAGATAGTGTTTGGGTATCGAATTTCAGTTAAAAATAAACCATGCGCTGGAGCAGAACTTCCCGCCTGTTTACGGTCTTGACTGTCAAGTACAGATTGAAAATCGGAAAGGGATCGTTTTCCAGTGCCAACGTCTAATAGGGTACCCACAATGGCACGAACCATATTCCTCAAAAATCGGTTTGCGGATATATGAAAAATAAGTTCCGATTGCCGATGTTCCCAAAAAGCTTTGGTAACACTGCAGTCATAGGTTTTCACATCTGTTTTTGAACGCGAAAAACACTTAAAATTAGTGTGTTCTAACAACATTGATGCAGCTATATTCATGCTGGCTATATCTAGTGGAGTGTTGAAAAAATAAGCCTGTTGGTTGTTAAATGGATTTTTTTGAGTTGTAATATAATAGGCATAACTACGAGAAACAGCATCAAAGCGCGCGTGTGCATTTACGGAAACAGCATGAATGGCTTGGATTGCAATGGAAGCAGGTAAAAATCGATTTAATCTAAAAACAAGTTCGTTGGATTGTTCAGGGGTAATATCAGTGTCAAAATGGGCAAACATTTGTTTGGCATGAACACCTGTATCTGTTCTTCCTGCCCCAATAATTTGAATTTCTTTTCCTAATAATATGCCAAGGGCTTCTTCCAAAAGCTGTTGCACAGACACCGCATTGGGCTGACGTTGCCATCCATGGAATGAAGTTCCTTTATAAGAAAGTTCTAAAAAGTAACGCAAACGTGTAATTTTGCACAAAGATGATGAAAAAGATATTGTTGCTTTCAGATACGCATAGTTTTTTAGACTCCAGAATTTTAGAATATGCAAAAGACGCTGATGAAATTTGGCACGCTGGCGATATTGGAAATTTAAATATAACCGACGCGCTAAGAAATCTAAAACCCCTAAGAGCAGTATATGGGAACATTGATAATGCGACAATCCGACAAGATTTTAAGGAAGATTTATTTTTTGAACTTGAAGGGGTAAGAGTATTCATGACGCATATCGGAGGAAAGCCAAACAAATACGCCAAAGGAATTTCTGAAAAATTATCCAAGCTTAAGCCACAGCTTTTTATTTGCGGGCATTCGCATATTTTAAAAGTTGCTTTTGATAAAAGTAGGGAATTACTGTATATCAATCCGGGGGCCGCTGGCAAACATGGTTTTCACAAAAAACAAACTTTAATCAAATTTGAACTTGCCAATGGAAAAGCACAAAATTTGGTGGTTATTGAATTAGCCGATAAAACGGCTACGGATTTGTGACCAACGATATTTTCGAATAAATTTTATTTCTTCCTTGCTTACAAGTTTTGGTTTATTTTTAAAAACAGCACCAAAAAAGCCGAGCAATACACCAGTCAAACTTCCGCGTTGTTTAATTGACCACTTGATTGATGCAATAATCCCTAAAAAAAATCCATAACCTAAAACGTAAAAAACTTCACCTTTAGCTTTAGCAGCACTTTTACTGTATTGAAATCCTGTTGGGCGCAAATGCTTAACTATTAATGTATTATCAACCTCAACGTCAAAACCGTGATAGCGCGCCAACATTACGTCGATGGTATCCCAACCCAAGGCTGGACGCAATCCACCGATTGCTTTGAAACAAGCATTACTGTATGCTTTCACTGGACCACGAACATGGGCTGTAGCAATATTTTCCAATTCCCAAGATCCGTTTTTTTGAACGGTTAGCACTCCCGAAAACATCCCTAAAGTATCATTTTGCAAAAATGAATTTGCCACGGTTTCCAAATAATGAGGAGGAAAAATGATATCTGCATCAAACTTACAAATGATATCCCAAGGGCTAGAAAGCGCTGACAAACCTCGATTGAAAGCATGTATAACTTTTTGTCCTGGTTGGTGGGCAGAAGTCGATTTAGAGGAAATAAAAGAAATAAAACTGAACTTATCTTGCAGACTTGAAGCAATTTCTGCAGAATTGTCTGTTGAACCATCATCCACTAAAATAAGCTGATTAGGAGCATAAGTCTGTGACAACAAAGAGTTTACAGATTTCATTAAGTGTGCTTCTTCGTTAAAAAAAGGAATAATAATGGATATGGATACCATAAAAGAAACTATATATACGTCAAAAATAAAAAAAGTTGTATGTTTGCTTTAACGGCAAATACTTCAGCCGACTATATTACAACTTATATTTTACCCACTCACATGTTTGAATTATCAGAACTAAAAGCAAAAAAGCTTGCTGAATTACAAGAAATTGCAAAAGAATTAGGACTTAAAAAAACCACAGGGCTTAAAAAAATTGAGCTCACTTACCGCATTATAGATCATCAATCTACCCTGCCCGAACCAGGAGAAACACCAAAAGAAGCGCCAAAACAAACCTCAGAGCGTAACGATAAGGCTGATAAGCCTGAAAGATCAACTCGAAAAAAAGCCGAAAAGCCAAAAAGCGAGGACAATCCACAACATGAAAAACCCGCCCAAAATAAAAATCGCAATAATGGGAATAATGGCGGAAATAATAATGGAGGGAATAACAGAAATAAGAACAACAACAGAGACAATAACCGCAATCAAAACGGTAACGGAAACAACAAAGACAATCACCACAAAGACAATCACAACAAAGACAATCGCAACAGATACCGTCAGCCGGATTTCGAATTTGATGGTATTATAGAAAGCGAGGGCGTATTGGAAATGATGCCAGAGGGTTATGGTTTCCTGCGCTCATCAGACTATAACTATTTATCTTCTCCAGATGATATTTACGTGTCTAATTCGCAAGTACGTTTATTTGGACTTAAAACAGGTGACACAGTACTTGGACATATTCGTCCGCCAAAAGAGGGTGAAAAGTATTTTCCACTTATTAAGGTTTCCCTAATTAATGGACTTTCCCCAGACGTGGTGCGTGACCGTGTTTCATTCGAACACCTAACCCCGCTCTTCCCACAGGAAAAGTTCAATATCGGAGATAAGCAAAGTACCATCAGTACACGTGTAATGGATTTGTTTTGTCCCATTGGAAAAGGGCAACGTGGTATGATTGTATCTCAGCCTAAGACGGGAAAAACAATGTTGCTTAAAGACGTTGCTAATGCCATTGCTGCAAATCATCCAGAAGTGTATCAAATTATTTTACTCATTGACGAACGTCCTGAGGAAGTTACCGATATGCAGCGTAACGTTAAGGGCGAAGTGGTTGCTTCTACTTTTGACGAACCAGCAGATCGCCACGTAAGAGTAGCCAATATTGTATTAGAGAAAGCCAAACGCCTTGTAGAATGTGGTCATGATGTGGTTATTCTATTGGATTCTATTACTCGATTAGCACGTGCTTATAATACTGTTCAACCAGCGTCTGGTAAAATTTTAAGTGGTGGTGTAGATGCGAATGCACTGCATAAACCTAAACGCTTTTTTGGTGCGGCACGAAATATAGAAAATGGAGGATCTCTTTCTATTATTGCTACGGCACTAACAGAAACCGGTTCTAAAATGGACGAAGTTATTTT
This sequence comes from Flavobacteriaceae bacterium, assembly GCA_965657545.1. Classification (GTDB taxonomy): domain Bacteria; phylum Bacteroidota; class Bacteroidia; order Flavobacteriales; family Flavobacteriaceae; genus UBA7446. Next base: position 99,513 of record CBFHOG010000003.1, on the reverse strand, counting down.
TGAAGAGTTCAAAGGAACAGGTAATATGGAATTACAGCTTGATCGTCGTATTTCTAACCGCCGAATTTTCCCTGCCATTGATTTGGTGTCTTCAAGTACACGTCGTGATGATATTTTATTAGATGAAAAAACCATTCAACGGATGTGGATTATGCGTAAATACCTTGCTGATATGAACCCAGTAGAAGCCATGGAATTTATTAGCGATCGCATCAAAAAATCACTCAACAACGAAGAATTTTTGATTTCAATGAATGCCTAATCTTTAGGTCATATATAATAAAAAAGGCGTCCAAATGGACGCCTTTTTTATTATAAAGTATATGGAACTAATTAAAGTGTACTTACGTGTTTGGTAAGTTTAGACTTTAAATTTGCAGCTTTATTATTGTGAATGATATTGTTTTTAGCCAACTTATCAATCATCGATACCACAAGCGGAAGCTTTGTTTCAGCATCCTTTTTCTTATCTAATGCTTTAAAATCGCGTATAGCATTACGGGTTGTTTTGTGCTGAAAACGGTTACGTTGACGCTTAGTTTCGTTTGAACGAATTCTTTTTAAGGCGGATTTATGATTTGCCATATTTTAATTTTTGTAGCCCGTAGGGGAATCGAACCCCTCTTACCAGGATGAAAACCTGGCGTCCTAGCCGATAGACGAACGGGCCTTTCGGATTTAACGAGGTGCAAATTTATACGATACCTAACAAACTTGCAACATATATTTTAATTAGTATGCTTTTGCAAATAAAACACGCTGTTTGGCAGGTTTTCCAGAATAAACACATGTCCCGGTTTCGGCTTTTCTATCGAGAGGAATACAACGAATGGTTGCTTTTGTTGCTTCCTTGATTGCTGACTCGGTAGCTTCAGTTCCGTCCCAAAATGCAGAAATAAAGCCTCCTTTGGTTTCCAAAACTTCTTTAAAGACGTCAAATGTGTCCACTTCTGTGGTATGATTCGCTCTAAAATCTTTAGCACGGTCAAATAACGCTACTTGGATTTCTTTTAGGGTTGATTGGATTTCAGTAACCAAATCGTCTTGTGCAACACTCTTTTTAGATAGCGTATCACGGCGTGCCAGTTCAACTGTCCCATTTTCCAAATCTCGTGGCCCGATACCAATGCGCAACGGCACCCCTTTTAGCTCGTATTCATTAAACTTAAATCCTGGTTTGTGTGTATCGCGGTTGTCAAAATGCACACGGATATCTGCCTTGCGTAATGCTTCAACTATAGGAGTAACGGAAGTCTCAATAGCAGTGCGTTGCTCATCGCCTCTATAAATAGGAACTATCACCACTTGATGTGGTGCTAATTCAGGCGGTAACACCAAACCATTGTCGTCACTATGTGTCATGATAAGCGCCCCCATAAGACGCGTAGAAACACCCCAAGAAGTTGCCCACACATGCTCCAATCCGCCTTCTTTTGTGGCAAATTTCACATCAAAAGCTTTGGCAAAGTTTTGTCCTAAAAAGTGTGAAGTTCCCGCTTGTAAGGCTTTTCCGTCTTGCATAAGTGCCTCAATACAGTAGGTTTCTACAGCACCAGCAAAACGTTCTGCTTCCGATTTAACCCCCTGTATAACGGGAATGGCCATATACTGCTCAACAAAGTCAGCATATATGCCATTCATGCGTTTGGCCTCTTCCAGGGCCTCTGCTTTTGTGGCATGGGCAGTATGCCCTTCTTGCCATAAAAATTCAGCAGTTCGCAAAAATAAACGAGTACGCATTTCCCAGCGCACTACATTTGCCCATTGATTCAATAAAATAGGCAAATCACGATAGGACTGGATCCAATTTTTATAGGTATTCCAAATAATCGCTTCACTTGTAGGTCGCACAATAAGTTCTTCCTCCAGTTTTGCTTTTGGATCTACACGTAGTTTTCCGGGTTTGTCGGGGTCATTTTCTAAGCGATAATGTGTAACTACGGCGCATTCTTTTGCAAAACCCTCGGCATTTTGTTCTTCGGCCTCGAATAGACTTTTAGGCACAAAAAGCGGAAAATAAGCATTGCTATGACCTGTTTCTTTGAATTTTTTATCCAAAATGGCTTGCATGCGCTCCCAAATAGCAAACCCATAAGGTTTGATAACCATACAGCCACGAACAGCAGAGTTCTCCGCTAAATCAGCTTTTACCACTAGTTCATTATACCATTTTGAGTAATCCTCGTCTCGCGATGTTAAATGCTTCCCCATAAGTTTGGCACAACTTTTGTTTTTTGTTAGTTGTAGTGCAAAACTACTTAAATTTGAAGTTAATTAAACGTTACAGCCATGAGAACTATTCACCACCAACATCGTTTTAAAAATACACCCATAATTTTAGTTGTTTTTTTAGCCCTTCTCTTTGTTGGTTGCAGTGGCTATCAATCTGTTTCCTATTATCAAGACGGCATCTATGGCGATGCAGGCTTTCAACAAGTTCCCCAACAAGCGGTAAATACAGCTTCAGCGCCTCAACAAAGTGGAACTTACTACAAAAATTACTTTGCTGAAAAGGCAGCGCAAGGTATTCAAGATGATGCATATTTTACATCTCCCGAGGAATACCAAAATCCAACACCCGAACAAACCAGTGCAGGAAACTATCAAGCACATGGTTCATGGGGTGATCAAACAGATAGAATTAACATCAACGTAGTTTACAACCGTCCATTTGGTTGGAACATGGGTTGGGGTTGGTATGATGCACCATACACCTTTGGACGTTCTTCTTTTTGGGGTTTTAATTATCATCCTTGGTATTTCACCTATGGTTTTAATCACCATCCATATTATAACCCATACCGGTTTGGTTGGGGGCGCGGCAACTACTGGAACAACTGGGGGTATCAAGATCCTTATTGGGATAGGAGGTATTACAACAGGAACGTTTATCGAGATGCACCAATCTATACAAGGTTGAATGGATCAAGAACAATTACGCGCACAAGTACGCAGAATCGAAGTGGAAGAAACGTAAATTCAAATTCAATAAATACCAATAATCGAACAAATGCGCGGGGTACAACTAGGACAAACACAAGTGCACAAAGAAGTGCTAATACAACGCAGGGCCGTCAAGCAACATCTACGCGTAACCGAACACCAAGTAGAACCACTACACGACGAAGCAACTCAAGCACGAATAATGCTACAACAAGTCAGCCACGGAACAATTCAAGTCGAGTTTACTCAAACAACAATTCCTCGTATAGAAGTTCCTCTTCGTCGTCAAGCAATAGTTACCGAAGTGCATCACCTAGTCGAACAACAAATACTACAAGGAGTAGTAGCCCCTCAAGAAGTACTAATTCAACCAGAAGAAGATAGATTATGAAAAAGTTTATAAATAATACATGGGTGCTTTCTTGTGCCTTATTTGGAATGTTTTTGCAAGGTCAAGAGCTACACGATATTGTACACTACACTACAGAGGAACTTCATGGTTCAGCTCGATACAAAGCCCTAGCGGGTGCATTTGGTGCATTAGGTGGTGATTTATCAGCCATAAGCAACAATCCTGCATCCTCTACTGTATTTTCATTCAATGAGGCTGGCATGACCATAGGGTTACAAACGTATAAAACGAATAACACTTATTTTAATGATATAAAATCTAAGGAAACCAACTCCTTTGATGTTGGCCAGGCAGGATTTGTACTTTTATTTGCCAACCAAAATAGTGATTGGGACAAAATTGCTTTTGGGTTTAATACCCAACTGGTAAATAATTTTAATAAAAATGTATATGCACAAGGAATAAATACTCAACGTGGTTTAGCAGACTACTTTCTCGAAATTGCAGGAGCAACTTTAGACAGAAATATTCCTTTCAGCACTTATAACTTTAACAGGAATACTAATACGGAATATGCAGATTTAGCCAGTATAGGCGCAGATGCGCAACGCACCTATATGGCATATGCAACAGGTGTTATCAATTATTATACTCCAGATAATGAAGCCCCTTATTATGGATATGTTGACGACAAAAGCTCAGGCATCAACCAAATTCACGATTTACAAACTAGTGGTGGACAACGTAAGTACACATTAAATTTTAGTGGTAGATATTTGGAAAAATTATCTTTAGGAGTGAACATCAACATCTATACCATTGATTACACACAACGAAAATCTACTTCTGACAAATACGAAAATGGCAATTCCTTTTTAGATCAAGTTGACTACATCCAAGATTTAAAAAGTTTTGGAACTGGAGTTTCCCTTCAATTAGGGGCACTTTATAAGGCTTCTGATATATTGCGATTGGGGTTGAATTATACAAGTCCAACATACTATGAGATTGAAGAAGAATACTCCGAGGCGTTAGATGTAAGATATAATCGTGAATTGGAAGGTTCCTTTGGGCGCTCCATGTATCCAAACGTTATTAACGTCTTAGCACCATATAACCTCAAAACGCCTTCAATATTACAGGGAAGTATGGCACTTGTTTTTGGAACTAATGGCCTTTTAAGTGTTGATTACGGATTAAAAGATTACACTACTACAAAAGTAGATGATAACAGCAACACTTTTGATTACTTGAACAACGACATCACCAATAATTTAGAAAAAGCTGCATTTTTAAGAGCTGGTGGTGAAACACGATTTGGAGATATCAGCTTTCGAGCAGGATATTGGTTTGAACAAACTCCCTATAAGAACAATCAATTAATGACAGACAGAAGTGGTTTTGCTCTAGGTACTGGAATTCGATTTGGAAACGCCTCTCTAGACCTTACGTACACAAAAGTAAATCAAGATTTTAAACAACAACTTTATGCTATTGGGCTAACCGATTCTTTTAACGTACAACAACAAACGGGAAATGTATCGTTAACATATAATGTACGCTTCTAATAAAAACTAATTTTTACGAATGTAGTATCTTTGCCACTTATATAAAGGTGCTATGAAATTTGACAAACTACTAAAAGAAACTTTGGAGGACATCAATGATGATGATCACCTGAGTGGAAATATCGAGACTCCGCTGCGAGACGATGCTTTTGAAATGTCAAACAATGAAAAAATTGTGCGCATTGAAAAAGATGTTACACGCATTTTAGAAACCTTGGGTATGGATCTTACAGACGATAGCCTTAAAGGAACAGCAAAAAGAGTTGCCAAAATGTTTGTAAACGAACTTTTTGCTGGACTGCATCCTGACAATAAACCCAGCGCATCTACTTTTGACAACAAATACAAGTACGGAGAAATGTTGGTGGAAAAAAATATCACCCTCTACTCTACTTGTGAGCATCATTTGCTTCCAATTGTTGGCAAAGCACATGTAGCCTACATTTCTAACGGAACCGTTGTGGGGCTTTCTAAAATGAACCGCTTGGTGGACTATTTTGCCAAACGCCCACAAGTGCAAGAGCGACTAACAATTCAGGTCGTTAAAGCCTTACAAGAAGTGTTAAACACCAAAGACGTAGCATGCGTAATTGATGCCAAGCACCTTTGTGTAAATGCACGAGGTATTCGCGATATAGACAGCAGCACAGTAACGGCTGAGTTTGGCGGAGCTTTCAAAAAAGCCGAAGTCAGAAAAGAGTTTTTGGGATACCTCAACCTTGACACTTCGTTTTAGCATATGAGTGACATTACAACACCTTTGCACATTTTTAATTCGCTAAGCGGAAAAAAAGAGCTATTTACACCCATTGAAGACAAACATGTGGGTATGTATGTATGTGGACCAACGGTGTATAGCAATGTTCACTTAGGTAATTGCCGTACGTTTATCTCATTCGATTTGGTATATCGTTACTTAAAGCATTTGGGCTATTCTGTACGTTATGTACGAAACATAACCGATGCAGGTCACTTAGAACACGACGCAGATGAAGGTGAAGACCGAATATCCAAAAAAGCAAGACTAGAACGTATTGAACCTATGGAAGTGGTTCAACGCTATACTGTGGATTTTCATCAAACCTTGGCAGCATTTAACACACTTCCTCCAAACATCGAGCCTACTGCAACAGGGCATATCATCGAGCAAATTGAAATTGTTAAAGGCATTCTTGCATCTGGATTGGCGTACGAAGTCAACGGCTCTGTTTATTTTGATGTTAAAAAATATAACACCTCCAACAACTACGGCATTCTTAGTGGTAGGAAATTGGAGGATATGATTCATAACACACGATCGCTTTCAGGTCAAAGCGATAAACGTTCGCCACAAGATTTTGCCCTTTGGAAAAAAGCTGAGCCACAACACATTATGCGCTGGCCTTCTCCATGGGGAGATGGTTTTCCAGGTTGGCACTTGGAATGTACTGCTATGAGCACAAAGTATTTGGGAGAGCAGTTTGACATTCACGGAGGCGGTATGGATTTAAAGTTTCCACACCACGAATGTGAAATTGCACAAGCCGAAGCAATAAACCAAAAAAGTCCTGTCAATACATGGATGCATGCCAATATGCTAACGCTCAACGGCAAAAAAATGGCTAAATCCACAGGGAATAATATACTGCCAAACGAACTTTTTAATGGGTCAACTCCCATATTATCCAAAGCATTTTCTCCGGATGTAGCACGCTTTTTTATGTTACAAGCACACTACCGCAGTATTTTGGATTTAAGCAACGATGCATTAGAAGCCTCAGAAAAAGGGTATAAACGCTTAATTCAAGGCATTGAATTACTTGCGGATTTACCAATGAGTAATAAAAGTAGCGTAGATGTAAATTCGTATATCAGTAGCTATTACGATGCAATGAACGACGATTTTAACAGTCCAATTCTAATCGCACAACTATTTGAAACGGTTAAACTCATTCATCGTGTGAAGCAAGGCGAAGACACGCTTACAAAATCCGATCTGGAAAAACTCCACAAAGCAGTACATCATTTTGTGCTTGACGTATTAGGTTTAACTTTAGTTTCTGATCAAAACGAAGACACGTATTTGGACAAAGCCCTATCAGTGCTTATCGATTTACGTGAGCAAGCGCGTTCCAATAAAGATTTTGCTACCGCCGACAGAATTCGTGATGAACTTTTAGCAAAAGGCATTCAACTAAATGATGGAAAAGACGGCACTACTTACGGACTTTCGTCATGAAAAAGGTGCTTGTTTTACCTTTTATTATCCTTATTCGTTTCTACCAAATCCTTATATCCCCACTGCTACCATCGTCATGTAGGTTCCACCCTACCTGTTCTCAATACAGCCTAGTTGCCTTACAAAAACACGGCCTTTGGAGAGGTACTTTGTTAGCAATCAAGCGCATAAGTAAATGCCATCCGTGGGGCGGGCAAGGTCACGACCCTGTTCCCGAGTAGGTTATTTTTACTGTATCTTTAACACAAATAAAATCTCATGTTAGCACTCAAATTTTTGTGGGCACCCGACCCAGTAGCCATAAGTCTTGGCAGTTTTAATGTTTACTACTACAGTTTGATGTTTGTTATTGCCTTTGCATCTGGACTATACTTGATGAAATTCATGTACAAAAAAGAAGGAATCTCTTTAGAGTATTTAGATCCACTATTGATGTATATGGTGGTTGGAACACTTGTTGGCGCACGTCTTGGCGAAGTGTTTTTCTATAATTGGGATTATTTTCAAAACAACCTACTCGAAATTATTTTACCTGTAAAAATCACAGAAGAAGGGTGGAAATTTGTTGGTTTTAGAGGTTTAGCAAGCCACGGGGCTGTGGTAGGTATTTTATCTGCACTTTACTTATACACCAAGAAATACAAATATGGGTCTATGCTTTGGCTTTTAGACCGAGTTGCCATTACAGTTGCGTTTGGTGGCGTTTTTATTCGTATTGGAAACTTTTTCAACTCTGAAATTGTTGGAAAATATACAGGGAGTAGTTTTGGCGTTGTATTTAAAAATAACGGAGAAACGCTACCTAGACACCCCGTTCAACTATATGAATCTTTAGGGTACTTAATTGTGTTTATAATCCTCTTTTTAATTTACAAAAACACCCAAAAGCGAAACCAAAAAGGCTTCTTAATAGGTGCTTTTTTTAGCTTGCTTTTTAGTGTGCGCTTTATAGCAGAATTTGTGAAAGAAAGTCAAGGTGGTTTTGGAGAAAACTTAGGTTACCTCTCAACAGGCCAATGGCTTAGTATCCCGCTTATTCTTATGGGGTTAGTCGTAATGGCATTATCTTATAAAAATAAGGCAAACGTTTAACTGTTTGCCTTGTTCTTTTTAGATGTATCAAACATGACGGGCGTTGCAATAAACAACGATGAATAAGTACCTACAAGCACACCTACAATCAGTGCGAACATAAATCCACGAATCGCTTCACCACCGAAAATAAATATAGCCAATAGTACCACCAAGGTAGTAAGTGACGTATTGATTGTTCGGCTTAAGGTGCTGTTAAGTGCACTATTTACAATTTTGTTACTTTCCCAAGACGTATGAAGGCGTGTAAATTCACGAATACGGTCAAACACTACCACGGTATCGTTTAGTGAATATCCAATTACAGTAAGAACGGCAGCAATAAATGCTTGATTGATTTCCATGCTAAATGGCATAAAGGTATATGTAATTGAAAATACACCCAGTACAATGAGTACATCGTGGAAAACGGCAGCTACCGCACCAAGTGAATATTGCCACTTACGGAAACGCAATAAGATGTAAAGGAAAACCACAATGAGAGACCCAAATACCGCCAAGAAAGAATTCTTCTTGATATCATCAGCGATAGTCGGCCCTACTTTTATAGACGACATAATCCCCACTTGCTTATCTTCCGCACCATTTACGAAGTCATCGTAAGATAAATTTTGTGGTAAGTACGATGAAAGACCGCTGTATAAAGCTTCTTGAATTTCGTTATCTACTTCAGTTCCTTCTACATCAACTTTAAAGTTCGTGGTAATTTTAAGCTGATTGTCCTCACCAAAAGTTTTGGCCTCGGCACTTCCCAATAGTGACACCAATTGGGCTTGCGCATCAGAAGGATTTACTGCCTGCTCAAAACGAACCGTATAAGAACGTCCACCTACAAAATCAACACCTTGATTTAACCCCTTTGTGAAAAGAGAGAAAACACCTACCGTGATAAGTATTCCCGAAATAACATATGCGATAGCACGTTTTTTCAAGAAAGTGATAGACAGATTGCGGAAAAGATTTTTAGTGGCTTTGGTAGCAAACTCTAGCGAATAACCCTTACCAATTCGGCTGTCAACAAGGAGTCTTGTGACAAAAATGGCGGTACAAAGCGAAGTAGCGATACCAATAAGAAGTGTGGTGGCAAATCCTTTAATTGGACCTGTTCCAAAAATAAATAAGATAAACGCTGTTAGACCCGTGGTGATATTCGCGTCTAATATAGAAGACAAGGCATTTTTAAATCCGTCTGAGACGGCTTGTTTTTGACCTTTACCTTTTGCCAATTCTTCACGAATACGCTCAAAAATAAGTACGTTAGCATCCACCGACATACCGATGGTAAGTACGATACCTGCAATTCCAGGCAATGTAAGAACAGCACCAAGTCCAGCAAGAATACCAAAAATCAAAACAATGTTTAGTGTTAGTGCAATATCGGCGTATAATCCAGCACGGCCATAATAAAAAATCATCCATGCCAATACCAAAAGAAGCGCAATCACAAAGGAATTGATTCCACTTTCAATCGCTTCTTGCCCTAGTGATGGCCCAACAATTTCAGATTGGATAATTTCGGCAGCAGCAGGAAGTTTACCTGCGCGTAAAACGTTAGCCAAGTCAATTGCTTCGTTAAGTGAAAACTGACCTGAAATTTCAGAACGACCACCTGCAATAGCCCCTTTAGAAACACCCGGTGCTGAATATACCACGTCGTCTAATACAATGGCAATATTACTACCTTCACGGAATGCTTTTCCTGTCATATCTTCCCAAATACGAGCCCCTTTTCCATTCATTTGCATGGAAACAGCAGGCGCACCAAGTTGATCATAGGTTTGGGATGCATCTACAATTACGCTTCCACTTAGCGGTGGTTCGTTAGACCTGTTTGCATTAACCACATATAAATCAACTATATCGGTTTGTGCATCGGGAATTCCCCATAAAAATTTGGTAAAACGCAAATCAGCAGGAAGTAATGCACGAACGTCTGAACGGTTCAAGTATTCTTCCAAAATAGGTTGGTCTTTTGCATCCACTTGTAACAATACAGGTCCGCCAGCATAACCCGCACCTTTTATGTAATCGTAAATGGGGTTTACAACTGTAGTTATGGAATCTTGCTGTGCAGAAACGTCAGAAAGTAAGTCATCAATATCTGAAGTTTCTTCAATAGTTTCTTCTTTTTGGGTTGCTACAACAGTTTTGAGTAGTTCATTGGCTTGTGCCAAAAATGTGCCGTAAGATTGGTTAGATGCTGTTTCCCAAAATTCCAATTGCGCCGTACTTTGTAAAAGGTTTTTTACACGCTCTACATCACGCGCTCCAGGAAGCTCCACCAAAATACGACCAGAGTTCCCTAAACGTTGGATATTGGGTTGTGTAACCCCGAACTTATCGATACGCTTACGCAATACCTCAAATGCTGAAACAATTGAAGCATCAATTTTTCTACGAATGATAGGTTGTACCTCCTCATCAGTCATATTAAAATTAATATCATCACTCAAAGTACGATTGGCAAAAATATCAGGACTCGCTAATTTTTGGTCTCCTTTCAAAGCGTCAAATGCTTCAAAGAAACTTTCTACATATGTTTCATCAGAAGATTTCTGTAATACATCTGCATCTTCCAATGCACGATTAAACAATGGATTACGTGAGTTTTCTGCTAATCCCTTTAAAATGTCTTTAACAGAAACCTGCAAAATAACATTGATACCTCCTTTTAGGTCGAGCCCTTTGTTGAGTTCGCGGTCTTTGGCGGTTCCATAAGATGTAAAACCAAAAGCGGTTTCGTTGGAAATGGAATCTAGATAGTTTCGCTCGGCAATATCCACTAACGCAAAATAGTTTGCGTCATCTGGGTTAACCGAAGCTTGTGCAAAGGTTTTTGCGTCTGACTCAATCTTTGATGTAACAAAGGTGAATGAAAGTTGGTAAAGGCTGACAAGGCCAAATAAAACGGTAAAGAGTTTGATAAGTCCGTTATTCTGCATGATATAGAATTTAGTGTCGCATATGAGACGAGCAAATATAACGTATCCGCCCTGATTAACAAATACCTAATTAAAGGGATGAAAAATTATGAAAGAATACTGTCTAACGCCGAATTCATGGTGCGAACGGCAGTAGCACTTTTATCAAATGTTGCTTGTTCTTCTTCGTTTAGATTGACATCTACAATAGATTCCCATCCGTTACGACCAATGACACAAGGCACACCGATACAAATATCCTCTTGGTTGTATTCTCCTTCAAGGTAAACGGAACATGGAATAATGCGTTTTTGATCATTTAAAATACTATCCACCAAATAAGCAACCGATGCACCTGGTGCATACCAAGCAGAAGTTCCTAAAAATTTGGTTAGCGTAGCTCCGCCTACCATGGTGTCTGCAGCAACTTGCTTAAGTGCATCTGCTTCCAGTAAGGTAGAAACGGGAATTCCGTTATAAGACGCCAAACGCGTGAGTGGAATCATGGTAGTGTCCCCGTGACCTCCGATTACCATTCCATGAATGTCATTTGCAGGTTTGTCAAGGGCGAGTGATAAATAGGTTTTAAAACGAGAACTGTCAAGTGCACCTCCCATACCTATAATACGGTTTTTAGGCAACCCTGTTTTTTTCAGTGCCAAATAGGTCATGGTATCCATAGGGTTGGACACCACTACAATAAAAGCCTCTGGCGAGTTTGCCAAAACATTTTCAGAAACCGTTTGAACTATTCCTGCGTTAATACCTATAAGCTCTTCACGAGTCATTCCTGGCTTTCGTGGGATACCAGAAGTAATAACTACGACATCGCTATTTGCTGTTTTTGAATAATCGTTTGTGGTACCCACAATTTTGGTATTAAAACCTAGTGTTGTAGCGGTTTGCATCATATCTAGGGCTTTGCCTTCCGCAAATCCTTCTTTGATATCTAGCAACACTACTTCGCTGGCAATACGTTGCGTAGCGATCGCATCTGCGCAAGTGGCACCTACATTTCCGGCGCCTACAATAGTAACTTTCATCTCTTTGTTATTTTGGTGCTGCAAAAATACAGCTTGATTGCCAATACTGAAAGATTAAGCGTCAATATTCGCGTAAACAGCATTCTTTTCTATGAATTCGCGTCTTGGTGGTACCTCATCACCCATAAGCATAGAGAACACTCTGTCTGCTTCGCCGCCATTATCAATAGTAACTTGACGCAAGGTTCTAAACTCTGGATTCATGGTAGTGTCCCAAAGTTGTTCAGCATTCATTTCACCAAGACCTTTGTAACGCTGTACAGAAGATCCTTGCCCAAAGTCTTGCATCAATCGATCTCGCTGATCATCGTTCCAAGCATATTGTTTTTTGGCACCTTTTTTAACCAAATAAAGGGGAGGCGTAGCAATATAGATATATCCATTTTCAATAAGCTCACGCATATATCGGAAAAAGAATGTAAGGATTAGCGTCGAAATGTGACTTCCATCCACGTCGGCATCACACATTATTACAATTTTGTGATAGCGTAATTTTTCTAAGTTTAGTGCTTTGGCGTCCTCTTCAGTTCCAATGGTAACACCGAGTGCCGTATAGATATTTCGAATTTCTTCATTTTCAAACACCTTATGCTGCATGGCTTTTTCTACATTGAGGATTTTACCGCGTAGAGGCAAAATAGCTTGAAATTTTCGGTCTCGCCCTTGTTTTGCCGTACCACCTGCCGAATCTCCCTCAACAAGGAATACCTCGCATAATTGTGGATCTTGCTCTGAGCAATCGGACAGTTTTCCGGGTAATCCACCGCCACTCATAACGGTTTTACGCTGTACCATTTCGCGCGCTTTGCGTGCGGCATGTCTTGCTTGAGCTGCTAAAATCACTTTCTGTACAATGGATTTTGCATCGTTAGGGTGTTCTTCTAAATAGTTTTCAAGCATTTCAGAAACCGCTTGAGAAACGGCAGCACTTACCTCCCTGTTTCCAAGTTTTGTTTTTGTTTGGCCTTCAAACTGTGGCTCAGCAACTTTAACGGAAACAATTGCCGTAAGTCCTTCGCGAAAATCATCACCAGAAATCTCAAATTTGAGTTTGTCTAGCATTCCTGAAGCATCTGCATATTTCTTTAATGTGGACGTAAGACCACGTCTGAAACCTGAAAGATGCGTACCGCCTTCGTGCGTATTGATGTTATTTACGTAGGAGTGTAAATTTTCTGTAAATGAGGTATTATACACCATAGCAACCTCAACGGGAATGTCATTTTTCTCCCCTTCCATGGAAATGACATCAGCGGTAATTGGCTCACGATTGGCATCCAAAAAGCGGATAAATTCTTTTAATCCTTCTTCAGAGTGAAAAAGCTCACCAACAGACTCCCCTTTTTCATCTTTTTCTCTGTGATCAACAAGCTTGATTTTGATTCCTTTATTCAAAAAAGCCAACTCTCGCATTCGATTGGCAAGTGTTTCATAATTGAATTCTATGGTTTGCTTGAATATGGAACGATCGGGTAAGAAAGTCACCTCTGTTCCTGTTTTGAGAGTATCCCCAACAGTTTTTACAGGATATTGCGCTTTACCTCTTGCATATTCTTGCTCCCAAATTTTACCATCGCGATAAACGGTTGCTTTAAGCGAATCTGAAAGTGCATTCACACAGGAAACCCCAACGCCGTGCAATCCGCCCGAAACTTTATAGGAGTCTTTGTCGAATTTACCTCCTGCACCAATTTTTGTCATTACTACTTCAAGAGCAGAAACGCCTTCCTTTTTGTGCATACCAACGGGAATTCCACGACCGTTGTCTTCTACGGTTACGGAATTATCTTCATTGATTTGAACCGTGATAAGGTCGCAGTGTCCGGCAAGCGCCTCATCAATGGAATTATCTACAACTTCGTAAACAAGGTGGTGCAATCCGCGCACACCAACATCACCAATATACATGGATGGACGCATGCGCACATGCTCCATTCCTTCTAATGCCTGTATGCTATCTGCGGAATAATTCTGATTGGGTTGATCACTCATATAATCTGATTAAGAAAAAAGCTATTCTTACAAATTTAAAGCAAAAGCCTCACTCTTTTGATAAAAGTGAGGCTTGTTTTCTGTCAAGTTATCAACATTATGTGTGCAAAAAACAGCTACTCATAGGCATCTACGTGTACTGCACCAATAGCACGTCCAGAGGGCTCGTTCACGTTCTGGAACGAAGCATCCCATGCCAAGGCTGTTGGCGTACTACAAGCAATAGATGGAACAGAAGGGACCGTCAAAGCAGCGGCCTGTGAGGGGAAATGTTCCTCAAAAATGCTGCGATAGTAATACTCTTCTTTGGTACGTGGTGGTTGTACTGGAAAGCGATGACTTACTTGTGCCATTTGGGCATCACTTACCGCTTCTTCCACAACTACTTTAAGTGAATCAATCCAACTGTACCCTACACCATCACTAAATTGTTCTTTTTGACGCCAAGCAACAGATGCTGGTAATTCATCCTCGAAAGCCTTTCGCAACACCCATTTCTCCATGCGCTCTGGCGTAATCATTTTATCTTTTGGATTAATGCGCATTGCAACATCCATAAACTCCTTGTCTAAAAAGGGTACACGCCCCTCGATACCCCAAGCGGCAAGCGACTTGTTAGCACGTAAACAATCATATTGATACAGCTTCTCAAGTTTTCGAACAGTCTCTTTATGAAACTCCTCTGCGCTTGGAGCCTTGTGAAAATATAAATACCCTCCAAATACCTCATCGGCACCTTCTCCGGAAAGCACCATTTTAATACCCATAGATTTAATCACACGCGCCAGAAGATACATTGGGGTAGATGCACGAACCGTGGTAATATCATAGGTCTCCAAATGATAAATAACGTCTTTGATAGCATCAAGTCCCTCTTGAACAGTAAAGGTAACTTCGTGGTGTACTGTTCCAATTCTATCTGCTACAACCTGTGCTGCGGCTAAATCTGGTGAACCCTCTAAACCAATAGAAAACGAGTGTAATTGTGGCCACCAAGCTTCTTTTTTGTCATCAGCTTCAATGCGGTTTTTGGCAAACTTTTTTGCCAATGCAGATGTAATAGATGAATCCAAACCTCCTGAAAGCAAAACACCATAAGGTACATCACTCATCAATTGACGGTGAACAGCATCCTCCAAAGCTTTTCCTAAATCTTCAATGTTTGTTTCGTTGTCTTTGACATTATCAAAATCTTCCCAATCCCGTGTGTACCAACGCTGTGGCGCATCGTCTTTCTCCGTCATATAATGCCCAGGGGGGAAAACTTCAATGGTGTGACAAACACCTTCTAATGCTTTTAACTCTGAAGCAACATAACGTGTTCCTTTTTGGTCAAATCCATAGTATAAGGGAATAATACCCATGTGATCACGAGCAATGAGGAAAGCTTTTGTAGAAGCATCGTAAACTACAAAACCAAAAATACCGTTTAACTCGTCGATAAAATCAGCACCTTTTTCACGATAAAGAGCTAAAATAACTTCACAGTCAGAACCAGTCTGGAAATCGTAATCTGGCGTTGAAGCGCGTAATTCGCGGTGGTTGTAAATTTCGCCATTGGCAGCCAAGACGAGGTTCTTATCTACACTATATAATGGCTGACGTCCAGAAGTTGGGTCCACAATTGCGAGTCTCTCGTGCGCTAATACAGCATAATCATCGGCGTGTATTCCGCTCCAATCTGGACCGCGATGACGGATTTTTTTTGACATTTCAAGAAGCTGAGGACGAAGTTCCTCAGCAGGTTGCTTTATATCTAAAGCACAAACAATTCCACACATGGTTTATATTTTGATGCAAATTTGTAATTTTTATTTTTAATTTAAACCATAATTGATTTATTTAATGTAATATTTAAACTTAAATTGATTATTTAAATTAATATTTTAAATAATACTGCTATTAAAATCCACAATTGGTTTAACTCCTTCTAAAAACATGCTTACTTTTATGGCAGTTATGAGTTCACCAATAATTAAAATTGACAATGCCACCATTAGCCAGCACAAAAAGGTGGTTTTAAAGGAAGTATCGCTAGAGGTTGCCGCAGGGGCATTTGTTTATTTTATTGGCAGAACAGGAAGCGGTAAGAGTAGTTTGATTCGGACATTATACGCTGCAATGCCACTTACAGTTGGTGAAATTCATATTTGTGATACCGCGCTTTCAAAACTTAAAAAGCGGCATGTTCATAAACTAAGACGAAAACTGGGTATTGTTTTTCAAGATTTTAAGCTCCTACCCGACCGAAATGTACATCAAAACTTGGCTTTTGTCCTTCGTGCCACAGCCTGGAAAAATAAGACTGAGCGCAACACGAGGATTGGTGAAGTTTTAACATTGGTAGGACTGGAAGGTAAAGAAAAGCGTTTCCCTCAAACATTATCTGGTGGCGAACAACAACGGCTCTCTATCGCGCGAGCGCTACTCAATAGTCCAAAAGTACTACTGGCCGATGAGCCCACAGGAAACTTGGACCCCATCACCCGTTGGGAAATCATGGAAGTATTACGAAACATAAACAAACAAGGAACTACAATACTTATGGCAACCCATGATTTTAGTATTATTCAAAAATATCCTGGGAAGACGTTTAAGTGTGAGGAGGGTGAAGTAACTGAAGTGCTTTTAAAAAATTAAAATTCTTGATATCCATTTGTATTCCGACATATAACACTGATTGTTCAAAGCTTTTAAAAATTTTACACAATCAAATTCAAGATATTGAATGTAACATTGAAGTTATTGTTTTGGAAGACGGTTCTACAACGTTTGTGCACGATAACGCGAATGCTTGTGAAAAATTTGGTTTTATACACGTAAAAAACAAAAAGAATCTTGGCCGTGCTGAAAGCAGAGTCGAGTTAGCCAAAAAAAGCAACCATTCGTGGCTTCTTTTTATTGATGCGGACATGAAGCCATCTACGGATAATTTTATATTGAATTATTATAGAGAAGCAATAAATAAAAGGCCATATGATGTTTTCATTGGTGGCCATTGTTATGAAAACCTACCAAACATATTTAATTTGCGTTTACGCTATGGAAAAGCTAGAGAAGAAGCTACAGCTGAAGAACGAAATAAGAACCCATTCAAAAATATCTTTTTTGGCAATATCATGATAAAAAAAGAAGTTTTTTTATCCATTTTTTCCAGCTATACAAACTCTGCTTACGGGGAAGATCTCTATCTTTCAGCAATGCTTTTGGAAAGAAAAATAAAAGTTTTGCATCTAAACAACAATACTTTTCATTTGGGGTTGGAAAAAAATTATCAGTTTTTAAAAAAAACTGAAGAGGCGGCAGAAACTATTGCCTTTATTCACAATAATAAAATATTTAATCTTAAACACAGTAAATTATTGCGCTATTATTTTTTTTTAAAGCGTTTTCATTTAATAAAACCTATTTATTTTATTTTTAAAATATTAATTCCCACAATAAGAAGAGCTCTAATTTGGTTTGGAGGGCCCCTTCTTTTTATTGATCTCTACAGGTTTCACTTCTTTCTAAAACACAAAAGATGAAAATTGAATTTTCTGTAGTAATTCCGCTTTATAACAAAGAAGCTCACGTGTTAAAAACCTTAAAAAGCGTTCTTCAACAGCGTTTTAGAGCGTTTGAAATAATAGTAATAAATGATGCTTCAACTGACAATAGCTTGGAAATAGTCAAAAGCATTAACGATAAACGCATTCGCATCATTGAACACGAGAAAAATCGTGGGCTTTCAGCAACACGAAACACGGGTATTTCAAATGCCAAAAACGATTATATTGCTTTTTTAGATGCTGACGATTATTGGCACGTATCCTTTTTAGAACACATTGCATTGTTAATAAAAAAATATCCCGATGAGGGAGTATTTGCAACATTTTATGAAGAAAATTTTAAAGGAAAAACTCTCAATCCAAAAATCAAAATTCCTGATTATAAAAAAGGAACCTCTTTTTTGATCACAAATTTTTTTGAACTTAACATGGGAAGGTTAATTTTAACCCAAAGCTGCTTAGTTGTAAAAAAAGAAGTGCTTAAAAACATTAACGGTTATGACATAGCAGTAACTTTTGCTGAAGACATTGAATTTTATATCCGTTGTTTTTCAAAACACAACCTTGCCTATCATTACGAAACTTGTCACACACAAAACACAACGGTAAATGCTAGTTTAACGCAAAGCAGCACGTTGAATAAAACATACCCAGACTTGACTAAAAAACTCGGTCTTTCTATTGATATTGATAAGTTTATATATTTCTATATGTATTGTTTTTGCCAGCGTTTAAAACTAGAAAAAAGAGCTGATGATGTTAGAAAATTACGTAGGCAAATTAAAAAAAAGCATCTATCCTATTTTCAAGTTATGCTACTTTACCTACCACAGAATTTGTATTACATTGTTGTAAAAATAAAGAGTTTTTTGATGCGCCTAGGAGTCCAAATCAACACATACAATTGAGATACTTCAGCCGTAATAAATAAGGTACTAATAATTAAATTTTAAATCATAATCAAGTGAATCCAAAATGATTCGTGGCAAGGGAGTAAACTGTTTGTTAAACAAACTTTTTGTGTAGTCTACTTTGTCGGATTGAACACCACATAGATCTGCAATGGCATGTGATAAATTTTCAAGGGAGAATTTAACATTTATGTTTTGCTCGATATTTTGCTCTTTTTGAAATGCTGTTGATTGCCACAAAACAAAGGGAATCTCAAACATATTTTTGGTAATGTTTTGATCAACGCTATGGCCAGCATAATCAATTTCATCAAACACTTCCTCACCATGATCTGAAAAATAAAGCACAAAACTTTTTTTAGAGCGGGCTTTGGTGATATTGATAATTTCACTTACAATATAATCATTATATAGAACAGCATTGTCATAATGATCAACCTTAGAATCTTTTGAAAGATTTAAATCAGGGTCGAATTTTTTATAATCATCTGGATATCGCATATAATAAGCACCATGCGTTCCAAGCAAGTGAACAAAAATCACTAGTGGACCTTCTTTTTTTACAATTTTCTTAAAATGAGGAAGTATAACTTCATCGTAGGGTGCTTTATAGAACCATGTTTCTGAAGATGTGAACTGAGTGTTATGAGCAGTCATTCCAATTTTAGTAACCAATGTTTCATAAAGTCCAATGGGAGCTTGGTTAGAAAGCCAAAAAGTATCAAAATTTGCGGAATTTAATAGTTGAATGATATTGCCATCTATAATTTTACCGGTAAATCGTAAAGCTCTTGTCAACGATGCAATAGTATACGCATGACTACTAACTACATCATTAAATACGATTAATTCATCTTGAAGAGCTGTTAGCTTTGGGTTGGTTTCTCGATCATATCCATAAATTTGCATATGGTTTCGATTTGTAGATTCTCCAATCACAAAAACATAAAGCTCATCACCAGAAAGATCAGCATCTACGTCTGTAAAACCTCCATACTTATTTGTCTTTTGCTTATTTAACTCATGTGAAGTAGTCCAATAGTCTATTAAGCCAGTGGAAAGAGTAAAAGGCAAATTTTGAGAATAAATTAAAGGGTGGCGTAATCCTATTATTGCACCAAAAACACCAAAGTAATACAGCCATTTAAAATTAAGATCACTACTACGCTTTGCCTCGTGACGAATTATAAAAATTCCAGCAGCTAAGATTACAAACACATAAAAGAATACATCAAATGAAAAGTAATCTTGAGTAAACTCAAGTGTCTCAGAGATATTGGTTTCCATTGCTATGAAAATAGCAGAAGGAGAAAAAACTGCATCTAGAATCAAAAAATAGATTCCCTCTAGAAGTACAATTAAAAGGATAAAAATGCAGATTATCAATTGAAATAATGACCAAAGCTTTTTTGGAAAAATTAATCTACAAAAAGAAAGTAAGCCAATTGCCAAAATTAGATTCTCTAACGCATTATATAAACGAAATTTTTCGTAACCGCCAAACAACAACTCTAATAAAAAGGCAATTGCTAAAAACCCTGTTAAAAAAAAGTATAACCTAAATGTAGACAAAAAGCATTGCATTGCTCAAAAGTTTGAATTTGTAATAAAAAACTAATTCACGAATTTAAGCATTTATAGTGCCACTAGTGTTAAATAGTATTTTTCTAAGACAGAAAACTGTGGTTATAAAATAAATAAAATAAGAAATAAAATGTGCTTTTACAGCTCCTACTAATCCGTAAACATCAACGAATAAAATTGTAAACACATATAAAGACAAAAATAATAATATATCAATTAAAATATACGGAATTGCCATACGCCTAGCATGAAAATACACAGATAAAATTAGTGTAAGTGCACGAAAAAAATCACCTAATAATTGCCAACCAAAAAGAGACTCAACACTACTAAATTCTGAAGAAAACAATATTGTAATGGCATACTTACGTAAAAAAAATAACACCAATAAAAAAAATGCAAATAATGGCATCAATTTCTTAAAATATTCTGTAACCTGTAACCTGTAAAAACTATTACTAGTTTGCGCTGTTATTCTTGGAAGCACATACATCAACATTATAGAATTCAGTAAAATAAAATAGAAATAAGAAAATTGATTCATTGCTTCCCAATAGCCTACTGCATCAATACCCAAAATATTAGATAAGTGGTTTCTTATAAGTATAAATAGCAGTGGGAATGCAATTCCAGAAAACAATGTCATCAAACTGTATAGGAAAAGATTTTTTGCGATCCATTTTGACCATATAATTTTGAATGACGGTACATTTGAATTTAAAAAATAAACACTGCAAAAAAAATAAAATACTGGAACACAAACAGTAGCAAGTAAAGCGCCCGAAAGCCTAAATCTAAAAGTGAAAAAGCCTACAATAATTAAGTTGCAAACGTTCATAATCAATTCAACCCAAACAACCCTTCTATAATTCCCCAAACCTTGCAATATTGAGAAATATAGCATGTGAAATCCTTGCAAGGGGACCACAAAAGCTAACGACTTAAAAAGCCAAGCATATGCTTTGTCTTGTAATATTACAGTGGCAAAATAGTTTGAAAAAAGAAACAATAAGAGCCCTACAAGCAAAGATGTTGCTCCATAAATAACATGTGATGTTCCTGTAAGTTTCCTAAATGAGTCTTTTTGTTCTTTAAACTCTGATGTAAATCTTATGATACCTTGCTGCATTCCCATTGTAGTTGCAGACAAAAGAATCTGCATGGTACTTCTCAAGTTTCCAAGAATTGCAATCCCGGACGGACCAAGCAAGAGAGCGAAAAGCTTTGTAAGTAAAAAGCTTACAACAAACTTAACAGCAATTGAAACCAACGAAAAAGAAAAAACTTTGTACAAAATATCAAGTATTTGCACAAACCACTGAAAAAGTGGGATTGCGCTGTAATTATGATTCCATACTAAAACGCAAAATTAGCAAATAAATTACCCTATTTGCTTACCACGACGTTTACGCTCGTTTTCGTCTAGGTATATTTTCCGCAAACGCAAAGAGTTTGGAGTAACTTCTACGTACTCATCTTTTTGAATATATTCCAATGCTTCTTCTAAGCTAAAGGTAATTGGCGGAGCCAGTTTGACCTTGTCGTCAGAACCAGATGCGCGGACATTTGAAAGTTTTTTGGTTTTTGTTACGTTGACTACCAAGTCGTCAGCACGAGAATTTTCTCCTATTACTTGCCCGGTATAAATTTCATCCCCCGGTGGAATAAAGAATTTCCCTCTGTCTTGAAGTTTGTCTAACGAATATGGAATTGCCGTTCCTTTTTCCATTGAAATCAATGAGCCGTTTATACGTCCAGGAATTTCTCCTTTGTAGGGTGCAAATTCAATAAATCGATGGTTCATAATGGCCTCTCCAGCCGTTGCGGTAAGTAGCTGATTTCGCAAACCAATAATACCACGTGATGGAATTTTAAACGAGCACACCATACGGCCGCCTTTAGGCTCCATGGCGGTCATCTCCCCTTTTCGCATGGTAACCATTTCAACTGCTTTCCCTGAAACTTCTTCGGGTAAATCAATTGTTAATTCTTCAATAGGTTCGCATTTTTTCCCATCAATTTCTTTAATGATCACTTGAGGTTGTCCAATTTGCAACTCATATCCTTCACGGCGCATGGTTTCGATAAGTACCGACAAGTGCAATACACCACGTCCAAAAACCATAAACTTATCAGCAGAATCTGTAGGATCTAATCGCATGGCTAGGTTACGCTCTAACTCACGTTCTAACCTATCTTTAATATGGCGCGAGGTAACAAATTTTCCTTCTTTACCAAAAAAAGGAGAGTCGTTTATTGTGAACAACATACTCATTGTAGGCTCATCAATAGCGATGGTAGGCAAGGCTTCAGGGGCTTCTATATCGGCAATCGTATCGCCAATTTCAAAATCCTCTAAACCAACAACAGCGCATAAATCGCCTGCTTGAACCTCATCTACTTTTTTTCTACCCAATCCATCAAAGACCAAAAGCTCTTTGATTTTTGACTTCACAATAGAAGCATCTCGCTTTACTAAAGAAACTGTATCTGAAGCTTTTAGTACTCCGCGGTGTAATCGTCCAATGGCAATTCGCCCAGTAAATGACGAATAATCCAATGAAGTGATGAGCATTTGCGTAGTCCCTTCGTAAACTTTTGGTGCAGGAATATGTTCAACAACAGCATCTAATAGAGGGGCTACAGAATCCGTCTGATTTTTCCAATCGTCTGACATCCAATTATTTTTTGCTGAGCCGTACAACACAGGGAAGTCTAACTGCCACTCTTCAGCGCCCAATTCAAACATCAAGTCAAAAACAGATTCATAAACCTCCTCGGGTGTACAATTTTCTTTGTCCACCTTATTGACAACCACAATGGGCTTAAGCTTTAAATTAATGGCTTTCTGCAACACAAAACGCGTTTGTGGCATAGGCCCTTCAAAGGCATCTACAAGAAGTAACACACCGTCTGCCATATTCAAAACACGCTCTACTTCGCCTCCAAAATCGGCGTGACCAGGCGTATCAATAATATTGATTTTGGTGTCTTTGTATTGAACCGAAACGTTTTTGGATAAAATCGTAATCCCGCGCTCTCGCTCTAAGTCATTGTTGTCAAGGATAAGCTCGCCCTTGGTTTCGTTATCTCTAAAAAGTTGACAGTGGTGAAGAATTTTATCAACCAGAGTTGTTTTACCATGATCTACGTGTGCGATGATGGCAATATTGCGGATATTTTCCATAGTGTGTTTTGCGCGGCAAATGTACGTTTTTTGTATGCAACAGGGCGTGAATTGCATTAGCATTATCCGTATTTTTGCAATATGGATCAATTTCTAAAACGTCAATCGGAATCAAATCAATTTTTTCTCTTAGCTGGCCCTTGTGCCATTGAAGGGGAAAACATGGCAATGCGTATTGCAGAACAGCTCGTAGAAGTAACCGAAAAACTTCATTTACCCCTTGTTTTTAAGGGAAGTTTTAAAAAAGCGAACCGAAGTAGGCTGGATAGTTTCACGGGAATTGGTGACGAAAAGGCCTTAAAGATTTTAAGAAAAGTAGGCGAAGCCTTTAATGTGCCTACCGTCACAGATATTCACGATGTTGCAGACGCAACAATGGCTGCGGAATATGTAGATGTACTGCAAATTCCGGCGTTTTTGGTACGTCAAACCGACTTGGTCGTGGCTGCAGCAAATACTGGTAAGTATGTAAATCTTAAAAAAGGACAGTTTATGAGTCCTGAAAGTATGCAACATGCTGTTACCAAAGTAACCGAATCTGGAAACACAAACGCATGGATTACAGATCGCGGCACCATGTTTGGGTATCAAGACATGGTAGTTGATTTTAGAGGTGTTCCTGTGATGAAGTCGTTTGCACCAACCATACTAGATGTTACGCATTCACTTCAGCAACCAAACCAGGCAAGTGGCGTTACGGGCGGACGACCAGAGCTTATTGAAACGATGGCTAAAGCTGGAATTGCCGCGGGTGTAGACGGATTATTTATGGAAACCCACCATGATCCTAGTATTGCCAAGAGTGACGGGGCAAATATGCTTTCGTTACATCTTCTGGAGGGATTACTCACACGACTAGCAATACTTCGTAAAACAGTCAACGAGATTTCGTAAATTTGCATCCCTTTTGGGAATAGTTCTTTGAATACATGGGGTCGACTGGTATTGACAGCGAGATTCATGACGATGTAAGCAAGTCGAGCGCTGGACTACAGCTCGTAAATCTCATAGTACCACCATTTTAAATGGCGAGAATAACTACGCTCTTGCAGCCTAATTGACTGAATTATAGTAAGTCCAGGCCCTAGTCCCGCAAGGCGGGAAGGCGAGATGTCTTTGGGAAGCCCTTGTTGACGGCGTCCCGCAAAAAGATACCATCAAAGTCAACATAGAGATCACGGTGCTTTGACGCGTTCTCAAAATAAAAAAGCTAAGGTAATTGTGGGCGGTTTTCGGTCAGCAACTATTCGAAAATCAAACGAAAACTACACTTGTAGAAAGCGTTGAATTGACTTGTTTGGACGAGGGTTCGATTCCCTCCGACTCCACTTTGAAGCACAGCAAAGCTGCGGATAACATCATAAAAAGTCCTGCAAATG
Source organism: Flavobacteriaceae bacterium (assembly GCA_965657545.1). Classification (GTDB taxonomy): domain Bacteria; phylum Bacteroidota; class Bacteroidia; order Flavobacteriales; family Flavobacteriaceae; genus UBA7446. The sequence continues at coordinate 74,772 of CBFHOG010000003.1, read as the reverse complement.
TATTTGTAAGGGCTTTGTTGGTTTTATACGCTTAGTGCTGCAAGCATTGTTTGCTGTATTTCCTAAAAGGGAAGCAAAGGGAAAACCCGTAGGGTAATCCATCTGACCCCACCAAACGAGACAAACTCATATTTTTTGAGATTTGTCCTTTTTTTATTTTCAGTTAACCCACAATCTAACAACTATAAATAACTACAGTCCGTAGTTGAAATGAAAACTTTTTTCACCCTTCCCTTCTTAAAAGTCCCAAATTTATGCTAAAAAACATCTAAAATAACGTATCTTGTAGTCGAAACTAAGTGCTATTTTTTAGGAATTTATATGCTATCTTTTGTTAGTAGCATGTAAGAATCTTTGCGCTTTTTTTAAAATAATGTCTAATTATGAAAGCGCGTATTACGTATGTTTTGGCTCCAAAATCTGATACCCAAGGCGAGGTGTGGGTAAACCTACTATCTGAGAACAACAATATACAAAAAGTACCTTTAGGCATCTTCGCTCCCTTTAATCAATGGGATCCTATGCAGGAGCAGATTTTGGGGGCCGATGATCAAACCAAGGAACAAAACACAAGGCTAGAACTATTAAAGGGGTACTTGGAAGCATCATATACGACAGCACAATTAAAGCAAGAAGATATAGACGAAAATTGGCTATCGGATCATGTTAGTTTATGTTTTGATGATGCTAAAAAAACATCAGAAAAAATGCTGCTGTTTCAAATTCAAAAGTATATTGAGTCCGCTCCGCTTCGCAGAATTAAGCGAACGGGGTCACTTGGACTATCAACGTATACCATTAGAAATCTTGAGCGGTTTTATAGCCTTATTGAAAGCTTTGAGAAAAGTATTAAAGCACAAATTGCTTTGGATGCAATAGACCACAAACTGGTGAGTAGATTTAAAGAGTGGTTACTGACAGAGAAAGGATATTCGCTAAACAATGCTGGCCTCCAGGTTAAGCTATTGAAGATGATTTGCAAAGAAGCGGATAGATTAGGAGTTGAAGTACATCCATATACCAGGCATATAGAGTCTTTTACGCAACGAAATAGTGATCGATGCTTGCAAACGCTAAACTTTGAAGAAATAAAAAAGATTAAAGGGCTTGTGGGGTTAAGCTCAAGTATGGAAAATACAAGAAAATGGCTGTTAATTGGGCTTTCAATTGGACAACGTGTATCTGATTTGCTTCGGTTGGATCCAATACAAATACGATCTGCTGAGCACGGGCTTTATATAGATATCATCCAACAAAAGACAGAGAAGCATGTAACGGTTGGTGTTATTGACCCAGATGTTGTGAAGATTTTAAAAGAGGATTTTCCTTATAGCATTTCGCAGCAGCTTTTTAATAAGCAGCTAAAAGAACTTTGTAAGTACGCTAGTATTGATCAGCCGGTAAAGGCCTATAAAGTATGTCCAAAAACGAGAAGGCGTGTGCTTGGGATATATCCAAAATATAGCGTTATTTCATCACATGATTTAAGGCGCTCTTTTGCCACAAACTATTTTGGAAAAATTGAAACGCCCATACTTATGCAGATAACAGGGCACTCCAAGGAAACAACGTTTTTAAGCTACATAGGGCAAAACGCAAATAAAGATGCTTATGCAGATGCCTTTATGAAAGTAGCAGTAACGCTGTAGTTATTTTCTTGGATCGGGAGTTGCATTAGACCAACTTAACTTTTCTCTTTCCTGAAGTTCCTCTAAGGTAAACTTATCTCGAACAGTTTTTGCTTTTGGAAGTAAATAATTAGAAAGGCTCTGCACTAGTTTAACCCTATCAGACATAGAAAGCTCTTTTTGGTGCATAAGCAAATGGTCCAACACTTCCTCATACAACAGCTCCATCTTATCCCGAATATTTGGGTCCAGTTTTTTAGATGGACCGCGTTTACTTTTCTTGCCCGCCTCACGGGCTGTTTGTTTATTAAATGGCATATGTAAAATTAGTGTGCCAATTGAAAAAGCCAAAGAAATTAAAGCTGGAGTTATTGAAAAGTTTTTAACGTATTTTAAATTCCTTCCTGGGTGCTTTAGGGAAGAAGTAATAAGGCAGTTTTTTTGATGGAAAAATCACTTTAATTACAGTTGCAATAAATATTTTTATATCAGTTAATAACCCAAAGTTTTCTTGATAGAATTTTTCAAGCTCCCCTTTAAAAGGGTAAATCTCTTTTTGATAAAACTCCCAGGTGTCTTTCCCTGTTTCTTTGACTTTTGTTATGAGTTCTTCTTCATCGCTAAAAATTAAAGATCCCATCCCCGTCAGGCCAGGTGTTACATTATAAATAAAACTTTGAGTTTCTTTGGGATAAACCTCAAAGCTTTTTGGCATTACTGGCCGAGGACCAACAAAACTCATGTCTCCCTTAATTATATTGATTAATTGTGGAAGTTCATTTATTTTACTTTTTCTTAAAAAGCCCCCCATTGGTGTAATCCTATGGTCGTTTTTTGTAGTAATTAATCCGCCTTTCATATTGACACTGTCTTTAAGCATAGTTGCAAATTTCCATATTTGAAAACGCTTTTTATTTTTACCAACACGTTCTTGAAAATAAAACACATGCCCTTCACCTGTTAATAACAAACCAGCAATAACAGGAAGTAAAAATATAAAAAGTACTGTGGTTGAAATCAGAGCTAATATTAAGTCTGAAACACGCTTGAAATTTTTATACATATTACATTTTTTGGTCTAAAGATTTTCCAGTTTCAATATGACTAAAGCCAGGGATAATTGTTGACATTGCATTAACTAAATCTGATTTTTTTGATGTTTTTAACTTAAATATTATTTTTAATTCATTGATAGTATTAATCACTTCTTGCTTAATTGGTTTGCTATTATTAACTATTACACCAAGTTTATAAAAAGAATTCAAATCAATCTCATCTTCTTTCTCATAGAACTCTTCAAATAGCTTTTCACCACTAGTATCGGACTTGAAGAAATAAACTGGGTAAGATTCAACATGGTCATTGGATTTAATATTGCTAGCACTTTTTTTTGCATCATCTTCACTGGAACAATATTCTATTTTTTGACCTAAAAAATCAAAGAACTTCTCTGTAATATGCTTAAAGCTAACCAATTGATTCTCATATAGTTTTGGGAAAAATATATCACCTGAGCTCCCTAAAATACAGGCTAACAGGCAGATTTGTCCACTTTCCTGTGGAGAAACAAAAAAACGCTTCACGTCTGATGGACATGAAATAGGTTGTCTTTGCATTAACCTATGGATATATCCATCTAATAATGAGCCATTTGAAAAAGCGACATTTGCAAAACGTGCAGTAGTTATTTTAAAATCGTTTGAATATGACATTATAAGATTTTCCATCATTTTTTTCGAAGCACCCATAACATTTACAGGGTTTGCAGCTTTATCCGTAGAAACACAGAAAAAATGCTTTGGGGGATTTTTTGAGAGCTTATCTAAAAAAGATTTTGCAGCAAACACGTTATTTTCCAGCATTGCTTCTATAGAAATAATATCCTTTTCACTACGAACATGCTTATGAGCTGCAAAATTTGCAACGATATCAAAATTAAATTTCTCAAGAACTTTATCAAATGTAGCTGAAGCGAAACTCATTGGGTAAGTTAAATATGTTAGTGGTAGGTTTATATCTTTATCACTTCGTAAAGTTCTAGTAAGTTCAGTTAGCCCATTTTCATTTGTATCAACTACAACAAGTGCTGAAGGAATATATTTAATAATTGCTTTTATAAATGATGATCCTATAGTACCAGCTCCTCCGATAACTAATACACTCTTATTATTGATTTGTTCGTTTAGTTTTTTTTCATTTGAAATTATATCTTGAGTAAATAAACTTTGATTTCTATTAATTATTGAATTATTAATAAATTCAGATATATTTGGATAATTCATCAATGGTAAAATCTTTTAATTTTATTTATAACTTCTTCCTGTTGAATTTCGGCTAGATTTGAAGAGCTTGGTATACTTATACATTCAGAAAATATTTTACCCGTTACATCTGAATTGTTAATATACTTTAAATTCGAATACATGGGTAGCCTATTCATAGGAGTCCAAAAGGGTCGTGATTGAATCCCATTGTTATTTAAATAATCTAGAAGTTTTCTCATTCTAGGGGTTCGGAAAGTAAATAACCAGCAATTCGGATCAGAATCTTCTATATGGTCTTGAAATATAATTTCTGAAATGGTTGATAGCTCCTCCCTGTATATATGGTCAATTTGCTTTTTACGTTTTAAAATATTTAAAAAATTCTCCATTTGAGCGACTCCAATGGCAGCTAAAACATTTACTAATCGATAATTATATCCAATTTCATCATGAAAATAGTCCAACGGATCTGTTTTAGCTGTTGTGGTAATATGTTTGGCTTTTTTAGCCAGCAGTTCATCATTAGTAACAATCATCCCACCACCCCCAGTAGAGATTATCTTGTTGCCATTAAAGCTAAACACGCCAAATTTACCAAATGTACCTGCTGACTTTCCTTTATATGTTGATCCAAGAGCTTCAGTACTATCTTCTACAATTGGTATGTGATACTTTTCGGAAATTGAAGTCAGTTTAGGTAGATCAACTAATGCTCCAAGCACATGTACTGGTACAATTGCTGCGACTTTTTGTTTGGTATCGTTTAATCTACAAACAGGGTTTAGGCTTGAATAATCTATAAAAGTATTTTCAGCTAACCAATTTTCAACTAATTCTAAATCGATTTGCCAAGTATACTTGTTAATGTCAAATAAAAGTGGTGTAGCTTTAGTATAGCTGATTGCGTTAAGAGTAGCAACAAATGTTAGATTTGTAGTAATTACAATGTCATTCTCTTTTACATTTAATAGATTTAAACATGTTTGAATTCCAACAGTACCATTCATACATGCAATTGCATGTTTTACACGTGAGTAATTCTGTATGGCTTCTTCAAATTTATTAACATATGAACCAGCCGATGATATCCATCCTGTGTCAATACAATCTTTTACGTATTTGTTTTCATTTCCTGCTAGATGTGGTACTGAAAGAGGAATCATATTACTTTAATTATATCTTTTAGGTTTTTGACCGATGTTATGCCTTTATCCATTAAAGAATCAATATCCTGTTTATGTATATTATATCCTGCATCCTCAAGACATACAGAATTCCATTTATTAGAAATCTGAGTGTATTCAAAATCTTTAGACGTATTATCTCCGACATATGTAAAATGAGAACTTTCAGAAAAAAATTTTTCAATCAACTGAAAATTGTGCCTATGAGGTTTTGAAAACCCTGTTTCTTCAGATATAATGATCTTTTCAAAGTACTGCTCCAACCCTAAGGCTTTAATTTTATTTCTTTGAGTAACTGAACGGCCATCCGTTATAATTCCGATTTTGTATTTTAATGATTTTAATTCAAGTAAACACTCTTCAGCACCTTTTTTTAATTTAATTGATGGAAAATGATACCTGTATTGATTTAGAAACAATGTTAGGGGAAAGTCTTCATTTGTTATATCGGTGTTTAAAATAATCCAATCATAAAGATTGAACTCTCTGTTTTTAATCATGGTCTGCACCTGATTTTTGATGTTGATATCAAATCGGTTAATTAGATAACGATTTATATAATTGAAAGCAGATTCAACAAATTGGATTTCGTAGTATAAAGTGTCATCTAAATCAAATACAATAACCTTCATTATTTTAAAAAAATATTTCTTTTTCGTATCGCAGATTCACAAAATTATCTTTCCAATTTTCATCGTATTGAACTGTTGTATGATTAATGTATTCTTTTATAATCATTTTTGGAAAATTTGCCCCTGCATTATAAGCGAAGGGATAACCTCCCCCAAATCGAGGATTGATTTCTAGACCATAAATCTCTTTATCATTGCTCTTATTAACAAAAAATTGAAGTGTAATACAGCCCATTACACCTGGTATATTAGCCAGTTTGGTTTTAATCATTTCCAGTAGATAATTTTTCTTAGTTATTCCCTGATTAGATTCCCCTCCAACAACCTTCAATCTAATTCTAGGGACCGCACAGATTAAATTGTTATCCTTACTGTAGTAGGCATCTACGGTATATTCATCATATATTTTAGGGTCCATAAATTCCATAAACATCATATCTGATGATTCAAGATGTATCGGTGGAATTTCGGATTCATTTTGTGCGAAATAAATACCCTTACTATTACTGCCATTTTTTGGTTTTGCAAACACAGGATATTTCATAACTGTAGGGTGATAAATTGTAGGAGTTAATATCCCGTGTTGATTGAAAAATTTCGCTGTTAAATTTTTATCTCTACAAATATGGATAAAGCGATCGTCACTTAAAAGGAGATCTATTTTTGATTCTTCAAATATTTTTCTGTGATTAGAAAGAAGTTCAAGCTCCGTGTCCAGAGTGGGAATAATCAGTTTAATATTATTTTGTAGTGAATGCTCCAAAAGTGTCGGGATATAGTCGGGGTCATTGAACAGGCCAACTTTGATTGATTTGTCCGAGATATGACATGCTGGTGAATACTGAGGATTTAAATCCGTCGTAAGAACTAGTAATTCAGGATGATAAACTTTTGATTCTTGTTGGAAGCTTTTAACCAGACTTACTCTTCTACCGGCTGAGGTAATTAAAATATTCATATTAATTCAACAATTTGTTCAGTTAATAAATTTTTATCAAAAGTTGTTATACTTAATTTCCTAGAATTTACAGACATTTTTTTAAGCACCGAAGTGCTAGATTTTATTTGTTCCATCATTAATAGAAATGACTTAGGCACTTTTGGATCATAATAGAATCCACAGTTGTTTTCTTCAACAAGTTTACGAGTCCAACCAGCTGAATTTACAATAATTGGCTTGCCAGCAGAAAGTGAATCAAATAATTTATTAGGAGAATTTGTGTATAAAATTGGTATATCAGCGAAGCATACAAGAGAAATGTCGGAGCAATTTACCAGCTCAGAGATAATATTCATAGGATAATTTCCAATAATATCAACATTTAATATACTATTATCAATAACATATTTTAAAATATTAGCTTTTTCAGAGCCCTCCCCTGCAATTATCAATTTAAAATTACTGTCCTTTAATGAATTAAAAAGCTTAACAAACTCTATTAATCCATTCGACTTTCCGATAGCGCCAAAATAAATAATAGTTATTTGACTATTTTGAATTTGAAATTCATCCATAACAGATTTGTTTTTTTCTCTCGGATAAAATTCGTTTGGTTTAGCCATATTAGGGATCATTCGCACTTTATTAGGGTTGATGCCTGTTGATAACACTCCATCAAGCATACCTGGCGAAAGTGCAACAATTGAATCTGCATAATTATAGATTGTTTTTTCTAATTGTTTTAAAAGTTTAATTAATAAAGAATTATTTATAGCGCCCATTTGAATAGGAACTTCAGGCCACAAGTCTCGCACCTCAAATATGTATGGTTTTTTCAAAAATATTTTTGCAACAATTGCAGGGATGCCCACAGTAAGAGGTGTAGAAGTAGCATATATCTTGTCGTATTTCTTCCTTAATTTAAAAATAATCTTAATAGTTTTAATCATAAAGCTTGCAAAAGAAATAAGTCTATCAAATAGTCCCATTTCTTGATCATATCTCACGTTAAGATAGATAACACTTATACCATCAATTGAAATTTCTTCTTTAAACTTATCCATATTGTTTCTGGAAGTTAATATGATTACTTCGTGGCCTTTTTCGATAAGCTTTTGAGAAATCCAATATGAGCGAGTCCCACCTGGTTCATTAGGGGTTTTAAAATATTGGTGTATATAGAGTATTTTCATTAACTTGAACTCTTTAGATGTCTAAAAATTGATAAAAAGTGTTTTATTCCTAAAAAAATCGGTTGATTCTGTTTCAATGATATAAAGAGAATTTTGATACCAGAAGTTAAACCTACATGCTTGAAAAAACTGTGAATATGGGGAGCCATCGGGGTCAATTCTCTTAAATATCCGTTTGCTTTTAAAAATTTATTAAATCTAATGGCTACATGAAATCTTGATTCTAAGTTTTTTAAACTTGGTGTGTTTGTTAATGAGTTAGGAGTCTCCGTTGTCACATATATTTCTTGATTAATTACCCTTACTTTTTTAGCATAAAATGCAGTTTTTAAAGAGAACATAACATCATTAGAAGCTGGAACCTCTTCAAAGTTTATGTTGTTGTTATGGATAAACTGTTTATTAAACACTTTACTCCATGGGACATAAATTCGAAAAAGGATTTCCCGACGTAAGGTAATTTCATACTCTTTCAATCTATCTAAGTAAATTTTATGCCTGTTTCCTTTTTTATGAGTTTTTTCGTTCCGACTGGTTGGGTAAAAATAAAAAACATCTAAATCATCAATTAAAGAGTTTCTTAAAATTTTAAAATAATTGGGTGTTAGAAAATCATCGCTATCCGCAAACATTAAAAAAGTACCATTTGCAATATCTATCCCACAATTTCTTGCCCCACCTGCCCCTTTTTTTCTGTAATTCTTAATAAATATTCCATTAGGAAATAGTAATCTCATTTCCTTAATATCAAATTGTGATTTTGAACTATTATCATCTACAACAATGACTTCTGTTTCATCGTTCCACTCAATACTCTCTAACAGCCTTAAAAGTGTAATCTTAGAGTTGTAGTTTGGTATTATTATACTTAATTTTTTCATATAATTTTAAACTTAATCCTATTAAGAAAAAATAGATAAAGCCTATTTTTGGCGTTTCTAATATGGGCGATGAAAAAAAGGCTATAGGGCTTATAACCATTAGTAAATACATTGACCTGCAATATCCTTTTACTGCATTGGGTAAATTCTTCTTTGTAAGTTTCCTCATCTTCAGCCCAACATTTAAGATTAGAACAACAGTTAATATTAAAAAAGGTAAGCCATAACGGTAGTAGTAGGCTGCATACATTGACTCTAAGGCTATTCCTCTACCTAATCCCCATCCAAATACTACATTCCTATTTGTACTAATCGCACACAAAATTTGATCCATTCTAGTCATCAGAGAATTAGAGAGGTAATATTTACCGTTGACAAGTAGTTCGAAAGTATTAAGAACGTAGCCGAAGTAGACTAGTAACATTTCATAGTATTCATTTATAGTAAATGAAATAATGCCTAAAAGGAAAAAGATTTTTATTGTCCGTAGAATTGAGTTTTTTTTATTGTGATTGTTTGTGAATGATTTGGAGTCGAAAAACATTAATAGTACTCCTAATATAAAGGCGATCAATATAGTTCTGCTCTGAGATAGAAATAAGGGAATTAGAGACCCAATCACCATTATTCCGAATAATATTTTATTTCTTTTAAAATCTGAAAAGTGGAAGGTTAAACTGGAAATAATCAACCAGAAAAATCCACTGTAATATGTTACACCAAACCAGGTGGTAGATTTATCTATCAATACTACTCTTTCCGCTCTCTTGAATAGAAAATATAGAGGGCCTTTTATAAAGTCAATTAAGAATATCTCGGTTAGGGAATAAATTACTCCTAACGAAACAATTATTTTCAATGGAGTACCTAACTTAGAAATTACTCTAAATGGGTCTATTTTAGATGTATACCCTAGCATGAAAAATAGTCCTAAATAAAAGGGTCTCGATAACGGAAGAAAATCACTGAATTGTAATCCGAAATTTGACCGAAATAATTCAAGCAACAATCCAACCGTAATTAAGAAAAACAAAAAAAGGAAATAGAGTAATTTTCGAGACTCTCTAATTGTAATTACCTTCCAATTTAAAGTAAGATTTATAAATGCTAGCAATACCGCAATGATTAATATATGTTGAGAGTTATTTCCAAAGGATTTTGGAAATAGAGGAAAGAATATAACAATTGAAAAAGATAAGCCTAAAAACTTTAGTTTAGATACCATTCTCCCCTGTTTATATCGAAATATAGATTATTTATTATTTCTTGGTTTATATAAGTCATTTCGTACATTCGAGCATTGGATGTATTTGAATCGATAGATATCATTTTTTTTTCTATTGGATCCCAAAGCCTAAATTGTTCATTAATATTTCTCAGAATATCATCTTTTTTAAATATGTCTAAATGAAAAGATTGCACAACCGCATGTTCGAAACCTAGTGGGTTATATGGATAGCCATAGGGATTACCATATGTGCTATTTAGGTATTGTGAATTGTTAGTAATCTTAAGAGCGGATAAATCTTTTTTATACTTTTTGAATAGACTTAATTTTGTATAATTATTTAGTAAATGAAGTCCTAATAAATTGAATGAGTGATATCCTACTTCCTTTATTCTCATTTCTTTTCGATATTCATTCTTTAAGATACGTCTCATATATGTTTTGTAGTACTCATATCTGTAGTTCAATGTATGATAATACAAACCATCCTGATTAAGCTTACGTGTTTTGTTAAAGTGATTTATAAAACAATTAATCTTTCTGTGTAATTCTTTATTGTTTAAATATTTGTTTAGTTTGGCTAACATAGCTGTAAACCAAATTTGATGATTTAAAGTCCTGTCAATTCCTAGTATTTTTCCATTTGGCTCAAATCGATTTATCCATACACCTTTGTTTTCATCCATATTATAGTTGGAAAGAATATTAGTAATTCGTTCTATAGTAGTTTTTGCGACTAAGTTATTTTGTAAACTACACGATACTCCTTCTATTAGCCATGCGATTCCAATTAAACCATTTGAGCTGTCCTTGCCATTCTTAATTCTAAATTGATAATTAAAACTTCCTTCGTAATTATCAATGTAATCCATTATAGGATGAATTAGGTTTTTGGCCTCATTCCATCCATTCTCATATAAATAATTTAAAATACAAAGAAAGTGAGCATTATTTCGAAGTGGAGTTTCAGGATCTTCATATAGTCCATTATGACCATTAGGAAATATTTTTTTATCCTTATCATACATACGTAAAGTATGTTGAATTAAAAACTCTTGAAAATTCATCAGTTTAAATTGTTTAGTTCAAAAAGCTCACTCCATATAGCGAAGTTAATTATTCGCCATTTTTGATTAATCTCTAAGTGGTCCCATTGCGATCTTAGAGCATCTATATTATAGATTTGTTGGACTGCTTGATTTTCAAATATTCGATCATTCAAAAGTAAAGAAGTGTTATTAATCCAGTCATTTTTGGGAACTGAAAAGCCAACTTTGTCTTTTTTCCATGTAATTTCGTTTGGAATTTTTCCATCTAAAAGTTTTCGTAAAAGATACTTTGACCAACCATTCTTGTAGTGCATTGACGAAGGTACTTGCATCGCAAAATCAACTAATTCATAATCTAGAAATGGGAATCTAACTTCAACAGGAATACTCATCATACTTTTATCCATAGCATTGTTCCAATAAGGTATTCTTAGTTTTTGAAAATCGTTATATCTTCTAGAGTCACCATTGGATGATTTTAGTAGATTTAAAATTTCATTTTCCACGATTTTAGTACTATCTATGAAATCGGAACGATAGATTTTTTTATTGTAACTAGGTTTGTTCCAATTATTAAAATAATAACCTTTTAGTCCCCATTTTACTATTCTGCCTAAGTTTTTTGGATGAAAAATTGATTTGGATTGGATTGCAGAAGGTAATCTGAGATGTTTGATATTATAGATATCCTGGATTTGTGTTAGATACGAATACCCCATCATTAATTCGTCGTTAGCACTACCGTGCAAAACAACCTTATAGCCTTCTTGAGCTATTCTGTGCCAACCTTCCCACTGAACAAAAGGCGCCATAGAGTGAACAGGCTCTTCTATAATTTTGACATAATTATCGAGAGATGACCAAATTTCATTTGGGTTAAAGATTATTGTGCTATGTTTCGCTTTACAATAATCTGCAATTTGTTTTGCAGGAAGGCTTTCTGATAAGCTTTTTGTATTGGAATAATCAAAGGTATGTGTAGTCAGCTTGTTTTCCCCTAATAATTTAGATGCATATGCTACAATCGCACTTGAATCTAATCCCCCACTAAGATTTGCCTCCAAAGGCACATCTGATCGTAATCTTATTTTTACAGCATTATAGAGTTTATTATCAAGCTCCTGTAGTATCTCTCTTTCTGATAGTTCTAATGTACCAGGTTTTGGTAGGCTATAATAAGTTTTATGGCTTAATTTATTATTAATAAGACAAATTTTAAGCAATGTACCACCTTCTAGGTTATTAATGCTTTTAAATAAAGATGGCTTTAGTGTATCTCTTCTATCATAAGCGAGATATAATTGGGCCGCCTCATAATCAATACTTCTGTTTGTTAAATGATGTAATAGTGGCTTGATTTCTGAACTAAAGAAGATATAGTCTTCAGTTATTATATAATGAAGTTGTTTTTGATTAAATCTATCCTTTGACAGGATTACTTTTTCTTTTTTTCTATCAACTATGCAAATAGACCAAAAGCCATTAAATTTTGAGAAACATTCGTCTCCCCATTTTTTATACGCCGCTAGAATTACCTCAGTATCAGTATTTGTTGTAAATGAATAAGAGTCTTTTAATTCTTCTTTTAACTCTAGATAATTAAAAATTTCACCATTAAAAACTAAAATGTATTCCTGATTTTCACTTATCATGGGTTGGAAGCCTTGATGTGAAGTGTTAATTATAGAAAATCTTCTATGAGCAATTCCAATTTTGGGTGAAATTGAATACCTATTTTCTATATTCTGGTATTTCTCTTTACAATAGTTATTGGAATCATCTCCAACTAATATTGATGAAGAATCCTCATCGCTGTAATAATATCCTTCGTCATCAGGTCCGCGATGTGCAATTTTTGAATTTGCGACCTTAAGATCATGAAGTTTTAAGGTGTTCTTGAAATTAACAAATCCAACTATTCCGCACATTTTTATAGAGTATAATTGATTTAAAAAGAAGAATAAACATTTGAATTGATATAAAGATATTAATTGATATTAAGAAGCTATATCCCCGTAGATCCGAGTAATGAAAAACGATGATCCCTATCGGTACTATTAATATTGTATTGAATAAGGTTAATGTTCTTTGAATTTTCAATTCGTTAATAGAATTTAGAAAATGACCAAGAATTGCATTAATTCCCATAACTATTGTATAAAGCGCAATTAAGACGGTATACTTCTTGTCCAGAATATCCGTTTTGCCTAACCAAATTTTATGAAACGGGAATTCGATAAACTTTATCACAACGATTCCAAGAATTAGTAAAAGACAGAGAATTGATAGGTTGCGAATAATATTATCAAATTCTTTAATTGATTCCTTACGGATTACTAGATTTAATTGAGACCAGAATGGTGTTAGAATAACGTAAAAAAATTGAAGGTAAACACCATATAATTTTTGATTGATAGTGAATACCGTAACTTCTCTATCGGCAATAAAATAACTCAGTAATATTGGTATCGAGTTGATAAGAAATAAGTTTCCAATGTTTATTAAGAAGTAAGAAATGCCATCATTAAAAATGCTTGAATTGATTAGGTATTTGATTGATTTTCCTTTTGGTATCAATAAATAAAAATTCATTTTTACATCCAACTCTTCTATAAAGAAACGTGCTAAGTAGTACACATTTATCAATATTTGAGGAAGAATATTGATAATCAATACTATTTCAAGTGCAAATAAACGTAACTCAATAAATTTTGTAAAAAATAAAAGAGAGCCTAAAGCAGCTAATGTTGATAGTGTTTTTATTCTGTATACTTTTCTGCTTCTTTTAATTCCATGATAAAGTGAACGAACCAGGTTAGAACAAACTAGTAAAGGGAAAAGTATGACACAGAGTATATTAAAAAAATTGAAGTTATCGGTTGAAAAAATAATCGATACAGCAAGAGCAGTTATACTTAATGCATAAATTAGAATTATTTGAAAACTCCATATTGAAAGAATTTTTTCTTTTAATTCGATTTTTACTTTTTTATTTACCAGTAGTTCAGTTACGTGATTGCGAATGGAGTTTCCTAATCCAAATTCAAAAAGATTAAGGAAATAAATTAAACTTAGAGCGACTCCCCATTTACCATATAGCTCTTCACCTAAATAATCTAGAGTAATTCTTACAATTAGAAACCCAATGGTTATCGCTAACAAGTTGTAGAGAGCGGAATGTAATATCTCTTTTTTCAAGATACCTCTAATATTGTATAAACTTTAAACCCATGTTCTTTAAGGGCAGTTTTATCAAGCAGTCGTCTACCGTCGAAGATAAAGGCAGGCTTGAGCATCGCATCAAAAATGCGAGCATAATCATAGCTCTTAAACTCATCCCATTCGGTGAGCACGGCAATCTCATGCGCCTTGTCAGCCGCCTCAAAAGGTTACTTACCACTTTAAGTAGCCTTCATTCTGCCCTGGGCTTTGTGTACCTAAGTAATTCAGATTGATTAGCATTTGAGTTCTAGAAGCCTTTGGGTCGTAAACTGTAATCTCTGCATATACTTCGATAAGTACATCTGCTACATAAAAGGCTGCAGAACAACCGTCATCGTTGGGCCTCCAACGTAACCTGCACCAATACAGCATATGTTTTTAATTGCTTTCATGATTTCAAAAGTGTTCGAATAGTGTATAAAATTAAATGTTTTAAATTTCTTACATAAAAATTAAACTTATCTAGGGATAGTGAATTTCTAGAAACGATTCTTCGATGTTCTTTTTTCTTGAGATAAAAGCTTTTTGGGTTATTACTAAACCCAAAAGGTTCCATAATTAGTAATGGTTTCTCACTAATCTTAACTTTATTCTTAGAGTTCAAATACCTACTTATTAAATCGAAATCTGAACTTACTTTGTACTTCAGATCAAAATAATTTAATTCCTGATAGATTGAATTTTTTATTATTAGGCACGGAAATCGTATAGCAGGGTTGTACGGAGATAATTGGTAGTTCAATCTATTCCAAAATTCATCTGCACTGTTATATTTTTTGAAAAATCCTGAAAATGCTACTATGTCAGAATCAATATTTTGTTTCAATTCTTCTAGAAGATTATCAACTGGTATTGAAAGGGTGTCACCGGCTAGAAGAAAAAAAATAAAATTTCCGGAAGCTTTTTTTATTCCCTTATTCATCGCATCATAAATCCCTTGATCTTTTTCTGATATTATGACTACTGGATATTTGGATTTTTTTTCATAATTATGTAAAACCTCTAATGTTTTATCAGTAGAGCTCCCATCGATTATTATATGTTCAATCTCGGTTTTATTAAAAGATTGAATTGATGCTAAAGTCTCTTTGATTGGTTCAAAACAATTGTAAGTGCAGGTAATTATTGATAAGAGCATTATATGGATTTTAAAGTTTTCTTCATATAATTTAGTTCCTCTTCCAAATTGACATGTGAATTACCAACAAAAAACCCTTTAGAATCAAGATTTTCTGCGTTTGAAAGCTCTCCATAGATACTGTAATCAAAATATTTCAGAACACTATTTTTCGTGAAATTACCGGTAACTATTGGTCTTGATTCTATATTATTTTTTGCGAGCGTATCTAACACTGTTTTTCTTTCGAGATTATTGCCCTTAATGATTAACGAGAATCCAAACCAAGAACTTTCTTCGGTTTCTTGTTGAATCAAAAATCTTTCATCAGATTCGAAAAGTTCTTTAAAGAGGCATGCGTTTTTTCTTCGCATTGTTATAAATTCTGGTAGTTTTTTTAGTTGTTCGACTCCTATGGCTCCACTCATTTCTAGCGGCCTAACATTGTATCCAGGAAGAACAAAACGGAACGATTCTTTAAACCAATCTAAAGATCTATTCGACACATGATTCTCAACAGGAAGGTTTCGTGTCCATCCATGCGCTCTAATGCATAGTAGGATATGAAATAATTCCTCATCGTCGGTAATTATCACACCCCCTTCCATTGTAGAGATATGATGAGAGAAGAATGAACTAAAAGTACCCATTAACCCAAATGTGCCTGCATATTTGTCATTGTATTTAGCTCCCATGGACTCGCAATTATCCTCTAATAGAATTATATCCTTATCCTTTATAATATCGTTTATTGAATTAAAATTATTTGGGTTGCCTAAAAGATTTACGGTGAGGATTACTTTAGTTTTTTCACTTACAGCTTCTGATAATTTATTTAAATCAAAATTTAATGTATTAAGGTCTATATCTACGAATTTTACATGCAAACCATATTGTTGTAATGGAAAGTAAGTCGTTGACCATGATACAGCTGGCACGATCACTTCATCTCCACGTTTTAAAGGATTATCTTTTTTGAAAAACAAAGAAGCAATCATTAAAAGATTAGCAGTTGATCCAGAACTACACATTACCGCATGCTTTGATCCGAAGAATTGAGAAAAATTTCTCTCAAAGGTTTTAACTTTTTCTCCCATGGAATACATGTTGGAGTCAATAACATCCTGTATCGCCTGGATTTCTTCTTTATCCCATGACGATGTTGCTAATTCATATTTCATTTTCTTCAAAGTATTTTATAGTTTTTTTAATTCCCTCTTCTAAGTCTGTGGAGTATTTCCATCCTAAATCTGTTAATAATTTAATATCGTTAAGCTTTCTTTTCATGCCTGTGGGAGCTTTCAAATCATAATTAAAAAAGCCTTTATAGTCCATTAATTGAGCCACACTCTGATAATATTCCTCAACAGTGTGATCAACTCCTAATCCTACATTGAGATATCTAGGTAATTTATCAAAATTTAGAATTGAAAAATATAAAAAATCAGCAAAGTCTCCAGCATACATAAATTCTCTTCTAGCCTTTCCATCCCCCCAAATGGTAATACTTTCTTCATTATTTTTTTTTGCCAAATATGTTTTCTTAATTATGGCAGGTACTAAATGAGATATTTTTTCATCGAACTTATCAAACGGCCCATATAAATTACATGGTATAACTGTTTTATAGTCTACATCGTATGTTTTACTTGCATATTCACAATATTTGGCTACACTAACTTTCGCAAGGGCATATCCTTCGTTGGTAGGTTCTAAATGACCCGACAAAAGATCTGTTTCCTTTATTGGCCTGTTAAAAGTTTTAGGATACATACATGAGCTTCCTACATTCAAAATTTTCTTTACTCCAGTCTTTAAAGCACTGTCAATAATGTTTACTCCAATTTGCAAATTAATTCTAAAGAAATCATGAGGTGATTCTATATTAGGTTTTATACCACCAACCTTTGCAGCGCAGTTAATTATTAATTCTGGCTTTTCTTTAATTAAATAAGATTTTAGCCTCTCGGCATCCATTAAATCTAATTCATTACTACTGGGATATAAAATTTCAATGTTACTTGGGCTATTTAGGTTTTGAAAGTTTCTTCCAATCATTCCTGAACCTCCTAAAAATAAAATTCTCATTGTTCTTTCTTTTTAAAAATTAAGTTTTTCAAAAAAATAAAGTTTATAATAGCAATTAGCACTGTTGATATTAATTGAGACACTAGTGGTTCGATAGCCATAATATCTACAAAAAAATATAGAAAAATAAGGTTTAAGAAATATGTGCTAATATATAAACTTGAATATTCGAGGAATTTAGTGACATTGGAGGTTTTATATTGAAAAGCAAACTTTGAGTTCAGCAAGTACCCTGAAAAAATCGAAAAAGCATAAGCAACAGTCATTGAAAATAAATAATTCACTTTGATGATCTTAAGTAAAGTAATGTAAATGAAATAGTAAATTATGTTATTCATTATTCCAGAGATAGTATATCTTGAAACTAATTTTATAAATAATTTATTGAACATGATCGACTAATTTTCTTCCGATGTAAATTGAATTACCTACACCCCTATCTTCAGGAAAGATGTTCTCGAACCCTTGGAAATAGAAGTTTTTATACTGGTTTTCTATGCAGCTCAGTTTTCTATTGTAATTCTGAAAAGGTACTGGTGCTGCATTTCTACTTCTAAATATCTTGTGATCAATAATATTTTGGTCAGATAAATGCGGATAAATTTGCATTAAAGCACTTATCCATTTTTTAACTATTATTTCATCCTTCTGTAGAAAGATTTGATTGGTGTGATCACAATATCTACTTAAGTAAACAACCTCATAACTGGTATTTTCATGAAGTCTATTTTGTTGAATTATTGCTTGAAATTGAATTTCATTATCTGTAACAGTTGTCCAATAATGATCTGAAAGCTTTAAATCCAAAAATAGAATTAGAACCATAACGGACTTATTTTCGAAATCATTTAGACCCTTTAACCCATTACAGCCATCAATTATATTTTTAAGGTTAGCTAAAGAAATGGATGAGAATACAAGAGCATTCTCTGTATTAAACTCTAGATTACGAGTTTGAATATTAACAATTCTATCTGATTTAGCTTTTATTTGAAGAACTTTCTCATCATAAATAATTTGGCCACCATTGTCTTTAATTCTTTCTGCGAACCTTTCAACGTATGGCTCATAAGTATCCTTTAAATAGCCAAATCTTGACTTTCCTAGTCCATTTCCTCTAGTTGACATATGCCTTTTAATTCGCGTTGCCAACCATAAGGCTGATATTTCTTCGGCGTGTGTATCGAATTTTTGATCTAGTAATGGTATCCATACCTTCTTTCCAAAATCTCCAAACGTTTTCAGAGCCCACTCTTTTGCTGAAACCTTATCGAGTGATTTTGGTGGAGATAGGAACTTCAGATACAAGAGTATCCGTAGAACTCTAAAAACTTTCCATTTGCACAGTTTTAGTACGGATAAAGGCGAATCAAGGTTGTAACGAGTGCCTTGAACATAGGAATCTGTTGAGATGTCTTTCCATATTATTTGTGGTTGGTCTGTTGAGTTTTCGATAAGCCAGTCTAACGAATGGAAATGATCATTACGATAAAAAAAGTGATAATATTTTTCTACTTTGAAATTCGCATAATCAAAGGTTTGAGCTAATCCAAGTAATTTTGACTGGCCCTCAATTATAATGATTTTATAATCTCGTTTTAAAAGTTCAGCTGCAATTCCTATTCCTAAAGGTCCTCCACCTATTATATACGCTTTTTTCATTTTAACCCTTTTATGAATTTTAATGTTCTTAGTACTGATTGTACCATCCTAATGGTCGTATTTTTAGATTTACCAGCGGTTCGTTCAAGAAATGTCACCGGGTGTTCTATAATAGAAATATTCATTAGTTGTAATTTCTTAGATAATAACCAGAAATAACCAGGATGGGTCAATATTTGATTAACCTCTAGGCTGATGTTAGGAAATATTCTTAAGCTATGTGAAATATCTAAAGCAGGTATTTTCAAATATTTACCTATTAAAAAGTTAAGAAACTTACTTAAATAGACTTTTAGTAATGGTGCTCCTTTAATACATCCTCCAGAAACATATCTGCTGCCGATTACTAGACTACTTGGTGATCTTAATTCTATCAAAGAACGTAGCTCTAAATTCGAAATATGTGAATCACAATCAAGAAACATTATGAATTTACCTCTGGATTGACTCCAACCAAGATTTAAAGCATTGCCAAGTCCTTTTCTAATTGGGGATACGATTAATTTAATGTTTGTGTCAAGAACACTTTTTATTGTATCAATAGTCCCATCATTACTGTTATCATCAACAAATATTACCTCATGCGTTAGATCTTGTGTAAACTCTGTTATTTTATTCAATACCCTTAAAACATTTTCTTTTTCGTTTAGTGTAGGTATAATAATTGATATCTCTATTTTGGTATCCATAATATTATTAAATGAGGCCAATCTCCACAACTTATTTCCTCAGCCATTTCCATTTTATAATTCTTCTCAATTTCTGGAAAGACCTTTGTTGTTAGGTTATTAATTCCAGTTAATACACCTTTTAATTCTTTGTTTGAGATTTTTGCTCTAATAAATTCTACATGATCATTTATTTCTTGATTTTCTTTTATCCATTGAATATTTTCAATGATGGTTGGTTCAAGCACTGATGCTTCGTAAATGACAGGAAGATCATTTTGTAATAAAAAGTTGTCGTTTCTCGAAGTAATATATGTACCAGGGTTATTTTTGATAAAGTTGAAGATTTTACTTTCCGATAACGGCCCATTAACTTGGATTAGTTCTGTATTCAATCTAAGGACGTTATTGATACCTTTATCTTGGTAAGTGTAATTGGCTTGAATTAACCAGAGAATGAATAAAGCAATAACATATTTGTTTGAAAGAAAGTATTTTTTGAACCACACTATTGTCCCAACTAACGTTAACTGTAAGAATATATAGTTATTAAAGTGTGCGGCTTTGTTTGAGAACAATTTTACAGATATTACAACTGTAATTATCCAAATTCCAATTAAAAGATAAGGTCTCCCACCTTTTTGGAGGTCTTTAATAATTAAAAAGACAGCTATGCCAATTAGAGGCCAGTAATATCGAAGTAAATCAATGAATTGTTTGTATACATGTGTTAGTGAAAATTCACTGGCATATAATTCATTTCCTATAATAAATCCATTTAAACTAATATTGTTGAAGTAAAAAAAAGTGATTAGAGCTACTACATTAAATAAATTATATAAAACTATAGTGCCTAGTGTTTTTCTGAAATCTTGTCTTTTATTTAAAATACCATAGAACAAAATAAAGTTTACAATAAAATAAAAATATATTCCAGATTGTTTGACTAAGATTGAACTAGAAGTAAGTAAAGCTGCTAAAATTAGAAAAATCTTATTACGATTCTTATCTAAAGAATTATAGAAAAATCTTAAAGATAGAAGTGCTAATATTCCAAACATGATATACAAGCCATCTGTCCTTCCTATCATAAAGTATTTTGCATGCTGGTTTACTCCAAAAAGTCCAGAACTTAAGGTCAATGATAGAATTAAATTTTTCGATTCTTTAAATATTAAAATTGCTCCAAATATTAATACCACCCAATAACCGATGACACTCAATAACCGATTTGAATAAAGACTATTTTCAATGTTCATTTTGCTGCTAATAGAATGAAACAGCGTTGGGTATATAGGTATGATCCCTTGGCGATAAAGAATTCTCAAATCATCAGCAATATTATTCTTTAAAAATGAGGTCATGACAAGATTCTCATTTTCTGCTGGCTCAAAATAATATTCGGAGTCGAAGAGGTTATACTGAAATTCCAGAATATAAAGAAGATTTGATAAAAGTAAAAAAGATAAGAGAATTACTTTGACGTTGAGTCTTTTTCCCATATCTCTATTGTTTTTTTAATACCTTCTTCAATTCCCGTTTTATGTGTTATTTCGAGTTTCTTGAGTTTTGTTATATCAGCAATCCAGTTTTTGCCATCGTAATTTTGCCCTTTTTCTGAATATAAAATTTTTCCCTTGTAATTTAATTGCTGCCCTATTAATTCTGCGATGTTGAATATTTCTGTTGAATACCCTGAGCCTATATTTATAATGTCACCATCTGGAACTACGAAACTGTTCAATTTTATTATGGATTGAGCCATATCTTCTACAAATGACATGTCTCGAGCATCTCCTTTTCTAGAGAGGAGCTCTAAATAAGGAGGGTTTGCTTTTAGTTTTTTATAAACATCAAATATTACTTGCCTTTTTAGGCCTGGACCATAGGTTGAAAAAAGCCTCAAAACCCCAATTTTTAAATTAAACTGCTTTGCATAAAATTTACAATACAATTCTGCAGATTGCTTAGCTAAACCGTATGGACTTATAGGGTTGAGTAATTGGGACTCACAAAGAATTTCAGTTGGAGAATCACCATAGACGGCTACTGAACTCATATACCATACTTTTCCTTTAAATTTATTTGTTTTTAATGATTCCAGTATTGATTGAAGAGGTATTAGAGTTAATGTGCTGTCAACCCAAGGTTGATTTATAGAAAATGATGGATGGGGGTTTCCATTAAATAAAAAAATACTATCAAACCTATAAGCAGAAATAATTTGGTTGAAGTTTTCAAAATTATAGGACATTTCAACAATGCTGTTTCCCAAATTGGTATCGGGATTCCTATTTTGGGTAAGTATGATTATTTCTTCATCTTGATTACATTCAGCTAGCTGTTTCACGAATTCGGATCCTATAAATCCTGTACCTCCTAGTACCAGTTTCATTATTCGAAATAATTATTTGTTTCAAATCCTCCGTCAGAAATGTATTTTTCTCTAGTCATAAGTTTTAGATCTGAATCCATCATATCCTGAACTAGTTCCTCTAGTTGAATTTTAGGTTCCCAACCTAATTTCTCCTTCGCCTTAGTTGCATCCCCAATTAATAAGTCTACTTCCGTTGGTCTAAAATAACGTGGGTCAATCGACAGAATTTCTTTTCCTATTTCTAATTGGTAGTTTGAGTCAGAACAAGATTTAATCTTGGCTATCTCATTTATTCCTTCACCATAAAATTCTAACTCGATCCCAATATGCCCAAATGCTAATTTTACAAAATCACGAATGGTTGTAGTTCGTCCTGTTGCAATAACCCAGTCTTCCGGATTGTTATGTTGCAGAATCATCCACATCATTCTTACGTAATCTTTTGCGTGTCCCCAGTCACGTTTGGCGGCTAAATTCCCTAAATAAAATTTTTCTTGAAGACCAAGTGCTATGCGAGATACAGCACGAGTAATTTTACGGGTTACAAACGTCTCTCCCCTAATAGGTGACTCATGATTAAATAAAATTCCATTACAGGCAAACATGTTATAAGCTTCTCTATAATTTACTGTAATCCAATACGCATACATTTTAGCCACCCCATAGGGTGAACGTGGATAAAAGGGTGTTTTTTCTGTCTGGGGGACTTCTTGAACTTTTCCATATAATTCAGAAGTGGAAGCTTGATAAATTCTTGTTTTATTTTCAAGTCCTGCAATACGTATGGCTTCTAAAAGGCGTAATGTCCCAACACCATCAGTATCGGCTACATATTCAGGTACGTCAAAGGAAACACGCACATGAGACATGGCCGCTAAATTGTAAATCTCATCTGGCTTAATTTCTTGAACCAAACGAATAAGATTCGTTGAATCAGTCATATCCCCAAAGTGCAGAAAGAACTTTGGATTTGGATTGTGGGGGTCTTCGTAAATATGATCAATTCTGTCAGTATTAAATAAAGATGTTCTTCGTTTTAACCCGTGAACGATATAATTTTTTTTAAGAAGAAACTCAGCCAAATAAGCACCGTCCTGACCCGTTATTCCTGTAATTAATGCAACTTTACTCATTATTTTCCTATTGATTTATAATTAAACCCAATTTTAGAAAGCGCCTCTTTATCTAAAACATTCCTACCATCAAAAATAAATGCTGGTTTTTGAACTATTCTGTACAGCTTTTTCCAGTCGTAAACTTTAAACTCATCCCATTCCGTAATGACTGCCATGGCATGAGCAGCATCCATAGCTGTATATGGGTCACTATGAACTTTTATTAGCTCTATCCAGTTTTTGATCAAATCTTTACCGTAGCCCTTTTGACTCCAAAAATATTGCATATCATTTTTGATCTGCTCGGCGCTTACCTTAGGATCATATACATGAATTTCAGCCTCATTTTCAATTAAATGGTCTGCAATATATATCGCTGCTGATTCTCTGGTATCGTTAGTATCCTTTTTAAACGCCCACCCTAGTAAGGTAATTTTTTTACCGCTTACTGTATTAAAAAGACTCGTGATAATTGAAGATGCAAAACGCTTTTTTTGATAGTCATTTAGCTTTATTACTTGCTCCCAATAATCAGCTACCTCATCTAAATTGTAATACTTACACAGATAAACTAGGTTTAAAATATCTTTTTGAAAACATGACCCTCCAAACCCTACAGAAGCCTTTAAAAACTTTGGTCCAATCCTAGAATCTGCTCCAATGGCAGCAGCAACTTCATCTACATTTGCCTCTGTAGCTTCACATAGGGCTGAAATGGCGTTTATGGAAGAAATACGCTGGGCTAAAAAAGCATTGGCAGTAAGCTTGGAAAGCTCTGAAGACCAAACGTTAGTTGTTAGAATTTTTTCCTTTGGTATCCAATTGGCATATATATCTACTAGGGCTTGACATGCAATAATACCGCTTTTAGTTTGCTGGGATCCAATTAGCACTCTATCAGATTTAAATAAATCTTCTATGGCTGTACCTTCAGCTAAAAATTCTGGATTGGAAAGCACCTCAAAGTTTACTCCATTTCCGGTTGAATCTAAAATCGTTTGAATCGTCTCTGCTGTTCTTACTGGAAGGGTAGATTTTTCAACGATAATTTTATCAGATGTGGCTACTTTGGCAATTTGCCTAGCGCAAAGCTCCACATACTTTAAATCTGCAGCCATGCCCTTGCCTTCACCGTATGTCTTGGTTGGCGTATTTACAGAAATAAAAATCATTTCTGAAGTCTCTATTGCCTTATCCACATCGGTTGAAAAGAAGAGGTTTCTGCCTCTTGCTTCTTTTACAACCGCGTCGAGTCCAGGCTCATATACAGGAAGTTTTGAAAGATCCTCACTATTCCAGGCATCAATGCGGTCTTTATTAATGTCAACAACGGTAACATTGATATTAGGGCATTTAAGGGCAATAACTGCCATAGTCGGTCCGCCTACGTAACCTGCACCAATACAGCAAATGTTTTTAACCTGCATTATTTTATTTTTCTAAGCTCTGCTTCCTTTACTTGGGTCCTAAGCCCAGAAGATGAAAAACGATGATCTCTAGAATTATAATATATCTCAATGCCTTTCTGCTCGCAGTAGTCTCTTCCAGTGAAGTTCTTGTCCCTGTACTCCTCTCCAATAATGCGAACATCTATTTTAAACGAGCGCAAGATATCCTCAAGGTCTTGCTCTGAAACATAAGGTACTACTTCATCAATGTGTTTTGATCCTTTTAATTGAATATACCGCTCTATAATACTTTGAGAGGGGCTGTTTTTTTCTGGTCGGTCTAAGCTTGGATCTAGCTGCAAACCAACGATTAAATAGTCACACTGACGCTTCGCCTCTTCAATCATCTTTACGTGCCCTGCATGAAAAAGGTCAAATGTGGAAAAGGTGATTCCGACTTTTATATTTTTATAACTTTTTGTTTTCATTCTTTTTTATAGCGTTAAATTCGTAAGCTTTCACTACTGCTGGTAGTTGAAATTTTTGTCATGCCACAGTTACCGATTTTGCCAAATTCTTTGGCTGATCTACATCACAGCCACGCATAACCGCAATATGATACGCCAGTAGTTGTAAAGGCACAGGAGCCAATATCGGAATCAAGCTTTCTATGACCTTTGGAATCTCAATCACATGATCTAAAAGCGCTTTTACGTCTTTATCCCCTGTTGTGACCACTGAAATAATCTTTGCATTTCTAGATTTAACCTCTTAGATGTTACTGATAATTTTTTTATTTCCTTTTTATTTTACTCAAAATGAATCCTACAAGCATCAAAACAATACTTATAATTAACATTAGCATTATTATAGCTTGATCGCTTTCTAAATCAAAAGGTTTATTATAATCTGATTCTAAAACAACTCGCAGTGGAAAAGAAATTAAAAACATGGCGAATCCAAAGAATGCTATTTTCTTGTAAAATGGATAGTCTTTCATGATATTGTATTTAACATATTTATTTTTTTTAAATTATTTTGAATCATCATATTAGTTTGTGAGCCATTTATAAACACCATACCAAATAAGGCATGTTATTATGAAAATCAGTAGCCAGACCAAAAGGTTTAACCAATTAAGATGTTTGTTTTTCAAGTGTTTTAATTATAATAAATTTTTAACGTAAGGAAGCTTATATACAACCATGAGACCTCCTTTATAAATAAGTACTTCACCAGAGCCGTTAAAAGGACCGTCTGGCGGATCTGGTAAATGATCTACACGTTGATCACCTTTGTACCCCCTATAATTCGATTGGCTAAGCCCTAAGCCCATAAATGCTTCTAGTGACCATGAAGTATTAAGCTTTTTTTTGTAGCCAAACGTGAGTCCATAAAAAGCAACTCTTCCGGACTGGTACGCGTCGCCCTGTGGCAATCCGCCTCCCGAGTTACCCCCTGCAGCTTCTTCATAATAATCGTAAACTATCAAATAATTTGGTTTTTGCAACGTAAACATCCCAAAGCCTATGTGAGGACCAAAAAACCATTTGTCTAAATCATCTCCCTTATACCATCGGTACACTAAAAAAGTTTGATTGATGTGAAGCGGCGTGTCATTTAGCAGTGGCATTTTATCCCAAAAAGATCCAAGAACATCCAACTGAATGGAATTTCGCTCCCCTAGTTGAAGTTCAATGCCTGCATTGGGGATAAGCAACAATGCCGTTGCAGCATTAAACTTGACTTCAACCTGTGCGTATGCAATTGAAGACATACATAATGAAATAAGCAGGGATTTTACAAGCATGCCTGTCACCTAACTACTATATTGGTTTCGTTTTAATCATTTGATTTCTTAACGCTATATGTTATAGTCTTGATATAGCTTTTATTCTTCTTTAGTTTGCAAAACAAACAGGTGAGATGCATCAACTTTTTGATATTTGATTGATAATTTCCTTGGCAGGTTCTTTTACAAGAATAAAACCTGAGGAAATAACAAGGCCCAAAAATACCCAAATAAGCACGATAAGTTTACGGTTTGGAGCCTCGCGTTCAATTGGTACTGTAACGGGCTCAATTACACTAAAAATAGGTGTGTCCTTGTTTACTTGAAGCTTTGCCGATTCTACCTGAGTTGCAAGCTCTGTAACAACGTTTAATGCAATGCTATACTCCGCTTGAATTCGTTCTAACTCGTTTAGGAACAGCGAATTTGAAATATTTTGATTACGATCTTTAAAACGTGCCAATCGGTCTTGAATCTTTTCAAATTCAAGTTTCTTTTGGTTGTACTGGTTTTGCGTGAAATCAAGATTGTTTTGAACTTTTTCTAATCGCTTTTGAATGATTTCATCTTGAAGATTTGCTGTGATTATTCGGACCAATTCGGCAGCTACCACAGGGTTTTTATCTAGAGCACTTACTGCAACATACCCCTCTTTTTCATTAACGCTTACGGAATATTTTTCGGAGAGTGTTTCAACAAGTTCTTCTTGCTCTTCCGTTAGAGAAATCAACCCATTTTGACTTGAACTTGTAGTTGCATCACTAGAAAACAAAAGACCTGGCAGACCAATGGTGTATTTTTTTATCGTACCTAAAATATTAATTCCACTTTTTTGGGATAGTAAGTACGACCGAACATCTAAAGTGTCACTAGAATCTTCAGTAATAGGCGCTGAGAGCAGAGCTAATTTAAAAGGGATGTTTGAGGATAGGTTCGGATACAACAGCGGACTAATATCCCCCCCGCCTTGACCACTTGAGCTTAGATTAATCCCAGCAAGTGAAGCCAGACTACTTAGACCGCTTGGTGCTTTCACTTCAGATCCTAGCTGGGGGACAAAAACAGTTGACGCGCTGTATTTCACAGGACTTAACAATGAAATTAGAATCCCTAGAGTTAAAAACACGAGAATTGTTTTAACAATAAGCTTCCTGCTTTGCCAAAGCGTAGCAAGCAATGCAATTACATCAATACTATCGTCTTGAGAAATATGCTTTTGATCTTGATTTGTACTCATATTAAAGGCGTTCTAGTAATAATATAGTGGTTAGTGCTCCAGTAACAGTGCCCAAGACATTTGTTACATCATTTAGGAATTTACCTTCCGTTTTCTCCTTTTCGGTTTTATAATTCACAACAACTTTTGAGTCTGGAAAAACACGAGGGTTTTTAAATAATCCTATTCTTTTTGTTTGCCCATTTGACAAAACCACATAGGCTTTACCGCCAAGTTTAGAAAGCTTACCTCCCGAGTTTGAGAGGTAGTATTTAGCGCGACTTCCTTTTTTCCAATTAAAAATAGATGGATTTTCTAGAGCACCTTCAGTCTTAACACTTCCAAAATTCCTTGATATAATTAGTTCATCTCCATTTTGAAAAATAGGTGCATTCTTATTTATTCTACTTAAATTTACGGATAGTGTTAAGTTATCTCTTAATATATAAGAGCTCTCTAACAGCGCAAAACCTGTAAGACCGCCAACTTCGCCAAGCAAATAATTTAGAGATACTTGCTTAGATGATGCAACCACAGTTCTAGGATATTGCACCTCACCAGTAACGGAGATACTTTGTTGCTCTTCATATGCAATATTTTTGCGAACGGTAATAATATCTCTTGGGCCAAGAACAAAACCATTATCAGGAGCTTGTTTTTGTCCTTTTAAATAATCCATGTCAATTGTTATGGTTTCTCGTATTGAAATTATTTCGGTTTCCGGGTTTCTTTCTTCCTTATTTACATAAACAGACGTTTGATCTGCTAAGTCGGAAAATCCACCTGCAAGTAAAATAGCATCTTCAACATACATGTTTTGCTCTAACTCATAAGAACCAGGATTATTAACATATCCTGAAACCGATACAGCCTTGTCTACTTGTTCAATAACACTTTCTTGATAAATAACAACTCGGTCAAAAGGATTTAAATACACTTTCTTTAAAACGGATAAATCACTTAAATTATAAGGCCGCGTATAGTATTTTCTAGATTTGTAATCATACGACTTCACATCAACTCTTGAATTAAAGAAGTTCTTTTGAAATTCTAAAGTATTAAAGGCTGTATTTTCAAAAATCAAGTCATAAATGCTTAAGTTTTCACGCCATAATATAGGATTGGAAAACGCTCCTTCTTCAACTCCTTCTTCATCTCCTTCTTCATCTCCTTCTTCATCGGATTTATTTTCATCTATACCGAATTCGTTTTTCTCTTTGTCTGCTTGTGAATTATTCAATGTTTTTTCATCCAGATATAGGTCTTTCTGAACACCATATCCTGAAATATACACATAAGGAATACCCTGTACTTTTTCGCTAGAGTACACCATGACATCATCGCTATCATTTAAAGTAACCTGAGTAGCTCCAGAAAGCACATCGGCTAGATTGTAAGTAGCAAAGGTTTTTTCACCAGTAGGTAAAACAATGCCCTTAACATCAACTTTATCTAAATATGTATCTTCTTTAACTCCTCGAGCAGCGTCTATAATTAACGTCTTTAAGTCGCTATACTTTGTTAAAGAATACTCTCCAGGGCTGTATACATTTCCCTGAATACTAACGCGGTTTGATACCCTGTCAAGAAGTGGCAATATGCTAACCTCATCCCCATCGAAAAGTTCAAAATCTGAGTTAGATGCAGTTAAATCCTTTAGGTTTAATGTCATGAAAGATTTGTCAGAACTATCCGAAGCGTCATTTGATGGATCAATCCGCAGAACATTAATACGATCTCGTGCGGCGCTTGCGGGTAATCCCCCAGAAAATGTGATTAAATCAGTTAAACCTTCATTTGATTTTAATTCATAGTACCCGCTTTCTTTAACCTCACCCTCTAATAGAATTGTAGATATTCTGGGGGGTACAAATACTACATCATTATTGGTAAGTCTTATATCATTAACTATATTTCCCATGCTAACATAATCGTATAAGTCAATTCTTTTTAATAGTTTATTATTTCGGTAAACGCGAACTTCTCTTAACGACCCTGTTGTTTTTACTCCTCCAGCAGCATATAAAGCAGCTAGCGGATTGGCCTGAGTAGTAAGAATTTGTGGGCCAGGCGCATTTACTTGTCCAACTACAACAACTTTAGTGGGGGTGAGTTGTGTGAGTGAAACATCCAAGAAGGTGTTTTGTGGGGTATTGAGCAGCCCACTAAAAAATTTACCTAAATAAACCTGAAGACGTTCCTTTAAGGTCTTAAAACTATTCCCTGCAGCAAAGAAAACGCCGTAGTCTGGAATATTAATATTCCCATTACGGTCAACAGTAGCTTCTAGTTCAAGCGAGTTATTGCCAAAAACAATAATACGTAATACATCACCAGGGGCAATAAGGTACCCATCATCTATATTTCCAAGTAAATACTCTTTTTCTAAAAAAGGGTTATGATCAAAAATGTTGTATCCAAAATAAGTGGGAGTATCAATTTCTGAATCGTCAATTTTTTTATCAAGATATTTATCAGTCTCAGGGATGGAATCGGTATAGGATACTAAAATAGAACTATCTGGATCTGATGTAGATGCATTGACCTTTGTACTTTTTGATGTAAAATTATTTTTTAAAAAATCATCAAAACTTACGCCTTGTTTGCGTGCAAGTATCCTAGCCTGACTTTGACTAATTCCGTTCCTATTCAGGGCTTCAAGTGCTTGTTCTACCGTGTTTATATTTCTGCGTTTTGCTTCATCTAATACAGTTTTTTCAGAAGGGGTTTGCGCAAATAAACTAATCGAACACAACAAAATTAAAATCTTTGACATTACTATAAAATTAACCGTTATTACTAAATAATATTAGAATTAAAACTACTTGAATTACAACTTCAACAACTTCCCAATTTGTAAACCCATCATATCAACACGATATGATATTAAACTTAAAGCAAAACCTTGCTGAATGATTGATATTTTTGAACAATTATTTTTTTAAATGATACCGTTTTTTTCACGGCTTCGCCGTTGTGGGCCACACCACAAACCGGATTTTTCATATGTATGTTTCTCCTACTTGTAGGAAAAACTCACCGAAATACCTGTATTTGCTAATTGCACCCAACAGGCATTTCCTTTAATTTTTATTACCCTACCTGCTTTTTTTAAAACAGGCACTTCAATTTGATCTCCAATACAAATACTACTTGCATTCATGGTGTAATTACCACATATAAACTCATTTAATATATCCACCTCTCTTTGCGAAACACGCGCACGCTTACCCTTGTATGACATAAAGCCTACAACACCAGCATGACAAAAGAGCTCATCATCCTTAAAGCTATCTTCTCTGACAAGAATCATAGATGGAAGCAAGGGCTTTTGCACCTTTTTTTTACGATCGCTCCATTGTCGAACCTCTTCCTTAATGGGACAATAAGCAGTTATGCCCGTAGCGGAAAGCAACTCAGCTACTTTTTTTTCAGCTCTTGACCGCGTATAGATCACGTTCCAATATGATGAATCATCAGATGTTTCGCTAAGACCGTTCATTTTAAGAAATACAAGTTAAGTGCAAAATTAAGATTTATAAAAAAGGTATTATGGTCATAATATAATCTCACTAGGATTTATTATTGTTTGTGACAAATAAATGAGCATGCTGGGTGTAATAAATCAGAACCCGCCCATCTGATTCAAGTTTTTTTGATTCAATAAAATCATCAACTTCTAAGATTTTACTTATTTTAAAATTTAACTTTTTTATGGTGTCGTTTTTAATTTTATTGTTTTGAGGATAACTCAAACTCTTATCTTCAATCGCATCAAACATCTGTTGTGAGGACACTTCTTTCTTTGAAAGCACCAAGCTTAGGATGATTTTTTCTTTAGATTTTAAGCTATAACTTATGCCCTTATAGCGAATACCAAAATCAGAAATTCGGGGTCTTTGATTTCTCTTATACTTCAAAAAAACGATTAAAATAATAAGAAGTGTAACAGAAATAAATGCTGTTTTCGTTAACCCATTATAAAGCACATTGGTATTGACGTATATTGGAGATTTTTTTATCGGGTTTGCAAGGTCAAATATTCCATTTATATTGGTAAATATTAATTGATCTTTATGGTTGAAATTATAAAGTGTGTCGCCGACAAAAAAAGAACGATCTGAACCTAATTCAAATGAAGTTTTATTTTGTTTGTAGGCTTTAAGCTGGTTATCATCAAAAGAAATAAATAAAGTAGCTGGATTTTCATTATCTGTAAATATTAACTTAAGATCTGGCTTTATATTGACAAAATTCCTTTTGTTAAAATAAGGAATGTTCGAAATACCAAGATTTGTCCAAGCCCTAGATTCAAAGTCAAACAACCATATATCGGAATTTCTTAAATATGAAGACCCAGAAAAAGGGTCAATACCATTACCGCCGTAAACATAATAGTAATCACCTACAATAGAGCTACTAAAATTAGATAACGATGGAGGAGTTTGGGGCGGATTAATTTTATAAAACTCCCATTCTTTTGTCTCTTTATCAAAGTAAGTTATTAAGTTACGATTAGACCAATATCCATATCCTCCATATTTAAATATAGTATCATTCCTCTCAAAAACATCGGAATAATTGGTCATTTTATGATCAAAAGAATTATCAATCCTACGTATGGTGTCACCTAAAGATTTGTAATACATACCTCCAGACTTAGAAACAATATTTATGACCTTATTTTTATCAAAAAAAGTGTAATGATTGTTGTTAACTAAGGAAAAAATATCATCCTTATGTATATCAGAATTAAAATGATAGGTACGTAAAATTTCATTGTTAAGATCACGTAGTTGAATGATATTATTTTGATAATACAAAAAAGATGAACTATCATTCCACAAAACAAAAGAATTGTCTTGAGCACATACTACCAGAGGAACAAACAACAAAAAAAATATTTTCTTCTGCATTTCTAAAATAATGACAAATATAATTTAATTTTGTTGTTATAATTTAAATAATTCTAAATAGTATTTAAGATATAGTTTCCTTAACATAATATTAAAGCTAAGTGTTTGATTTTTTATTTTCTGTTGTATTTCTGTGTGGCGTCTTATTCACTTCTTATTTTATGTTGGACGGCATTAGGCAAGTCGCATTAACCTTTAACCTATATGGACCACGTAAGTTTAGAGATTTACACACTACACCCACACCAAGCATTTTGGGTGCCGGATTTTTTATTTTATTTGTGTTAGGTACTTTTTTTTATTCTAATTTATTTGCCGAATACATCAATTACGATGTATTAATCGTGTCACTGTTAATTCTAACACTTATAGGGATTAGAGATGATTTGAAAATAATTCGCTCTATAGAAAAATTGATTTTCCAAATTATTGCAATAAGCGTAATGCTGTATTTCAACCCCAATCTTTTGGCTGATAATCTTTATGGTTTTTTAGGAATTTACACAATTCCTGTAGAAATAAGCTTCCCTTTTACTATTTTTATTGGCGTAAGTATGATCAATTCATTTAACCTTATCGACGGTATTGACGGTAATGCTGCAATCACAGGTGCTATTTCATTTATATGTTTCGGATTGTTATTTTGGATTACTAACAACCAGCCATTTTTTGGGTTATCATTATTGTTTTTTGGAATACTTATAGCCTATTTGCCTATTAATTTTTCAAAAAACAAAAAGGGGTTTATGGGAGACACAGGCTCTATGCTTGTTGGCTTTATGCTTTTTTTATTTACACTTGTGTTTATTAATAATGAAAGCATATATATGAGCATTGTACTCCCAAGTAAAAGTTTGCTTGTCTTAGGGCCTTTATCGATTTTTTCTATACCTATTATAGACACCGTTAGCATATACTACTATCGTATTCGTATAGGAAAAAGCCCATTTGCACCTGATAACTTTCACATCCATCATATGGTCATTCGATTTTTTAGTACCAGCCATCTTATTTCATCATTATTCTTGGGACTAATTGGACTTATTAATGTAATCATCATGTCATTTATAGTGAGAATAGCACCACCCTTAATCTCTATATTAAGCTATTTTAGCATCATCACAATCGGAGTTCTAATCAGCTTTAGATACCGTCGAAAGCTGCGTCAAAGATTGGGTTCACGGAAAGGAAACGTAGAGATTATTCCATAATTAAAAAGGAGTAAACTTTCTTGAGGATTGAAAGCGCTCAGCTTGGTTTATCAATTGGCACGTAAAGCTACTTACCGCCATTAAAAGACAATATGTTAGCTTTATCTAAAATCAGATGAAAACTAAATCTCAAAAAGCGTTGAATTGACTTGTTTGGACGAGGGTTCGATTCCCTCCGACTCCACCAAACGGGACAAACTCATGTTTTTTGAGATTTGTCCTTTTTTATTTTATTGTTGACGGAGCGATACGCTCTAAAGAAACGTCAATTAGACATTCATGCCAGCTGCAACATTTTGCGACAACCGCTCATAAACGCCAGAAGTAAGTTTTTCGCGAATGGCCGAAAAAGCCGTTAAGGTTTCTTCAACATCTGTTAGGGTATGCGAAGAAGTTGGGATAAGACGTAGTAAAATCATTCCTTTTGGAATAACAGGATACACCACTATAGAACAGAAAATTCCGTGATTCTCTCGAAGATCTTTTACCAAAACCATCGCTTCTAAAACGCTTCCTTTCATATAAACTGGTGTAACACAACTCTGCGTTGTCCCAATATCAAAACCGCGCTCCTTAAGCCCACTTTGAAGCGCATTTACATTCTCCCAAAGTTTCGATTTTAATTCAGGCATGGTTCTAAGCATATCCAAACGCTTTAACGCACCTTTAACCAATACCATTTGCAATGATTTGGCAAAAACTTGCGAACGCATGTTATACTTCATATAGTCCATAATTTCTTTGTCGCCAGCAATAAAAGCGCCTGTACTTGCCATGGATTTAGCGAATGTGGCAAAATACACATCTATATCATCCATAATGCCTTGCTCCTCGCCTGCTCCAGCTCCTGTAGCGCCTAAAGTACCAAAACCATGCGCGTCATCAACTAAAAAACGAAAACCATATTTTTCTTTTAAAGCTGCTATTTCACGTAAACGACCTTGCTCGCCACGCATACCAAAAACACCTTCCGATATGACTAAAATACCGCCGCCCGTTTCCTTTACGACTTTAGTTGCACGAACTAAATTCTTCTCTAAACTTTCAATATCGTTATGGCGAAACGTAAATCTTTTCCCTAAGTGCAAACGAACACCATCAACAATACAAGCATGTGAATCTACATCGTAAACAATAACATCATTTTTGGAAACTAAGGTGTCGATCGTAGATAAAATACCTTGATAGCCAAAATTAAGCACATAGGCGGCTTCCTTGCCTACAAACGCAGCCAATTCATCTTGAAGTTGTTCGTGAAATGACGTATGCCCCGACATGAGTCGTGCGCCCATTGGATAGGCAGATCCGTGCTCTGCTGCAGCCTCAGCATCAACTTTACGTACTTCTGGATGATTCGCAAGTCCAAGATAGTCGTTTACACTCCATGTAATCACTTCCTTTCCTTGGAATTTCATTCGGTTTCCTATGGGTCCTTCAAGCTTTGGGAACGCAAAATATCCTTCCGCTACTGACGCCCACTTTCCAAGTGGACCTTTATTTTCACGGATTTTAGCAAACAAATCGGTAGTCAATGTATTGGTTTTAAAGTTGTTGCAAATATAGGGTATTGCTCCCTAAAAGTGAAGTGTTCGTTTAACGAATGTATTCAATAGGTTTTTCTTTTTCAATGTTCTTAGCATCAAAAAAGCCTTGTTCACGCATCCACTTATCTGAATAAATTTTACTCATATAACGCGAACCGTGGTCACAAAAGATAACAACCACAACGCTGTTTTCGTCAAAAAACTTACCTGTTTTGTCCAATTGGCGAATTGCCTGAAGGGCTGCTCCTGAAGTATATCCAACAAAAAGACCCTCAGTTTTGGCGATGTCACGAGCTGCGTGTGCGCTTTCTTCATCTGTAACTTTTTCAAAATGATCGATTACATCAAAGTCTGTTGCGGTGGGAATTAAGTTTTTTCCAAGTCCCTCAATACGGTAAGGGTAAATTTCGTTGGTGTCAAACTCTTGCGTTTCGTGAAATTTTTTGAGTACTGAACCATAGGCATCTACGCCAATAATTTGGATATCTTTATTTTGCTCTTTGAGGTAGCGTCCAATGCCCGAAATGGTTCCACCTGTACCACTACTTGCCACTAAATGGGTAATCTGCCCGTTGGTTTGATTCCAAATTTCGGGACCCGTAGTGAGGTAGTGCGCATCTGTATTAAGCGCATTAAAATACTGATTGATGTAAACGGAGCCTTCTATTTCGCTGTGTAAACGTTTTGCAACTTGATAGTATGAACGTGGGTCGTCAGCACTCACATGACCTGGACAGACATATACTTTCGCACCCATAGCGCGAAGCATATCAATTTTATCTGGAGAAGATTTTGATGTAACCGCCAAAATACATTCGTAACCCTTAATGATACTCACCATAGCAAGACTGTAACCCGTATTACCAGAGGTTGTTTCAATGATAGTGCTACCAGGTTTTACAAGACCCTTTTTTTCAGCCTGCTCCAGAATATGGAGCGCAATGCGGTCTTTATTAGAATGTCCCGGATTAAATGCTTCGACTTTGGCATAATAGCTACCAGAAAAGTCTTTGGTAACATGATTAAGCTTTACTAGAGGAGTGTCGCCAATCAGCTCTAAAGCATTGTTGTAAGCTGCTATTTTATTGATTGTCATATCTTAACACACTAGGTGCGGATAATTTGAATGCGAATTTACAAAAATTCATCAAACTATACATTTTCACACATATTTAGTTCTGTTCTAAATACAATAAAAAGGCGTATTCCATAGCGATTTCCTTTAGTGACTCAAAACGGCCAGAAGCACCACCATGACCTGCATCCATATTGGTATGCAATAAAATCAAGTTATCACCTTGATGCATATCTCTAAGCTTGGCTGTCCATTTGGCGGGCTCCCAATATTGTACTTGTGAGTCATGTAATCCAGTGGTTATAAGCGTATTGGGATATGCAGTTTCGCGGACATTATCGTAAGGTGAGTACGATTTAATATAATCGTAGTATTCTTTTTCGTTTGGATTTCCCCACTCGTCATATTCTCCTGTCGTAAGCGGGATACTGTCATCAAGCATCGTGGTAACCACATCAACAAAGGGTACAGCTGCCACTACTCCATTGTACAACTCTGGTGCCATATTCATGATAGCACCCATCAATAGGCCACCAGCAGAACCACCCATAGCATATAAATGCTTTGATGATGTGTAGTTTTTTTCAATCAAAAACGTAGAACAACTAATAAAATCCGTAAAGGTGTTTTTCTTTGAAAGCATCCGTCCGTTTTCATACCAAGTACGACCAAGATATTCACCACCCCTTATGTGTGCAATCGCGAAAACAAATCCCCTGTCGAGTAAACTCAATCGAACAGATGAAAAATAAGGATCTATGGTATTCCCATATGAACCATAAGCATATTGCAACAATGGTGTATCTGGGGTTAGGGCAGTGTTGATGTGACGTACTAGAGAAATTGGAATTTTAGTGCCATCAGCAGCAGTGGCCCAAAGGCGTTTTGCTGTATAATTATTTTTATCAAACGTACCTCCCAAAACTTCTTGTTCCTTTTTGATTTCTTTCGTTTTCGTTTTTGTATCGTAGTCTATCACACTTGACGGTGTGGTTAACGAAGAAAAGTTATAACGAAATACATGCGCATCAAAGTCTAGATTGGTACTCATTGATGCTGTGTAGGTTTCACTATCAAATTCCAAATAATAATCTTCCTCACCATCCCAACGTATCACACGAAGCTGTAACAATCCATTTTGACGTTCTCCCACTACCATAAATTCACGAAACAATTCTACATCTTCTAAAAGCACATCTGCCCTGTGAGGAAGAACTTCTTCCCAGTTATCCTTTCCAGGCGCAGAGATTGGAGCCTTAACCAATTTGAAGTTGGTGCTATTGTCTGCATTGGTAGAGATATAAAATGCATCGCCGAAATGAGCTACACTATATTCCAATCCACGTTCACGCTTGTGTATGGTTTTAAATGTGTCTTTTGGTGTATCGCTAGCCAAAAATTGATACTCAGAAGTCATGGTACTCGTCGAACCAATCATGATATATTGACGCGATTTTGATGGATATACAAACGTGTAAAACGTTTCATCTTTTTCTTCAAAAACCATGACGTCATTATCCTGTTGTTGCCCCAATTCGTGCCTGTATATTCGATCTGTACGAAGCGTTTCTTCATTTTTTGCTGTGTAAAACATGGTTTTACTGTCAGCAGCCCATGTAGCAAAAGAACTCACACCTTCAATCTTATCTTCAAGCATTTTACCTGTGGTCAAATCTTTTACTTTAATGGTGTAAATTCGTCTTGAAAGGGTATCGATTCCAAAAGCGAGTTTGGTGTTATCTGGACTCACACTAAGCCCTGAGACTTGGCAATATGACAAATCTTTAGCCAATGCATTCACATCCAATAGAATCTCTTCATCAGCATCTAAAGTTTTGTGCTTTCTGGTATAAATGGGGTAATCTTTTCCTTTTTCAAACTTGCGGATATACCAATAATCATTTAAAAAATAAGGTACCGAGCTGTCATCTTCCTTGATGCGACCTTTCATTTCTGTAAAAAGATCTTTTTGAAGTTTTTCGGTAGGTTTAAGCATCGCCTTGGTGTAAGCGTTTTCGTCTTCTAAATATTGAATTACTTCAGGGTTTTCACGTTCGTTGAGCCAGTAGTATGGGTCAATGCGAGTATCGCCATGCTTTGTTAATTTTTTTTCTTTTACAGAAGCATTGGGCGGTGTATGTGTCATATGCGTACAGCTAATAAATAAGCAACAAAAATAAGTAGCTAAAAGAACTTTTGAGGTCATAATGATGTATTTTTGAACTCTAAATGTAATAAACTTTGACACAAGACCAACTAAAAAGTCTGATAGAGCGCCTGGGAGCGCTGAGGAGGTATCTTTGACATAGATGCCAAACGCATTGATGTATCCAATAAAGAAGAAAAAACCCTTGACCCAAATTTTTGGAATGATTCCAAAGGCGCCGAGCAGTATATGCGTGAACTACGCAGTGTCAAGCAGTGGGTATTAGATTACGAAAAAGCAGCGCAGTTTGTCGAAGAGCTTGAAGTGCTTTATGAATTTCACAAAGCAGGTGAAGTCGATGAGGCTGAAATTCAATCGCTTTGGGAGGTTACCAATACACATTTTGAAGACTTGGAGTTTAAGAACATGCTTTCTGATGAGGGGGATGGATTAAGTGCAGTACTTCAAATCACCGCTGGCGCAGGTGGTACTGAGAGCTGTGACTGGGCGGCCATGCTAATGCGGATGTATCAAATGTGGGCAGATAAAAGAGGGTTTAAAGTTAGAGAACTCAACCACCAAGAAGGCGATGTTGCCGGTATCAAAACCGTTACCTTAGAAATTGATGGAGCCTTTGCCTTTGGTTGGTTAAAAGGTGAGAACGGCGTACACCGGTTGGTGCGCATTTCTCCTTTTGACAGCAATGCCAAGCGGCATACAAGTTTTGCATCAGTATATGTGTATCCACTTGTGGATGATACCATAGAAATAGAAATTAATCCTGCTGATATCGAAATTACAACTGCTCGATCTAGTGGTGCAGGCGGACAAAATGTGAATAAAGTAGAAACCAAAGTGCAATTGGTACACAAACCATCAGGCATTCAAATATCATGTTCAGAAACCCGCTCACAGCACGATAACAGAGAGCGTGCTATGCAAATGCTTCGCTCGCAATTGTATGAAATAGAACTCCAAAAAAGAATGGAAGCGCGAAACGATATCGAAGCTGGTAAAATGAAAATTGAATGGGGCTCACAAATAAGGAATTACGTTTTGCATCCGTACAAACTCATAAAAGACGTCAGAACACAACAAGAAACTGCTGCCGTTGACGATGTACTAAACGGCGATATAGATCGTTTTTTAAAAGCATATTTAATGACACAACAACAAGGCACAAACGATAGTCCATGGGAAAAATAGATACTGTGATATTTGATTTTGGAGGCGTTCTTATAGATTGGAATCCAGCCTATGTATATCTCAAAGAATTTAGAGGAGATGTACAAAAAATGAATCACTTTTTGGAACATATTTGCTCATGGGAATGGAACGAAAAACAAGATGAGGGTTGTTTGATAAAAGAGGCAACCGAAGAACGAGTTGCCCTGTTTCCAGAACACGAACGCCTTATAAGAATGTATTATGACCGTTGGAAAGACATGTTGGGTTACGAGCACACGGAAACGGTAGCAGTATTGAAGCAATTAAAGGAAAGTCGAGAATACAAATTATTGGGACTTACCAACTGGAGTCACGAAACCTTTCCTGTGGCACTGGAGCGTTTTGACTTTTTATCCTGGTTTGATGGGATTATCGTATCGGGAACAGAAAAAATGAAAAAACCCGACCCTCGTATTTATCAACTAACCCTTGACAGATATGATGTTACAGCAGAAAACGCCATTTTTATTGACGATAAGAAAGAAAATATTGATGCTGCCATAAAAGAAGGCATACACGGGATTCATTTTACCTCTGCCAAAATGCTAAAAGCAGAATTAAAGCGATTAGAAGTTATATAGTGTTAAAAACTAGGATTTCTTTTAATGAGCAACTTGTTATTGCCTCAATTTAAAATATGTTTTTCATACACATATTGACAAGTTAAATCTATATTTGTAAAAAAAATTGCATGAATAAGCACCTAATATGCCTTATTTTTATCTTTATCACATTTACTGGCTTTAGTCAAAGCCAATACACACTTACTGCAACAGTCATTGATAAAAACTCAAAGGACAAGCTCCCATTTGCAACAATGTCCTTAAAAAATCCTGATACTAAGGAGATTATTGGAGGTGCTGTTTCAGATGAAAATGGTGCTATAATTGTTAAAAGTCCACTTCCCAAAGTGCTTATTCAAATAGATTATGTGGGCTACGAAACTTTGGTTGTTGAAAAATCTGGTTTATCGCGTAAAACTGCATTGGGAACTCTTGCGCTTATGCCCAAGGAAAATCAATTGGCTGGTGTTGACTTAGTGGGAAGACGTTCAGATGTAGAGATTAGACTTGATAAACTTGTTTACAACGTAGGTCAAAACTTAAACGCAAAAGGAACAAATGTATCCGATGTTTTGGATAATATTCCATCACTTTCATTGGATATTGATGGGAATTTAGAACTTCGTGGAAGCACAAATGTTCGTATTCTTATTGATGGAAAACCCTCAGGCCTTGTTGGGCTAAACGGGATTGATGCACTGGCCGATTTACCTGCAGAGTCTATTGAACGAGTTGAGGTCATTACTGCACCCTCTGCACGATACCAAGCCGAAGGAAGCTCTGGTATTGTAAATATCATTTTAGCAAAAAACACCTTAAAAGGACTAAACGGAGTATTTAATATTTCAGCTGGAAAGTATGACAGTTATGGTGCAAATGCGAGTTTGAACTATAAATTAGGAAAGTTTAATTTTTTTACAAATTCAGGCTATCGAGACAACACAGATATCGGAGGTGCTTTTCAAGACAACAGATATTCAAACAATGCCAATTACAACCAATTTGTAGAAACACGAAGTTTTGACAGAAGAAGACAAGGGACAAATGTAAATGTGGGATTTGACTATAACCTATCCGAAAAAACAAAATTCACCCTTTCCTATGTGCAAAACCAGCGAGACGGCGACGATCAGACAATAAATGACCAAAATCACTTTTTATCAACTACAGCAATAACAAAATCGTTGCGTTCAGAAATTGAAGAAGATTACGACCTAAATAAACAGCTAAGCTTATCTCTCACACACAAGTTCAATGAAAGTGGGCATAAAATTGACGTCACCTTACAACGTGAAAACAATATTGAAGACGAATTCGCTGACCTGAGGACACAGCAAATTGTACCAAACAGCATCATGGGGTTGCTAGAAGAAAATAATACAGAAGAAGATCAAAAGCAGTTTTTGGCACAAATAGATTATGTATATCCGATTGATAAAAACACACAATTTGAAGCAGGATATCGCACTACAAATGAGGATCAAAATACGGGGTTTATTGTACAACAAGAAGACGCGAATGGCAATATGGTGGTTAATGAGAGTCTGACAAACTATCTAGATTTTAACCAAGAAGTCCATGCACTTTACACACAATTTGGAAAAAAATGGGGGCGATTTTCTATGTTATCTGGACTTAGGTATGAGCACACATCAATGACAGTCATACAAAAAACGACCAACGAAGATGGCAATAGTAATTTTGGCGATTTTTTCCCTACACTAAATCTAGGAGTAGAAATTTCTGAGACGGCAAATATCACCATTGGCTACAATCGACGTATATCAAGACCTCGCTCACGTAGTTTAAATCCATTTCAGTCAAGATCTAGTGAAACCAGTTTTTTTCAAGGAAACCCATACATAAAACCGAGCTACAGCAATGGGTTTGATATTGGATATTTAAAACAGTTCCAAAAATTCACTTTCAATAGTTCTGTTTATTTTAGAAGAACCGAAAAGCCTGAAAATCGTATTTCTATAGAATCTGGTGAATTTGCTATCGTTAACGGGGAAAAAACTCCTGTAATCAAGCGGTTTCCAATAAACCTTGGTCGCAGAGATCAGTTGGGAATTGAGGCCAATAGTTCTGTACGTTGGTCGGCAAAATGGCGGACAAATCTTAGCTTTAATATTTTTAGAAGCGTTGAGACGGGTCAATATAACGACCTGAATTTTGATAATGAAAATGAAAGCTGGTCTGGAAATTTTAGAAATAATTTAAACCTTGTTGGTGATATTAATTCTCAAATCAATTTTTGGTTTCAAGGACCATCTCAATCGGCTTTTGGTAGTCGAAAAGCCTTTGGTGGGTTAAACATTGCTTTTAGCAAAGATTTATTTAACGAAAATGCTACCATCAACTTAAATTTTTCAGATGTGTTTAATACTCAAATTTACAAGTGGAAAACCTTTACTGAAAATGTGATTACAAATGGGGAATATCAAAGAAGAAAACCTGTATATAGACTAACTTTTACGTACAGATTTAGGCAAGACAAAGAACGTCAACGCAGAGATGGCGGTGACGGTTACGGCGATGGTGGTGGATATGAACTCTAATTAGCTTTTTGCCTTTTCGCGCTTTTCCTTAAGCCACTGCATCAAATTTCCTGTTAACCAAAACGGAACAACAAATGTGATAAGGAAGATCATCAGCCAGAAACCAATGGTAAGGATGGTCAAAAATGCAAGGAAGCCGAGATATTGATCAAATTCAATCATGGTCGAAGTTTTGACAAAGGTACATATTGGTTCTTTACCTTACAACAAAAGAAGTGCATATGCTTTTGTATTTTTGCACAAATTAACCACATGAAATTTAGGGAAGAAAAAGACACCATGGGTGTTGTAAAGGTGCCAGCAGACAAATATTGGGGTGCGCAAACAGAACGATCTCGTAATAACTTTAAAATCGGACCAGCAGGTTCTATGCCTATTGATATTGTTTATGGATTTGCTGTACTCAAAAAAGCAGCTGCATATACCAATGCTGAACTTGGAGCATTAGACACAAACAAACGCGATTTAATTGCCAAAGTATGTGACGAAATTTTATCTGGTATTCTTGACGACCAATTCCCGCTAGTCACGTGGCAAACAGGCTCTGGTACGCAATCTAATATGAATGT
This sequence comes from Flavobacteriaceae bacterium, assembly GCA_965657545.1. Classification (GTDB taxonomy): domain Bacteria; phylum Bacteroidota; class Bacteroidia; order Flavobacteriales; family Flavobacteriaceae; genus UBA7446. The sequence continues at coordinate 31,316 of CBFHOG010000003.1, read as the reverse complement.
TAACGAAGTTATTGCCAATCGTGCGCATGTACTTCAGGGATATACACTAGGTAAAGGGGAACGCACGCTCAAGCCCAATGACGACGTAAACAAATCCCAATCATCAAATGATACCTTCCCCACGGGAATGCATATTGCCATCTACAAAAAACTTATTGAAACTACACTTCCTGGTGTGCGACAACTTCGAGATACTTTGGCACAGAAAGTTGCTGAATTTGATGCGATTATCAAAATTGGGCGTACGCACTTTATGGATGCTACCCCACTTAGTTTGGGTCAAGAATTTTCGGGCTATGTAGCCCAATTGAATCATGGGATTAATGCATTAGAAAACACATTGCCACATCTATCGCAATTGGCGCTAGGCGGAACAGCGGTTGGAACTGGCATCAATACACCAAAAGGCTATGCTGAAAAAGTGGCTGCTTACATTGCAGAGTTTACAGGACTTCCTTTTGTGTCGGCAGATAATAAATTTGAAGCATTGGCTGCACACGATGCACTTGTAGAAACACATGGTGCATTGCGTCAATTGGCGGTATCGCTATTTAAAATTGGAAACGACATCCGTATGATGGCAAGTGGTCCGCGTTCGGGAATTGGAGAACTTATTATTCCGGCGAATGAACCTGGAAGTTCCATAATGCCTGGAAAGGTGAACCCTACTCAGTGTGAGGCGCTTACCATGGTTTGCACACAAGTTATGGGGAACGATGCTGCTGTAGCTTTTGCAGGCTCGCAAGGGCATTTTGAGCTCAATGTCTATAAGCCAGTTATGGCTGCTAATGTATTGGAGTCTGCACAATTACTTGGGGATGCCTGTGTAAGTTTTGATGAAAACTGTGCTCAAGGCATTACACCAAATTTGGAAAAAATCAATGAATTACTAAACAATTCACTTATGTTGGTAACAGCACTTAACACCAAAATTGGGTATTACAAGGCTGCGGAAATTGCCAATTTGGCGCATGAAAAAAAGTGGACACTCAAAGAAGCTGCACTTGAAACGGGCTATCTATCGGCAGATGAGTTTGATGCTTGGGTGAAACCCGAAAATATGATTGGACGTGAATGAAAGTTTTGTCATTATCCCTTTTGAAAAACGTCTTAAACCATATTTTAAGACGCTTAATGAAGAATGGCTTAAAAAATATTTTATAGTAGAACCTTATGATGCGCAACTTCTCGAAAACTGCGAAGAAGAAATCATTAACAAAGGGGGAAACATATTCTTTGGAACACTTAATAGAGAGGTTATTGGAACCTACGCTATTTTAGCTCCAATAGATGGGTGTGTGGAGCTTGGCAAAATGGCGATTACATCTAAGTATCAAGGAAAAGGATATGGGCAACAACTACTAAAACACGCCATAAAAACCGCCAAACAAAAAGGATTTAACCAAATATTACTGTATTCTAACAAATCGTTAGAAAACTCCATTTACTTGTACCGTAAATTTGGTTTTATTGAAGAGCCTATTAAAAAAAGTCCTTATGAAAGAGGAAATATCAAGATGAGACTACATCTGTAGGGGAACCTACTAGATGTTTCGTATAATCTTCCCATTTATATTTCTTGGCATACACCAAAAATAAAACAACGTAAATAAGCAAAGGCCCTATGATGTAGGCTACTACATTAGGCTCGGACATATCTATAAAAAGGGAATCGGTTTGAAAAACCGTCCAGTCTGAAGTTAAGAACAAAGACAAAAAAAGATTATTCCCCGCGTGAAAACCCAATGCCAATTCCAAACCTTCATCCATTAATGTAATTGCACCCAAAAAAAAACCTGTTGCCAAATACGTGATCAAAATAATGTTCCCTAGTTTATCAACTTCTGGATTGGCAAAATGCAATAAACCAAATAAGGTTGACGTAATGACAAATGGCATCAAGCGCATGGGAAAAATGCGTCCTAATCCTTGCATGAGGTATCCTCTAAAAAAAAGCTCTTCGGCACTTGTTTGCAAAGGCACCATGACAATACTTATCAGTACTAATAGGACAAATGATTTGGGTTTAAAATTCCACTGAACCGATTCAGGGTCAATAAAATAACCTACAGCAAGCATTGCAATAAAAGACAATGCTACTGTTCCAAAACCAAAACGCACTCGTTTCCAATCTACTTTTGGACGTGATGTAATAAGCTCACGTAGAGAGATTTTGTGAAGTAGTTTGGAAATCAATAGAATTGCACCAAAAGCAAGCGCAAATGGTAAAAGAAGCAAAAACAGGGTGGTATTTGATGGTAAAACCTGCATTTGCTCAGCCATACTGAGTTGGGTAGCATAAGTACCTTGTTCAGCTACAAGAGCCACTCCAAACGGAATGTTCCCTATTAGGATAATAACGCCTAAAATAAAAACCCCAACGATGTACAGCCCAAACGAATTGGTTTGATTACGAACTTGTTCGATATACATATTCTAATTTTTTAGAAATGTACAAATTCTATTTTTTCTTAGGAAGAATAAGCGTTGTCAACTTGCATGAAGAAACGAGCTTGTTGGTATCATCAGTGATTTGAATGGACCAGTGCTGCATCGTTTTGCCTTTGTGTATGGCAGTAGCCTTTGCAAACACAAAACCATTGCGAACTCCTCGAACATGATTCGTAGAAATTTCAATACCTCGCATGATAACATCGTCAGACTTACAAAAAATCGCACATGCTGCACTGCCCACAGTTTCAGCTAAGGCAGCTGTAGCACCGCCGTGCAATACGCCATCGACTTGATGTACCGCAGAAGTGACAGGCATTTTGGCAACCAAATAATTATCACCTAATTCCACAAAAGTAACGCCAAGCGTATCTACCAAGGTGTTGGCGCAACGCGCTTGCAACTGATCTAAAATGGCTTGCTTATCCATAAAAATAGATGCGCCCCGCTGTGCGGGGCGCAATGAATTGTAGTTATTTTACTTCTTCAAAGTCAACGTCTTCTACATCGTCATCATTAGATGAAGATGATGCATCAGGATTGTCTGTTGGAGGAGTTTCCCCTCCGGCTTCTTGTTGTGCTTTGTACATTTCTTCAGAAGCTTGTTTCCATGCTTCGTTGATGTTGTCTAACGCAGGTTTTATCGCTTCTAAATCTTTGGATTCAAGGGCTTTTTTAAGTGCCTCGAGTGCCGTTTCAATAGGAGCTTTTTTATCTGCAGAAAGCTTATCGCCAAATTCTTTCAATTGCTTTTCAGTTTGGAAAATCATTTGATCAGCATTATTTAACACATCTGCTTCCTCTTTGGCTTTTTTATCAGCATCAGCGTTTGCCTCCGCTTCCTTACGCATGCGCTCAATTTCTTCCTCGGTAAGTCCAGAAGACGCTTCAATACGAATGTCTTGAGACTTGTTGGTAGCTTTATCAAGCGCAGTTACGTGTATCAATCCATTTGCATCTATATCAAACGTAACCTCAATTTGTGGAACACCACGCTGTGCAGGAGGGATACCATCCAAGTGAAAACGACCAATAGATTTATTGTCCGAAGCCATGGAACGTTCTCCTTGAATAACATGAATTTCTACAGATGGCTGATTGTCAGCAGCAGTAGAAAACACTTGTGATTTCTTTGTTGGAATGGTGGTGTTTGACTCAATTAATTTGGTCATCACACCGCCCATAGTTTCGATACCCAAAGAAAGTGGCGTAACATCTAAAAGCAATACATCTTTTACATCGCCTGTAAGTACTCCACCTTGAATGGCTGCTCCAATAGCAACAACCTCATCAGGATTTACTCCTTTCGATGGTTTTTTACCGAAGAATTTCTCTACTTCTTCTTGAATTACAGGAATACGCGTTGAACCACCTACCAAAATCACTTCATCGATATCGCCAGTGGAAAGACCTGCATCGTCTAACGCCTTTTTTACTGGGTTCATAGAACGCTTTACAAGCTCATCGGCTAGTTGCTCAAATTTGGCACGCGTAAGTGTTTTCACCAAGTGTTTTGGTCCAGATGCCGTAGCAGTAATATATGGTAAATTGATTTCTGTTTGTGTAGAAGAAGACAATTCAATTTTTGCTTTTTCAGCGGCTTCTTTTAGGCGTTGTAGTGCCATTGGGTCTTTGCGAAGGTCAATATCTTCAGCCTCTTGAAATTCATAAGCCAACCAGTGAATAACCACGTCGTCAAAATCATCTCCTCCAAGGTGTGTGTCACCATTTGTGGCAAGCACTTCAAAGACGCCATCGCCAAGCTCAAGAACAGAAATATCAAATGTACCTCCACCAAGATCATAAACAGCAATTTTCTTGTCCGATCCGCCTTTATCTAATCCGTACGCCAAAGCAGCAGCTGTTGGTTCGTTAATAATACGTTGTACTTTAAGACCGGAAATTTCGCCTGCTTCTTTAGTTGCCTGACGCTGCGCATCGTTAAAATAAGCAGGAACAGTAATCACGGCTTCAGTTACCGATTGACCTAGGTAATCCTCGGCTGTTTTTTTCATTTTTTGTAATACCATCGCAGAAAGTTCTTGCGCAGTGTACAAACGACCATCGATATCTACTCTAGGTGTATCGTTATCGCCTTTTACAACTTTATATGGAACACGTTCAACATCATTTTTAGATTGTGAAAACTTGTTTCCCATAAATCGTTTGATAGACGAAATGGTTTTTGTGGGGTTTGTAACCGCCTGACGTTTAGCTGGGTCTCCTACTTTAATTTCGCCTCCTTCAACAAAAGCAATAACAGAAGGTGTTGTACGTTTTCCTTCTGCATTTGGAATAACAACGGGTTCATTTCCCTCCATTACTGAAACACACGAATTGGTTGTTCCTAAATCTATACCGATAATCTTACTCATTACTATTAATATTTTTCTCAACATAGTCAATCATTATGCCATTTGAATTTACTGACAGGATGTCATATTGTTTAGATATGCTTTCAATAGTGTATTTTTGACAAAAAGAATGATATGTCAGCTGCTAAAAAAACGTATAAACGCGTGACTACAAATTCCCTCTTTGAAATGAAACAAGAGGGAGAAAAGATTTCCATGCTTACTGCCTATGATTACTCTATGGCAAAAGCCGTTGATGCAGCAAATATAGACGTGATTTTAGTTGGCGATTCAGCATCAAACGTCATGTCTGGGCACGAAACAACGCTTCCCATTACTATCGATCAAATGTTGTATCATGCTTCTGCGGTAGTACGGGCGGTAAAACGCGCCTTAGTGGTCGTTGACTTACCTTTTGGAAGCTATCAATCCGATCCCAAAGAAGCCTTGCGCTCTTCAATTCGCATTATGAAAGAGGCAGGGGCGCATGCCATAAAAATTGAAGGAGGAGCCGAAATTAAAGATTCTATGACGCGAATTTTAAATGCTGGAATACCTGTCATGGGACACCTTGGACTCACCCCACAATCCATATATAAATTTGGAACCTATTCCGTTCGTGCCAGAGAAGAAGCAGAAGCTGTAAAATTAATTGAAGATGCCAAGCTCCTTGAGCAGTTAGGCTGTTTTGCATTGGTTCTTGAAAAGATTCCCGCTGCATTAGCTGCCAAAGTAGCCAAAACAGTGAATATCCCTGTTATTGGAATAGGCGCGGGAAATGGCGTTGACGGACAAGTATTGGTACTTCACGATATGCTGGGACTTACCACAGAGTTTAGCCCACGATTTTTACGTAGATATATGAATTTGTATGAGCAAATGACAGAAGCCGTGCAGCATTACATCAAAGACGTAAAGTCTAGCGATTTTCCAAACAAAGACGAACAGTACTAATTGCAGCCTGAAATTCTTTTTGAAGACAATCATTTGCTGGTAATAAACAAACCAGCAGGCATGCTTTCGCAAGGGGATAACTCAGGAGATTTGTGCGCATTAGATAACTGTAAGCACATGATAAAGCTTCGCGATCAAAAGCCAGGAAATGTATATTTAGGCTTACCCCACAGGCTAGACCGACCTACAAGCGGTATTTTGGTATTAGCAAAAACATCAAAAGCGCTAACACGTTTAAACAAGCAATTTGCCGAAAAATCAACACAAAAAATATATTGGGCAATGGTGACAGGAACGCCAAAGGAAACCCCTACCCGATTACAGCATTATTTGGTACGCAAGCCTGCACAAAACAAGTCGTATGCTCATAAAAAGGAAGTACCCAATAGCAAAATGGCAGAACTGATTTATACTAAAAAACAAGACTTTGATCGATATAGCTTGCTTGAAATTGAATTGCTAACAGGGAGACATCATCAAATACGAGCGCAACTTAGCAAAGAAGGACTTATCATAAAAGGCGATTTGAAATACGGAGCCAAACGACCCAATAAAGACAGTAGCATCCATTTGCATGCCCGAAAACTGACGCTAACACACCCTACATTAAAAGAACCGCTGACGTTTACGGCACCACCTCCAAAAGATGCGTTGTGGAATGCAGTTTCATGATATAAATTTATTATCATTCACGTCAATTCATAGTTTTCGCATTTTGAAATCAATTTACGCTTCCATAATTGTTAAAATTAGTTACTTTTGCTTTTAACCTTATAATGGATGGGAAAAGAACACGTTCAAATATTTGATACTACGCTACGCGATGGCGAACAGGTGCCTGGCTGTAAATTAAACAAAGAACAAAAGTTGATTCTTGCTAAGCGCCTCGACATACTCGGTGTAGATATTATAGAAGCTGGTTTTCCCATTTCCTCCCCTGGAGATTTTGAAGCCGTTAGTGATGTTGCCAAAACAGTACAAAATGCCATTGTTTGTGGGCTTACACGTGCGGTACAAAAAGATATTGAAGTCGCAGCTGAGGCACTGAAACCTGCCAAACGTGCACGTATTCACACAGGAATAGGCACTTCAGATTCGCACATACAGCATAAATTTCGCTCTACGCGTGAGAAAATCATTGAACGCGGTGTAGCTGCTGTGAAGCATGCCAAAAAGTTTGTAGAAGATATTGAGTTCTATGCCGAAGACGCAGGAAGAACCGAAAATGCCTATCTGGCACAAGTATGTGAGGCGATGATACAGGCAGGAGCTACGGTATTAAATATTCCCGACACGACTGGGTATTGCCTTCCAGAAGAATACGGTGCCAAAATAAAGTATTTAATGGAGCATGTGCCTTCTATTCACAAGGCAACGCTTTCCTGTCATTGTCATAACGATTTAGGTTTGGCAACAGCTAACTCCATTTCGGGAGTTATCAACGGAGCACGTCAAATTGAGTGTACCATTAACGGTATTGGAGAGCGCGCAGGAAACACTTCTTTGGAAGAAGTGGTTATGATTATGCGTCAGCATCCTAATTTAGGCCTTGACACCAATATTCAAACGCAATTGTTATCTGAAACCAGCCGTATGGTTTCCGAAGCCATGGGCATGGTGGTGCAACCAAACAAAGCCATTGTAGGTGCAAACGCATTTGCACATAGCTCTGGAATTCACCAAGATGGCGTAATTAAAAACAGAGAAACCTACGAAATTATCAATCCGCATGACGTTGGAGTGGACACCTCTTCTATCGTGCTTACTGCACGCAGCGGACGTGCCGCACTTGCCTATCGCGCTAAAAATATTGGCATAGAACTTACTAAAGATGAACTTGATTTGGCATATGCCACTTTTTTAACTTTTGCAGATAAAAAGAAAGAAATTACCGACGACGATATTCCTGAAATCGTGAAAACCGCCGGAATTAGTTAAATCTACATGAAAAAAACACTTTTCGATAAAGTTTGGGATAGCCATGTGGTATCATCCGTAGAAAACGGCCCAGACATCTTGTACATTGACAAACATTTAATCCACGAAGTTACCAGTCCGCAAGCTTTTAACGTATTGGAAGAAAAAGAAATCCCTCTTTTTAGACCCAAGCAAGTTGTTGCGACCGCAGACCACAACGTGCCAACCGAAAATCAGCATTTGCCTATTCAAGATGCGCTTTCGCGCAAACAAGTGAAGCAGCTTTCTGAAAACTGTGAGCAATATGGCGTAACGCTTTACGGATTAGGACATCCATATCAAGGAATTGTTCACGTTATTGGCCCAGAATTGGGTGTCACCCAGCCTGGAATGACCATGGTTTGTGGCGATAGCCATACCTCTACGCACGGTGCATTTGGTACCATTGCGTTTGGAATTGGCACAAGCCAAGTGGCACAAGTTTTCGCCAGTCAATGCGTACTGGTAGCCAAGCCTAAAAGCATGCGTGTAACAGTCTCTGGAGATTTACATCCCGATGTACAACCCAAAGACGTTGTCCTATATATTATTGCCAAATTAGGCACAGATGCAGGTACAGGCTATTTTGTAGAGTTTGCAGGAAGCGTTTTTGAACAAATGAGCATGGAAGGACGTATGACCGTTTGTAATATGAGTATTGAAATGGGTGCTCGTGGTGGTATGATTGCTCCCGATCAAACTACTTTTGATTACGTTACTGGACGCGAATTTGCTCCTAAAGACAAAGCGCTAGAGCAAAAGATTGCGTATTGGAAAACACTACCAACAGATGACGGCGCCTCTTTTGACTTAGAGCATCATTTTGACGCAGCCGATATACGACCCATGATTACCTATGGAACAAATCCGGGTATGGGCATAAAAATTAGCGAAACCATTCCAGAATCTGACGATGCGAGTTTTATCAAATCATTGAATTACATGGGACTAAAGGCAGGTAGCAGCTTGTTGCACATGCCCATCAGCCATGTATTTATTGGCAGCTGCACCAATTCAAGAATTGAAGATTTTAGAGCTGCAGCTCAATATGTAAAAGGAAAACAAAAATCACCCGATGTATCAGCTTTGATCGTTCCTGGCTCGCAACAAGTAGCAAAACAAATTGTTGCTGAAGGCCTAGACCGTGTTTTTGAAGAAGCAGGATTTGTATTACGTCAACCCGGTTGTTCGGCATGTTTAGCCATGAACGACGACAAAATTCCCGCAGAAGCCTATTGTGTTTCAACCTCAAACCGAAATTTTGAAGGACGACAAGGACAAGGCGCACGAACGTTATTAGCAAGCCCCGTTACAGCAGCCGCAGCTGCGGTAGCTGGTAAAATTGTAGATGTAAGTCAACAGTAATGGAAAAATTTGAAATTTTAGAAAGTGGCATGGTTCCACTCACTATTGAAAATGTAGATACGGATCAAATCATTCCGGCTAGGTTTTTAAAAGCCACTGACCGTAAAGGTTTTGGGGAAAACTTGTTTCGTGATTGGCGTTTTACAAATGACAACCAAGCCAAAGATTTTGTGCTTAACAACGATGCATATGCTGGAAAAATTCTAGTTGCGGGAAATAATTTTGGTTGTGGCTCTAGCCGCGAGCACGCTGCTTGGGCATTAGCAGACTATGGGTTTCGCGTGGTGGTGTCTAGCTTTTTTGCTGATATATTTAAAGGCAATGCGCTCAACAACGGCATCCTTCCAATTCAGGTTTCAGCTGATGAATTACAAGCTATTTTTACTGCTATTGACAACAATTCATCCATACAAGCCAAAGTAGATTTAGAAGCGCAACAATTTAGTATCGACGAAGCGGGTATTGTCATTCCATTCGAAATCAATGCATATAAAAAAATGTGTATGATTAACGGCTACGACGATATTGACTATCTATTAAGCCAAAAAGAAGCGATCATAGCATTTGAACAAAATCGTTCGTAAAACAACAGAACAACTAAAGATGAAAAAACAAATTGCCGTACTTCCTGGTGATGGGATTGGACCTGAAATTGTGCAAGAAGCCGTTAAAGTTTTAGATGCTGTTGCAGAAAAATTTGGACACGATTTTGTCTATACGTATGCCGATATGGGCGCTATTGCCATTGACAAAACAGGTGAGCCGCTTCCAGCTGCTACCCTAAAAGCAAGCTTAGAAAGCGATGCGGTGCTTTTTGGCGCTATCGGTGATCCAAAATACGACAACGACCCCACTGCAAAAGTGCGTCCAGAACAAGGATTACTTGCCATTCGGAAAGCATTGGGGTTATTTACCAATATCCGCCCTGTAAAAACATTTGACGCCTTGTTACACCAATCACCACTAAAAGAAGATCGTGTAAAAGGCACCGATTTTGTCATGTACCGCGAGCTTACAGGTGGAATATATTTTGGTGAAAAAAAATTATCTGAGGATCAAAATACCGCATCTGACTTATGTGAATATAGCCGCTTAGAAATTGAACGTATTGGGCGTTTGGCTTTTGCTGCAGCTAGAAAAAGAAAAAACATACTTACGCTAATTGACAAAGCCAATGTATTGGAATCTTCTAGACTGTGGCGTAGAGTAATAACTGAATTACACGAGTCTGAATACAGCGATGTTGAGCTCCGATTTTTATTTGTAGATAATGCTGCCATGCAGATGATTTTGGCTCCAAGCCAGTTTGATGTGCTCTTGACCAGTAATCTATTTGGCGACATCATATCAGATGAAGGTAGCGTTATTGGGGGGTCTATAGGGTTGTTACCATCAGCATCTGTAGGAGAAACACATGCGCTTTTTGAACCCATTCACGGTTCGTTTCCGCAAGGCGCAGGAAAAGGAATTGCAAACCCTATTGCCATGATACTTTCTGCAGCCATGATGCTTACGCATTTTGATATGGACAAGGAAGCCAAAGCCATTACCGCAGCTGTGGATTTGGCACTTGCTCAAGGAGTTTGTACCCCAGAAGTTTTCCCTGAAAATAAATATACCACTTCACAAGTAGGCGATTTTATCGCTAAAAATATTGCATAAAAAAAGGGGCGTTTAACGCCCCTTTTGTTTTTTAGCTTATGTCGATTTAAGCATCGCCATCCATCTTACGCTTTAGTGCTGCAAGAGCGTCCAAATCACCAAGAGTAGATTTTTCTGCACTGTCTGACATTTTGCGTTTAGCTGTTTTAACATTATCTGCTTCAACACCTTTGTATATAGCAGCATGTGACATCACAACACGCTTAAAGTCTTTGTTAAACTCAATTACTTTAAACTCTGCAGTTTCGCCTTTAGTAAGTTTTGTTCCATCTTGTTTGTCTAAGTGACGTCCAGGAACAAAAGCTGTAATATCATCGTTGAGGACAATAGTTGCACCTTTGTCAACAATTTCAGTCAATGCAAGTTCGTGAACAGAACCTTCAGCGTAATCTTTGGCATATTTTTCCCAAGGATTGTCAGTTGTTTGTTTATGACCAAGGCTGAGCTTACGTCCATCTACATCAAGTTCAAGAACAATAACATCGAGTTCTTGACCAACTGTTACTACCTCAGAAGGATGCTTCACTTTCTTTGTCCAAGAAAGGTCAGAGATGTAAATCAATCCATCAATACCTTCTTCAAGTTCTACAAACACGCCAAAGTTTGTGTAGTTTCTTACAACACCTGTGTGCTTAGATCCTAACGGATATTTGATGGTAATGTCTGTCCAAGGGTCTTGCGTCAATTGCTTGATTCCCAAAGACATTTTACGCTCTTCTCGGTCAAGGTTGAGGATTACCGTTTCGACCTCATCGCCAACTTTCACAAAGTCTTGTGCAGAACGCAAGTGCGTACTCCAAGACATTTCAGAAACGTGAACAAGTCCTTCTACTCCAGGAGCTACTTCAACAAATGCACCATAATCAGCAATAACTGTAACTTTACCTTTAACTGTTTCACCCTCTTTCATGGTATCGCCAATGGCTTCCCATGGGTGTTGCGTAAGTTGTTTTACACCTAATTGGATACGTGACTTATCATCATCAAAGTCAAGGATTACCACGTTGAGCTGTTGCTCCACTTCCAAAATTTCACTTGGATGGTTGATACGGTTCCAAGAAAGATCGGTAATGTGTACCAATCCATCTACGCCTCCAAGGTCGATAAACACCCCATAAGATGTAATGTTTTTCACAGTTCCTTCAAGAACTTGACCTTTTTCAAGCTGCGAAATGATTTCTTTCTTCTGTTCTTCGATATCAGCCTCAATCAGTGCTTTGTGCGATACTACAACGTTTTTAAACTCATGGTTGATTTTAACAATCTTAAATTCCATGTTTTTGTTTACGTACTGATCGTAATCACGAATTGGCTTCACATCAATTTGCGAACCAGGCAAGAATGCCTCAATACCAAATACATCGACAATCATTCCACCTTTGGTACGACACTTAACAAATCCTGTTACCACTTCTTGCGTATCGTGAGCAGCATTTACACGATCCCATGCCATGATGGTACGTGCCTTACGGTGTGATAATATAAGTTGACCTGTTTTATCTTCACGAGTGTCAATCATTACTTCAACCGTGTCACCTACTTTTAGGTCAGGGTTGTAACGAAATTCATTCAATGAAATAACGCCTTCAGATTTAGCGTTGATGTCAATAATCGCTTCGCGATCTGTCATGTGGATTACTTTTCCTTGAACAACATCAGATCCTTGCGTATCAACAAAATTTTCAGCTACAAGCGTTTCAAATTCTTTTAGCTTGCCATCTTCAACAGCTTCAATGCCCTCTTCGTAATTTTGCCAGTCAAAATTGGCTAAAAATTCATCAGGTGAAACGGTTGGTGTGGTATCTTCTTGTGGTGTTTCTACTGTTTCAGATTGTACATCTTCAGTAGTGGTTTGGGCAGGAGCAACTTCTTGTGTTGCTTCCTCTAGGGGTTGGTTTTCGTCAGCCATGCTGCGTTTGTTTGTATTCTGCTAAACTGAGTAAAAGCGCTGCTTTACAGAAGGGTTTATATTAGTTTTTCTCTCGATATTACTCTAAAGCGCTTTTCAAGAGGTGCGCAAATGTACTGCTTTTATGTATATAGGCAAAACTTAAGTACTTTTACCTCAAATCAATTGTAATTTATAGATAATGAGATATCTGTTTGGTTGTATTATTCCTGTCGTTTTTATACTATTTTGTGGTGGTGTTACGGCACAAATTCAGGAATATACATGGGAAACCATTGAAACAAAAGAATTACCTAACGGACGTCATGAAAATGCTTTTGTTGGATATAAAGGAAAATTCTATTTGATTGGGGGACGTGGTATTCATCCTGTTGATGTATTTAACCCCAAAACCAAACGTTGGAAAGCCAAAGGAAAATCGCCCATTGAAATTCATCATTTCCAAGCAGTTGTTTATAAAGATATCATCTATATTGTTGGTGGAATGACGGGGCGTTACCCCAAAGAAAAACCACTTGAACACGTATGGATGTATTATCCCAAAAAAGATACTTGGGAAAAAGGTGCCGCAATTCCAAAAAGCAGGCAACGTGGTGGTGCAGGAGCTGTTGTTTATAATGATAAAATCTACCTAGCAGGCGGTATTAAACTAGGTCACACAAGTGGTACAACCAATTATTTTGATTGTTTTGATCCAAAAACAAATACATGGGAAACCTTAACCGATGCGCCTCATATTCGCGATCACTTTAGTGCCGTGGTGCATAACAACAAACTTTATTGGATTGGAGGACGAAACACCAGTGTGCATTATCCCAAAAACTTTGGGGCGTTTTTTGGCGCTACCGTTCCGGAGGTTGATTATTACGATTATGAACTTCAGAAATGGTTTAACATGAAAAAAACCTTGCCTGTTCCCACCGCGGCAGGATCTGTTGTGAAACTAAATAATGATTTGATTTATTTCGGGGGTGAAAGCAATCAAAAGCTCGCACATAATCAAACACAAAAATTAAATGTCACAACTGGGGAATGGACACTGTTGGCACCCATGAAAGTAGGAAGACACGGTACTTCAGCAGTTGTGCATAAAAACGCTATTTATGTGGCGGCTGGTAGTGAAAAAAGAGGCGGTGGGAAGTTGAGTTCCATTGAAGTTTTTAGCTATTAATACCTATTTTAAAGTGTACATGTTTTAGCACCTTAAAACCTACTTATGACACGGAATAGAACTCACTTTTTCAAACTTTTTTTACGCTTTTAGACTAAATCTCTATCCTTTTTTTTACCAACTCCAATACGTATCCTAGTAGTTCGCTAATCCCAAAATCGGAAGCGTTAATAGAAATCGCATCTGTGGCTTGTACTAGTGGTGAGTCTGCACGAGTACTATCTAAGTGGTCGCGTTGGGTGATATTTTCCAAAATAGCATCAAGCGTAACGCTTGGGTCAACGGTTTTAAGTTCGTCGTAACGCCGTTGCGCACGAATGTTGGCATCGGCAGTCAAAAATAATTTTACATCGGCATGTGGAAAAACGACCGTGCCAATATCACGGCCATCCATCACAACACTGTGCTGCGTACCAATGGTGCGTTGTTGCGCCACCAAAAACGAACGCACAGCAGAGACCGCGGCTACTTGGCTTACCGCATTTGAAACGGCCATGCTTCGTATCGCTGCGCTTACATCTGCGCCGTTAAGCATTAGTTTGTTGTTCTTAAAAGTCAATTGAATATCGTCAAGGTTGGCAATCAGCGTATCTTGATCAAAATACTTTGAGCTGAGCCACTGTTTTTGTTGGGCATATAATGTTACCCCGCGATACATGGCACCTGAATCTACATATACAAAATTCAATGCCTGTGCCAATGCTTTAGCTAAGGTACTCTTCCCTGTTGATGATGCGCCGTCTATGGCAACTACAAATAATTTTTTCATTTTCTTGGCTCTAAGGTTAACCCCAAAAAAGTACGGTTTCCAGCTATGTTATATCTAGCATGGCTCAGCTGAAATCGCAAACGGCGTAACTGCATCCCCACACCAAATGAAAGTCCCGAAAAATTCCGCATTTCCAAAATACGTAATTCTGCAGCACGCTGCGCATGATACCCCAAACGAATAGAAAATACCCCCTCAGGAAAAACTTCCACACCAAAAGTGGCATGACGCAATCCCTTTTTTAGCAAACCCGATTTTTGCTGAGTACTATTTCCGTTAAGGTCAGTGGTGCCATCTTCCGGGTTTTCAAAAAGTAGCGGCCACTTATTAAGATGATGTAACGACACATGCCACCGCAACGGCAAATGCTCCAACGCACTCGAAAACCCAAGTGTTAGATTGGCAGGAAGTGGCTCAAAAACATCTTCATAAGTGGTAATTTGTTTTCCTAAATGTTGATAAACCAATGCTACCCGAAAAGGTTTTCCGATCGGGTTGTAATACAAGCCAATATCGCCCGTGATGCCAGAAGAAGTGTAGGTATCCAAGTTTGAAAGCACATAGCGTACTCGTGCGCCAACATGTATGTTTGGACGTAAAAAATAATGCGAAGACGCTAAACCAAGTGCTACTTCGCTTCCGCTAAAATCTGCCGTTGGATTCCCCAATTCATCTGCACCATCAAAAGTACCGTAATGGATATATTTGACATCAAAAACCAACGCTTTTGCTCGGTTGATTGTATGTGCATAGGCCGCCGTTCCGCGATGAATACCGTCAAAATAAGGCTCGTAATTTATCATCAGTTGCCCACCGTGCTCCCCACGAATTGTGGCAGGATTAGCAAGAGTGGTGCTAATATCCGCATCACGTAAAGTAATGGGATTACCCAGTGCCAATTGCCTTGGCGAAGAAGAAAGCTCCAAAAAACGATAGGTAGCATCGCCACCGATTTGCGACATTATCGCAGTAGAAAAAATCAAGAAATAGGAAACAAAAAGCTTTTTCATTCGTATTAAAAACGAAAGTTACGCTTTTTTCGTACCTGAGATACGTTGTTTCGTAATCGCGATAGCTAGCACCTCATCAATTGAGGAGACGTAATGAAACATTAATCCTTTTAAATAACGTTCGGGTATCTCACCAATATCCGCTTGATTTTTATCACTTAAAATAATTTCTTTGATGTTGGCGCGCTTTGCTGCTAAAATCTTTTCTTTAATGCCACCCACAGGCAACACTTTTCCACGAAGTGTAATTTCACCCGTCATGGCAATACGATTTTTTACTTTTCGTTGTAAAATACTCGACACCAAAGAGGTTATCATTGTAATTCCAGCGCTAGGCCCGTCTTTTGGAGTAGCCCCCTCAGGGACGTGAATATGGAAGTTATGTTTGTTGAAAAAATCACTTTCAATACCTAAATCATCGGCGTGCGACTTGATGTATTGCAAGGCTATTGTCGCGGATTCTTTCATCACCTTGCCTAAGTTTCCAGTAATGGATAAAGCACCGTTTCCTTTACTCAAAGATGACTCAATAAATAAAATATCTCCACCTACACGCGTCCACGCGAGTCCTGTAACAATTCCAGCTACATTGTTATTTTCGTAGGTATCACGAAGCAGTTTTGCAGGGCCTAAAATGGACTCAAGTTCCGCAACTTCTAATTTGGAATCTCGAGGTGTTTCTTTGGCTTCTAGCATGGCGTAGTGACGTACTACTTTCGCTATTTGCTTATCCAATCCACGCACACCCGACTCACGAGTGTAACCCGCAACCAATTGTTGCATGGTCGCTTTTGGAAGTTTTACAGCTGATTTTTTTAGTCCGTGTTCAGTTGTTTGTTTTGGCAGTAGATAACGTAATCCAATTTGCACTTTTTCTTCTAAGGTATAGCCTGAAACCTCAATTATTTCCATACGATCACGAAGTGCAGGCTGAATGGTTGACAACGAATTTGCCGTGGCAATAAACATCACTTTGGACAGGTCATAACCTGTTTCTAAATAATTGTCATAAAATGTAGTATTCTGCTCTGGATCAAGTACTTCCAGCATGGCAGACGATGGATCACCGTGAGCACTTTCGGCGAGTTTATCGAGTTCATCAAGAACAAAAACAGGGTTTGATGTCGCCGCTTTTTTAATATTTTGCATTACACGCCCAGGCATAGCGCCAATATACGTTTTGCGATGACCACGAATCTCAGCCTCATCACGCATCCCTCCAAGGGACATACGCACGTATTTTCTACCCAATGACTCGGCAATGGATTTTCCAAGCGAAGTTTTCCCAACACCAGGAGGTCCAACCAAACAAATAATTGGAGACTTCATATCGTTACGGAGCTTTAAGACTGCTAGGTGTTCAATAATACGTTGCTTCACTTTATCCAAACCAAAATGGTCCCGATCTAAGATTTTTTGTGCACGATTTAAGTCAAAATAATCTTCTGAAAACGTATTCCAGGGGAGGTCTAAATACAAATCCAAATAATTTCGTTGCACCGAATATTCTGCCACTTGCGGATTCATACGTTCAAGTTTTGCCAACTCCTTATTAAAATGTTTGGCAACCTTATCGTCCCAAGCTTTCGTTTTGGCACGCTCGCGCATTTCTTGAACCTCTTCGTCATACGAGACTCCGCCCAACTCTTCTTGAATGGTTTTCATCTGTTGATGCAGAAAATATTCGCGCTGTTGTTGGTCTAAATCATGTCGCACTTTTGTTTGTATATCATTTTTTAGCGATAGCTTTTGATATTCAACATTCATCTGTTTTAAACACATTAGAGCACGTTGCTCAAGACTGTCTTGCTCCAAAATCTCTTGCTTTTCGGCAACGCTCATGTCCATATTAGACGAAACAAAATTGACTAAAAACGCATTGCTCTGAATATTTTTTATAGCGAAAGATGCCTCAGACGGAATTTCTGGATTTTGCGCAATAATTTTTAAGGCTAAATCACGAATAGAGTCTATTATGGCTGAAAAATTAGGATCATTTTTTTCAGGATGAATTTCTTCTAAACCTGCCACCTTTGCAGTCAAATAAGGCTGCTCTGATAAATAGCTCAGTGTCTCAAATCTTTTTTTACCCTGTAAAATAATGGTCGTATTCCCATCAGGCATTTTAAGCACACGAAGTACTTTCGCCAAAGTTCCCTTTTGATATAAATCTTCTGGCGATGGTGATTTGGTTTCTCCGTTTTGCTGGGCAATAACTCCCAGCAGTTTACTCCCACTATTTACGGCCTTAATGAGTTTTATAGACCTGTCGCGGCTAGCCGTAATAGGAATCACGACACCTGGAAACAAGACGGTGTTTTTTAAGGGAAGTATGGGCAATTCCTCGGGAACGGGTTCTTTTTGTATCGCTTCCTCGTCGTCAGTGGTCATAAGAGGAATCAAGTCCGCTTCATCTTCTAAATCTTGAGGTAACAGGTTTTCTAGGGATAAAATCTTTGTTCGAGACATAATTTAGTTCTGTGCCATTTTGTCTGCTTTAATTAATAAGCAAGCGCAATAAAGGCAATTTTTTTATTTAATGTAAATATTTCAAACCCCATGCCATTGTAACAAAGGGTGTCAAAAATCGTCATAAACGCATAAACCCAAAACAAATACTTATGAAATCATTACACATCTACATCAGCACGCTTATTTTATTTTTTGTTTTACCCATGCACGCACAATGGAGTAAAAAAATTAAAGGAAACGGAAATATAGCAACAGAGAATCGAGAGGTTAGCACATACGATGAAATTAGCGTTAACGGTAACATAGACGTTGTTTTAGTTGAAGGAAAAGAAGGGAGGATTGCAGTAAAAGCGGAAGAAAACTTACTCGAATACATTGAAATAAGTGTAACCAAAAATACACTTAAAATCAAAAGTAAAGACAGAACTGAACTACGCCCAACAAAGGGGAAAAACATCTTGATAACGGTTCCCGCTCAAGACCTAAACAAGCTGACGCTTAATGGCTCTGGAGAGATTGAGGGAAATATAACTTTGAGAGAGGACAGGATAAAGCTTCAGGTAAACGGATCGGGAGATATGGATATAGATGTCATAGCAGAAGACGTAAAAGCCATGATAAATGGTTCTGGTGACATTACCCTTTCAGGCAAAACCAATGTTTTTGAGGCAACTGTGAATGGATCAGGGGATATTGAGGGGCATGAGCTTATTGCCAATAACTGCAAGGGAAAGGTTGTGGGTTCTGGTGATATACGTTTTTATGCAAAACAAAAATTAGATGCTAAAATCATTGGCTCAGGAGATATTGAGGTCAATAAATCTGTCATTGAAATAGAAAAGAAAATTATTGGCTCTGGGGATATAACCAAAAAATAAAATCAGTTACAGGGCTCTTTTGTTGCCTCGCTCTAAGCGGATAAGCAATATCCCACCCACAAAGAAAAATACCACAAAAAATAAAATGGCGTTGCGCATGCTTCCCGTAACCTGATCAACAGTTGCGTACATAAGCATGCCAATAACAATTCCTACTTTTTCGGCTACATCATAAAAACTAAAATACGAAGTGGTATCAATTGTTTCGGGAATAAGCTGCGAGTATGTAGAACGCGCTACCGACTGTATACCACCCATACATAGCCCAACAAAACCTGCCACTATATAAAACTCAATGGGTTCATAAATAAAATAAGCACTAACACAAAGCATTACCCAAATGGCGTTTAGCAAAATCAATGTTTTGATATTACCCCAACGGTTGGCTAACTTTGAGGACATTAGTGCCCCAAAAATAGCAATGATCTGTATAAGTAAAATACTAACAATCAGCCCTATTGTTTTTTCTTCCGCAGACCATGAAATTTCTTGTTCACCAAAATAAGCTGCAACAAGCATTACTGTTTGCAATGCCATACTAAACACAAAAAAAGCACCTAAGTAACGTTTTAAAAAATGTAAACTTTTCAAGCTTTTCCAAACCGACTTAAGCTCCCGATATCCATTGAAAAAAATATCCTTTGTATAGACTTTGTCTTTATTGCCTCGTGGTAAGTGGTAAAACGCAATATGGCTAAACGCAAACCACCAAACACCTACTGAGATAAATGAATAACGCATGGCCTTTAACGAAGCTTCTCCCGCATCGCCTGTAATCCCAAATACATCTGGCTTGAGCACCATGAACAAGTTTAAGAGAAGCAACAAAACACTGCCTATATACCCCAATGCAAAGCCGCGGGCACTGATGCGATTTTGCTGTTCGGGAAATGCAATATCCGGCAAGTACGAATTGTAAAACACCAAACTAGACCAAGCGCCAACCAAAGCCAGGAAATAAAATAATAATCCCCAATAAATATTTTGAATTTCGAACCAATACAGTCCAATACAAGATGCAGCGCCTAGATAACAATAGAATTGCATAAAGCGCTTTTTATTGCCCATATAATCTGCAATTCCAGATAAAATCGGAGACCACAAAGCAATTACAACAAAAGCCATAGCTGTTACATAGCTAATCAAGGCTGTATTTTTTAATCGCATTCCAAAAATCTCCAAATGCGTTTGATCTCCACAAATAAATCCGTAATACAATGGAAAAATGGTAGATGAAATAACAAGAAAATAAACAGAATTTGCCCAATCGTAAGAAGCCCAAGCCCGTAACAGTTTTTTATCTCCTTTTTTGTGTGATGGCATGCTGATTGTTTATCCAAATAAACAAAATAGTTTTAAACATAAAAAACGAGAGTATTACCTTTGTTACCATGAAAAAGAAAAATAAGCACAAACAAGGGTTCAGTGTTCCCGTTTGGTTGCGTCTCATTTTTAAGAACTTAGAACGAGTTTCTCCTTATTTTGCAATGAAAGCAGCAGCTTATGTTTTCTCAAAACCACTCCAATTCAAAGTACCTCAAAAGGAACAACAAGCCTTAAAAAACTGTGACCAAAAAACGGAACACATACAAGGTATAAATAGGAATGTTGCGCTATTTACTTGGGAAAATTCAGGTGAGAAAGTATTATTGACACATGGCTGGAGTGGTAGAGGAATGCAGTTGTATTACATTGCGGAATGCCTGCACAAAGAAGGTTATCATGTGGTTACTTATGATGCGCCAGCGCATGGAAAATCAGAAGGTAAACGCACAAATATGATCCAAATGATTGAAACGATTGCACACTTAGACAAAGTCGAAGGTGGCTTTGATCATTTCATTGGACACTCTTTTGGGGCCATGGCTATTTTTAACTATTGTAAAAATAGAGGTAGCGCCAAAAAAATAGTTACAATTGGTGCAGCTGACAATATGCGTACGATTTTTGATAGCTTTATTTCTTCCATAGGACTAAGCACTAAAATATTAAAGCGGATGATCACATATTTTGAAGAAAAGTACAAGGTTAATATCGATGATTTCTCTCCATTTATTGCTGCTCAAAAGATACACACACCAACACTTTTAATTCATGACGAAGAAGATTATGACGTAAGTGTAAATTGCTCAGACACCATTGCAAAATATCATCCAAATGCCAAAGTGATAAAAACAAAAGGCTTAGGACACCGTAGAATCCTCAGAGATAATATGGTAACACAACACATCAAATCATTTATTAAAGAGTCATGAAAACACTACAAATCATTCTTATTATTTGCATCCTAGGCACTTTCAACGCTTGTGGACAGCAATCTAAAAAGACCATTAAAAACACACAGGATAAAACAAAAACCATGAAAAAATCAAATGACTATTGGAAAGCAAAGCTAAGCCCAGAGGCTTTTCGGATTTTAAGAGAAAAAGGGACAGAATATCCACACACTGGAGAATATAACCTCCATTTTGAATCAGGTGTTTACAATTGTATGGCTTGTAAAGAACCCCTATTTAAAAGTGCAACAAAATTCAGAAGCGATTGTGGATGGCCAAGTTTTGATAATGCCATTGAAGGAAAAATAAGGTATGAGCGAGACACTACGCTTGGCATGACTAGAACCGAAATTATTTGCAACAGCTGCGATGGGCATTTGGGTCATGTATTTAATGATGGACCAACAAATACAGGATTACGCTATTGCGTAAATTCTGTTGCGCTTGATTTTGATGCAGAACAGAAAATCGATGAATAGCCAATTGAAATAGGCTTTCGTTTCGTATTTTTGCACAAACTTTACCATATGAGCCAATACGATATAATTGTTTTAGGAAGTGGACCTGGCGGTTACGTTACTGCAATTCGCGCTTCTCAGTTAGGATTCAAAACTGCCGTTATTGAAAAAGAAAGTCTTGGTGGCGTTTGCCTCAACTGGGGATGTATCCCTACCAAAGCATTAATAAAATCGGCACAAGTTTTTGAATACCTTCAACACGCTGAAGATTATGGACTTACCGTAAAAGAATACGACAAAGATTTTGACGCTGTAGTAAACCGCAGCCGTTCGGTAGCAGAAACGATGAGTAAGGGCGTTCAATTCTTAATGAAGAAAAATAAAATTGATGTGATTTCAGGCTATGGCACGTTGCTTCCTGGAAAAAAAGTGCATGTCAAAACTGAAGACGGTAGTGAACAAGAGCTTTCTGCCCAACATATAATTGTGGCTACTGGTGCTCGTTCTCGCGAACTTCCAAGCTTACCACAAGACGGAGAAAAAGTCATTGGATACCGCAAAGCCATGACCCTTGAAAAACAACCCGAAAAACTTGTTGTCGTAGGCTCTGGAGCTATTGGGGTAGAGTTTGCCTATTTCTACAATGCCATGGGTACTGAAGTTACCGTTATTGAATATCAATCGCGTATTGTTCCTGTTGAAGATGAAGAAATTTCCAAACAAATGGAGCGATCATTTAAAAAAGCAGGCATCAAAGTATTAACAAATGCCGAAGTTACCGCTGTTGATACATCCGGAGAAGGAGTCACAGCTACGGTGAAAACCAAAAAAGGCGAAGAGAAAATTAGTGCAGATGTAGTGCTTTCTGCCGTAGGTATTAAGACCAATATCGAAAATATCGGACTTGAAGAAGTGGGTATAGCCACAGATCGTGATAAAATTTTGGTGAACGATTTTTACCAAACCAATATCCCGGGTTATTACGCTATTGGAGATATTACAGCTGGGCAGGCATTGGCACACGTGGCTTCTGCTGAAGGTATTTTGTGTGTTGAAAAAATAGCTGGTCATCACGTGGAGGCATTAGATTACGGCAATATTCCAGGATGTACGTACAGTAGTCCGGAGATTGCGTCTGTTGGACTAACCGAAGTACAAGCCAAAGAACAAGGCTATGAAATTAAAGTAGGGAAATTTCCGTTTTCTGCATCTGGAAAAGCGCAAGCTGGTGGGACTACAGATGGATTTATTAAGGTTATTTTTGATGCCAAATACGGAGAATGGCTTGGATGTCATATGATTGGTGCTGGAGTTACTGACATGATTGCAGAAGCAGTTCTAGGTCGTAAATTAGAGACCACAGGTTACGAAGTACTCAAGGCAGTTCACCCACACCCCACCATGAGTGAAGCCATGATGGAAGCGGTCGCGGATGCGTATGATGAGGTCATTCATTTATAAACTTATATCACATAATTTTTAAAAAGCAGCCAAATGGCTGCTTTTTTATTTTTCGTATATTTCAATTTAAATAACCCCTAAAACTTACAATTATGAACAGTACGATTTCTCGTATCAATCAACTGATAACTTCTAGTGAAGCCTATTTAAAAACAGCGCGCAGGCAAAAACTGGCAGCAAAACCAAAGCCTACACAGTGGTCAAAAAAAGAAATTCTTGGGCATTTGATTGACTCTGCACTATATAACCTAAGGCGATTTACCGAAATTCACTCAAAACCAAAGCCTTATCAAGTAGTAGATTATGAACAAGACCAATTGGTTTTAGCGAATGATTATCAACGTGCCAAACTAGAAGATCTCACCATGCTTTGGGTTGTATTAAACAAACAAATAATTCATGTCCTCAAACAACAAACAGAAAAAACATTACAACTTCAAGCCAGATTGCCAAACCAAAAATCAACAAATTTACTTTTTCTTATTAATGACTATTTAGATCACATGGAACATCATGTGAAACAAATTGTTGATGACTAATCGCTATTTTGCACGCTGAATAAAAAATATATGAATAAACATATTGTGATTACAGGTGTATCCTCAGGAATTGGTCGTGATGCGCTGAACGTGTTGCACGAAAAAGGCTATCATATTTTTGGGAGTGTTCGTAAAATAGAAGATGCAGAAAGACTGACCAAAGAATATCCAGAGCGATTTACACCACTAATTTTTGATGTACAAAACCACGATGCGGTTATAAAGGCCTCACAAGTAGTTTTTGAGCAATGTAGTTCGTTGGATGGGCTTATCAATAATGCCGGCATTGCTGTACCGGGACCCATGCAGCACCTCTCAGAAGTTGACTTTGAGCGGCAACTTGATATCAACCTAAAAGCGGTTAGGCGAATCACCAATCTTTTTTTACCGCTTCTGGGAGCCACGGCTAATTTTGAATATTCGCCAGGAAGAATAATCAACATCAGTTCTGTTTCTGGTCTATTCAATTCGCCATTTAACGGAGCGTATTCGATTTCAAAACATGCTTTAGAAAGCATGACCGACATATATCGCAGAGAGTTACGACGATATGGCATTCAAGTTATTGCTATTGAACCAGGTCCTATCAAAACAGCTATATGGCAAAAAAATCTTAACCGTATGGAGCAATATGCTGAAACTGACTACTTCGATGTGCTGCAAAAAGCAGATAAAATGATTGAAAATGCTGAAAAATCAGCCTTACCGGTGTCGCGTATTTCGAATCTAATACTAAAATGTTTAACAAAAAAGCAACTGAAAACAAGGTATATCGTACACCGCAATCCATTGTTCTTTAGATTATTGGCCTATTACTTACCCGATAAACTTGTGGATTGGTTTATTCACAAAACCCTGACGAGTGGAAATAAACACCGCCCTATTTGATTGTTATTTATTACGAAAACTTTCCACAGCCAAACGGTAAACATCGAGTCCAAATCCTAAAATAAGACCAGTTGCAGTGGGTGTTATATAGGATGTATGTCGAAAATCTTCACGTGCAAAAGTATTTGAAATATGCACTTCTATCACTGGTGTCTCAATAGCTTTAATGGCATCGCCAATACCAACAGAAGTGTGGGTGTAAGCACCAGCGTTTAAAATAATCCCGTCGCTAGAAAAACCGTATTTATGAAGTGCGTCTATAAGTTCACCCTCAATATTTGACTGTAGGTAATGAAAGGTATAAGCTGGAAATTGCTTTTTAAGTGAATCCAAATAGGCTTCAAAACCCTGTGACCCGTAAATTTCCGGTTCACGCCTTCCAAGCAAGTTTAGGTTTGGCCCGTTGATAATAGTGATTTCCATAGTAAAATTTGTTCAAAACTAAGAAACTCTTGGGAATCAATATGTATTTTTGGGTATGCAATGGAAAAAAGCCATAGAAGCGTACTCTTTTCACCTCCGCCTAGAGCAAGGATTATCGGAAAACACCATTGAAAGTTACCAGTTCGATGTAAACAGATTAGCAAGTTATTGCGAAAAGTTACACGTCAAAACCACACCCATTTCGCTAAAAGCAGACACACTGAAAGACTTTGTATTCCACCTTTCCAAAGAAGTACAACCATCTACACAGTCTAGAATGATTTCTGGAATTAAAGGATTCTTTGGGTATTTGCAATTAGAGGGTTATCGTAAGGACAACCCTACTCAACTCATAGAATTACCAAAAATTCGTAAAACATATCCAGACACCTTATCAATAACTGAGGTGGATTCCCTTATTGCTGGAATTGACATCGGTTTAAAACATGCATTTAGAAACCGATGCATGTTAGAGTTGCTTTACAGTTGCGGACTACGCGTAAGTGAACTTATCAAACTCAATAAATCAGATTTATTTTTTGAAAAAGGATTGATTCGTATTCTTGGTAAAGGCGAGAAACTACGCTGGGTACCAATAGCAGAAAGCACATCTAATCTAATTGCTGATTATAATCTAAGTAACGTAACAAAAAAAGTTGCAAAAGGATTTGAAGACAGGGTATTTTTAAATAATAGAGGAAAAGAACTCACGCGTAATATGGTATTTACGATTGTGAAAAAAGCCGCTCTCTGTGCCGATATAAATAAAAATATTAGCCCACACACCTTACGACATTCATTTGCCACGCACCTTGTCGAAAACGGTGCGGATATTCAGTTAGTGCAACATATGATGGGACATGCAAGCATCACGACTACTGAGCGCTACATACACATGAGTCAAAGGCATTTAAAAGAGGCTATAACACGCTACCATCCTAGAGCCAATTAGGAAGAAACCGTCATTCGGAACCCTTCGCCATGGATATTACTAATCACAATGGATGGGTCAGATTTGAGATGTTTACGAAGTTTAGCGATATAAACATCCATGGAGCGAGAAGTAAAGTATGTGTCGTCTTTCCAAATTTTCTTAAGCGCTAGTTCTCTTGGCATCAAATCATTTTGATATAATGCCAATAGCTGCAATAATGACCCTTCCTTAGGTGATAATTTCACAGGCGATGAGTCGTCAAATGAAAGTTGACGTAGCTTAGCGTTAAACTCAAATTTACCAATTGTAAAAAGATGTTTTGCTTTATCTAGGTTAACCACATTTTGTTCCATTCGTTGAAACATCGCTTTCATTTTCAGTAGTAATACATCGGAGTCGAAGGGCTTTGTCAGATAATCGTCGGCACCCAAATTATAGCCTTTCACTACATCATCTTTCATGGATTTGGCGGTAAGGAATATAATGGGAACTGTACTCCCTGTTTTGCGAATTTCTTTGGCTAAAGTAAAGCCATCTTTGTAGGGCATCATGACATCAAGCAAACAAATAGAAAATTCATTTTTGCTAAATTTTTCATAACCCTCTACCCCATTTCTTGCCAAAACAACGTCATAATCATGAAGTTCTAAATAATCACGGAGTATAGTCCCAAAATTTTGGTCATCTTCAACTAAAAGAACTTTTTTCTTTTCAGCTATCATAATGCGTGTTTTAATGGAAAACGCACCGTAAAGGCACTTCCTTTTTTGAGTTGACTACTAACAGAAATCGTGCCATTATGCAACTCTACAATACGTTTGACGTATGACAATCCCAAGCCGTGACCTTTAACGTTGTGAATATTTCCAGACTCTTCTCTATAAAAACGATCGAACACTCTCTTTCTTACACTATTACTCATCCCAATTCCTTGATCTTCTATTTTGACTACAAATGCATCTTCAGAAATTGATGTGGTAACGTCAATTTCTACTCGATCTTTAGAATATTTTATGGCGTTTTCGAGCAAGTTTACCCAAACATTGGTCATGTGAGATTCTGACATGCTAAGCTTGACCTGCATTGGATCCAAAGAAACACGAAGTATTCCCTCGTTTTGATCGATAAGTAAACGAACATGTTCTATGGCGGTTTTAATTGGTCTGTGTGGATCTATCTCAGAAGTTGTAAGCTCGAGTTCTTTTCTATCCAATCTAGAAATCTGTAACACGTTCTCTACCTGTGTATTCATACGCCTACTCTCGTCTCGAATTAAGCCCAGATATTGCGTAACCTTGTCCGGTTTTTTTGCAATAGCAGGGGAAGCAAGTGCATCTAATGCAAGTTGAATGGTTGCAATAGGTGTTTTAAACTCGTGTGTCATATTATTGATGAAGTCTGATTTTATATCTGAAATTTTCTTTTGCTTGAAGGCTTGTAACAATGTGACTGTAAACACACCAATTAAAATCAAAGTAAAGAAAATAGAGAGTGCAATGGAGTTCAAAACAGATGAACGTAAAAAAGCACTTTTCTCAGGAAAGATTAATCGCAGCTCATAACTACTATCTCCATTGATGTCAACAAAAAGTGGTGTTTTGTAAGTGGTATTATTAATATTTTGAAGAAATAAATCCGTGCCTAAACCAGACATACGATTCCCTTCAAAAACTCGAAACTCAAAGCTTGCATCAATATCACGAAGTAACAATTCTTGACCCAATAACAGCTCTAATTCAAAAGTGCTAACACGTTTTTCGATTGATTTATTGGCCGCAATATCCATGAAAATACTCTCATATTTGGCCTTATCCATAGACGACAACCGCTCAATTCGCTGTATTCTTTCTGCTGATGACATACGGTTAATAGTCCCTTCTACATCCTCTTCCAAAACTGTAGTTGCCTTGATACTTCGATAATCTAAAATTGGCGTAGAATCGGATGAAGTGGGGTCATATAAATTTGGGAAAATCCCATAAGTGTCTTCAATGATACCACTCGAAACCAACAAAGTCTTGTTTTCTTCTGTTGTGCGATCAATATATTGAAAAACTTCTGTCAACTGTGATTCTTTGGGAGAGCCTATACTGTCCATTAATTTTTGAGTAGCCGCAATATAATCACGCAATTCACGCTCTTTTATTTGTTCGGAGACAGAAGCTAACGCATTGTTAACACTCAACGAAAACTGGCGATCGCGATTGTTAAGATTGGTTTGAATCCAAAATGTTTGAACTACGATAATTCCCAAAAGGGATATTCCCATAAAAACAACCAATACTGTAAATAGATTTTTTCTCATCAATTTGGGTGTTTTAGCAACTTTTCATGCAAGGCTTTGACTTGAGATGCTGTATTGCTAAGTTCTATATTTTCAATCACAAAATCAGCAACCACCATTTTTTGTTCGTCAGTCCATTGGTTTAACATACGAGCCCGAACAGCATCTTCAGAAATATGGTCTCTATTTTTCACGCGTTTGATGCGCTCTTTTTCTGGTGCAGTCACCAAAATAACACCATCAAATCGATCCTGCGCATTTAATTCAAAAACAATAGGAAATTCGTAAACGGTATAAGGCGCATTTTGTAGCGCTTGCCATTTTGCATATGCATCTGATGCAGCAGGATGTACAATGCTATTTAGTGCTTCTAATTTACTTTTATTATTAAAAACCTGTTCTGCAATTAGACTTCTATCTAGAATACCATTTTTATAGGCTAAATCTCCGAAAAGGGATTTGATTTTTTTCTTTATTTCAGGGTTGTGTTGCATTACATGTTTGGCAGAATCGTCAGCGGAAAAAGTGGGTACGTCCATTTTTTTTAACAATCCAAGAACGGTAGATTTACCACTACCAATGCCACCAGTAAGCGCGTAATGTTTCATTCTATAATAAAATATGACACCGTTGGTGGTATGATTGATTGTTTTTTAGCACCAGTAGGTAAACCAGTAACACGAACAGAAAGTTGTCCAGATGTTGTATTATCAAAAAAAGCGGTTGCTTTTACTGCTGATTTATCTAGAGAGCGTAGCGAACTCAAAGGAGCTGCGAATTTAATTTCAATCACCTTTGGAGAAAGGGTAACATGCATATCTTTTGGCGCATTTATCAAGTTCACGGGTAGTAAAAGAGAAACATCTGAATATCTATCAACATTTCCACTAACTTCTACGCTTGTGATATCCCAATTGGCTGATTGAGCTATTGAATCTACCAAAGTAGCCACCATAGAAAAATTTTCTCTTATAGGTTTGTCCGATGGTAATTCAAATATCGCTTGGTCTAATTTTTCCAAAATAGATTTGCTGCCAAAAGCAGTTATCGTATCTACGCTAAATGACAATGACGAAATAAGCTGATAGCCATCTTCAAATTGCGGCAAAGCCGATAGTGTTGGCGTAAATTTTTTCTGTACAGCTGGCGTTATTGGTACTGAGATAACGTTGGAAACAAACCGGCTAATTTGACTTGAGTTACTATAAAATTCATTGTATTTATTCAATAAAAAATCTGATTGAACACTAGGCTTATTAACATCTTTTATGGGTAATTCACTAACGAGCAACTGTATCTTACGGGGAAATATCCTGCGGTATAAAATCGAAAAACCAGAGCTGGTAACACGGGCAGGGACTTCTACCCGCGTTGATGACAGTACAAAATTATTCGAATCTGCCTGTAATTTAAATTGAACAGGAACCGTGGTTGTATAGATTTCTGAAAGCGCACTCAATGTCCATATTACGGCAGCAAACACCAAAAACAAAATTCCTTGTTTTGAGCCTACAAATTTTTTACCTGATGTTCGTTGCCGTTTGGGCATACTTATGTGTTTTGTTGTTCCTCAAATGCTTGCATAACTGCATCACTGACTCCCATATTGGAAAACCCACCGTCGTGGAACAAATTCTGTAATGTAACTTTCCGTGTTAAATCTGAAAATAATGAAAGCGTATAATTGGCGCAATCAAGTGCCGATGCGTTTCCAAGGGGCGACATTTTTTCGGCATAAGAGATAAAGCCATCAAAACCTTTAACTCCCTTACCCGCCGTGGTAGGTGTAGGCGATTGTGAAATGGTATTTACACGAACATTTTTATCTCTACCAAAGAAATACCCAAAACTGCGCGCGATAGATTCCAAGAAAGCTTTATTATCAGCCATATCATTATAGTCTGGGAAAACTCGTTGTGCCGCCATATAAGACAAAGCAACAATACTCCCCCATTCATTCATAGCATCATGCTTATAAAGCACTTGCATTACCTTATGAAAAGAACCTGCAGAAACATCCCAGCCCTTGGCGGTCCAATCGTATTTCTGATCTGTATAGGAACGTCCTTTTCTTACATTTACGGACATACCAATAGAATGTAACACAAAATCGAGTTTACCACCCAACACCTCAACCGATTCAGAAACTAATTTTTCTAAATCTTCTATCGAAGTGGCATCTGCTGGAATGATGGTAGCGCCTGTTTTTTCAGCAAGTTGGTTTATGGTTCCCATGCGCATGGCAATGGGCGCGTTGGTCAATACAAATGAACCGCCCTCTTCATGAACACGTTCTGCAGTTTTCCAGGCAATTGAATTTTCATCCAATGCACCAAAAATAATTCCTCTTTTTCCTTTTAGTAATCCGTAACTCATCTTTGTAAATTATAATTAAACGTTTCGCAACTCTTGCGCATGGCGCAAAGCTGATTCTTTAATATTTTTTCCGCCCAGCATTTCTGCTAGTTCTTCAATTCTTGCATTTTCATCCAAGGGGGTTAAAAAAGTTTGTGTTGTTTCTCCAACAACTTCTTTATACACTTTGTAGTGCGCGTCTGCAAGCGCTGCTATTTGCGGTAAATGTGTGATAGAAATCACTTGCATATGGCGACTCATTTCGTGCATTCGTTTTCCCATAGCATTTGCCATTTCACCAGAAACTCCCGTATCAATTTCATCTAAAATCAAAGTAGGAAGCTGTGTTTTTTCAGCCATAATGGATTTAATTACCAACATAATTCGCGATAATTCTCCCCCTGAAGCAACCTTTCCAATAGGCGCAAAATCTATTCCTTTATTCGCTGAGAACAACAATTCTGCCTGCTCAGTACCGTTTGACTGGGGCAATGACAAAGCATTTAGATTAATGGAAAAACGCATATGTTGCATACCCAAATCACGGCAGCGTAAAACCAATTCATTAGCTAGCGGACTGCATGCTTTTTCACGCTGCTTGCGAAGTTTTTGAGCTACATCGCGAAGTGCTATGGTAGACCTTTCAACCTCAGCTTTACAAGATGCAATTTGTTCATCTAACTGTTCTACATCACCACACAATTGACGTAATTCTTCTCGTTTCTCAATCAGCCCTTCGGCATTTTG
>CBFHOG010000002.1:0-182260 GCA_965657545.1 Flavobacteriaceae bacterium | reverse complement strand
CTTTGAAATAATCTGCTAATGAAAGCTTTAAAAAATCGCCCTCAATGATGCGATTTTCAAGGGACGAAAAATGGTTTTTTAAGTAATC
The DNA here is from genome assembly GCA_965657545.1 of Flavobacteriaceae bacterium. Classification (GTDB taxonomy): domain Bacteria; phylum Bacteroidota; class Bacteroidia; order Flavobacteriales; family Flavobacteriaceae; genus UBA7446. The sequence goes on along the minus strand of CBFHOG010000002.1, from coordinate 182,172 downwards.
TACAGACTCTGAATCAATTTCAATAACGCTTGTGGTAAACGGTTTTGACAATAGATATTGTGTTAACACGCCCATTCCAGGTCCAATTTCCAGCACATGGTCATACCCATTTCCAGAGAGGGAATCGGCAATATTTTGTGCAATATTTTGATCGGTCAAAAAGTGTTGCCCTAAATATTTTTTTGGACGGACACTCATGAGTAAGATTTCAAGAACTCCAATCGGCTGGCAAAGGCTACCCAATCTTTAGGAAATGCACGATATAATTTTTGTACAGCAAGCTGATGCCCAATTTCTTTTACCCAAGTCAAATGTTCTGGCTCTGCACAGTAAAACTGCATGCTAAACGTCGCTCCAGTTACTGGCTCAATTCCGTCTTCAAACTCTACACGTAAGAGGTCTATTTGCTGTACCGATTTTGCTAGTTCGGGTAGTAGTTCTTTATCTACATAGGTTGCCCATTCTTGCTCAATATTTGGCTCAACAATAAAAGTGATGTTATATATTTTCATATCAATTTATATAGTCAAAACCTGTATATGGAACCAATGCTTTTGGGATGCGAATTCCATCGGCAGTTTGATGATTTTCTAACAACCCTGCTACAATTCTAGGCAGCGCCAGTGAGCTTCCGTTTAACGTATGCGCCAATTGTTTTTTACCTTCTTTTGTCTTGTAGCGAAGTTTTAGCCTGTTGGCTTGAAACGATTCAAAGTTAGAAACAGAGCTTACCTCTAGCCAACGGCTTTGCGCTGTTGAATATACCTCAAAATCAAAGGTTAATGCAGACGTAAAGCCTAAGTCGCCCCCACATAATCGCAAAATGCGATAGGGTAGTTCTAACGATTCTAATAGCTTCCCAACGTGCGATACCATTTCTTCTAATGCGCTATATGAATTTTCGGGTTGTTCTATGCGTACCAATTCTACTTTGTCAAACTGATGCAATCGATTTAGTCCGCGCACATGTGCGCCATAACTTCCCGCTTCGCGTCTAAAGCACGGGGTGTAAGCAGTGAGTTGAATAGGCAACTCATTTTCTTGCAACAAGCTGTCGCGATAGATATTTGTCACAGGAACTTCTGCAGTTGGAATAAGGTACAAATCGTCTTCGGTAACATGATACATCTGCCCTTCTTTATCTGGCAATTGTCCTGTACCAAGCCCAGAGGCTTCGTTTACCATATGCGGCACTTGCACCTCGCCGTAACCCGCAGCAGTGTTAAAATCTAAAAAATAGTTGATGAGTGCACGCTGGAGTTTGGCGCCTTTTCCTGTGTAAACAGGAAATCCTGCGCCTGTAATTTTTGCTCCCAATTCAAAATCGATGAGCTTGTATTTTTTTGCCAATTCCCAATGCGGTAGCGCATCGTTTTCTAATGTCGGAATGGTACCTTTTTGAAATACTTCCTCATTGTCTTCATCGGTGCTTCCCTTAGGCACACTTTCATGTGGGATATTTGGAAGTTGATAGAGCATTTCTTGTAAGGCGTCTGCTGTTTCTTGCAGTTTGATTTGCAATGATTTTGCTGCAGCTTTCAATTCCGCTGAGGCGTTCTTTTTTTGATTGGCTTCATCTGTTGCGCCTTGCTTAAAGAGTTGTCCAATTTCTTTTGCAATACTGTTGGATTGTGCAAGTGTTTGATCTAGTTCGGCTTGCGTCGCCCGGCGTGTTTCGTCTAACGAAAGAAGACGCTCCAAAAGTGGCTTTGCGTTCAAATTGCGTTTTTCAAGGGCAGTAACCACCAAATCAAAATGTTGACGAACGTGCGAGGGAATCAGCATAATTCTGTTTTTTACAAAGGTAAAGTATTGTAGGCAGTCAAAATAACCTCTTTATCTTTTTCCAACTGTTTTTGGAGTGCTTCTAGCGAATCAAATTTAAGCTCGTCTCGAATACGTTCTATAAGTGATACTTGAATAGGTTGATCGTATATAGATGTTGACCAATCAAAAATATGCACTTCTATACTTCTTTTTTCACCATTAACCGTGGGATTGGTGCCAATATTCATCATGCCCAAACGCTCCTTGTTTTGGAGGTGAACGCGTACGGCATAAACCCCATTTTTTGGGATAATTTTATCTGGATGGTTTACGTCAATATTTGCTGTTGGAAACCCAATTGTACGTCCGCGTTGTTCACCCGCTATTACTGTTCCAGAAAGGGTAAAGGGATGCCCTAAAAAAGTATGCGCTGTAACCACATCGCCTTCAGCGATAGCTGCCCTGATTTTGGTTGAACTAATGGAAATACTATCGATTTCCTCAGCACTAATTTGCATCACCTCAAAACCATATATTTCTCCGTAATATTGTAAGTCTTCTACGTTTGCTGTTCGGTTTTTTCCAAATCGATGATTATGTCCAATTATGATTTGGTCAATATTAAGAAGATCCACCAAAAATTCCTTTACATACTCAGCTGCGCCAAGCTGTGAAAATGCCTTTGTAAACGGATGAACGACCATGTACTCCAGTCCTAAATCGGCGAGTGTTTTTGCGCGTTCCTCTAAGGTTTGAATAAGGTCAACAGAAGTGTTAGGTTGCACTACTTTTCTAGGATGGGGATCAAAAGTGAGTAGCGTTGGCGCACTGCCATTTTTTTTGGCGGCTTCTACCAATTTTGCAATAATCTTTTGGTGTCCACGGTGAACCCCATCAAAAGTCCCTACTGTGACGGTAGTTTTTGTTTTTGGTGAAAAAGATGCGCTTTGTTTTAAAATGCTCATTACTGATCCATTGCGTTTCCGTTAAACTTATTCATAGCAACAGAAATGTCCTCTGCCATAAAACACCAGGAGGCTTGTGCAGCTTTATCTATTACAAATGGAAGTGCTTTTGATTCTTCATTTTTCCATGGTTTTAACACAAAATCGACTTGCCTGCCTTTTCCAAAAGCAGCACCAATACCAAACCGCAAACGTGCATAGTCGGTTGTGTTTAGTTGTGCGCAAATGTCTTTTAATCCATTGTGCCCACCATCAGAACCTTTTTTACGTGTGCGCAAAAACCCGAAATCTAAATGAATATCATCTGTTATGACAAGAATATTTTGGAGTGGAATTTTCTTTTGTTGCATCCAATAACGCACCGCTTTCCCGCTCCGATTCATAAAGGTATTGGGTTTTAGTAAATAAGCAGTTTTGCCTTTGTATGATACTTTGGCAACATCTCCATAGCGTAGTGTTTCAAATGAACTTTCTTTCTCTTTGGCGAGTGCATCAACCACATCAAATCCAATATTATGGCGTGTGCCGGCATACTCGGCGCCAATATTGCCTAATCCAACAATCAAAAAAGATTTCATATCGGGTTCCTTTTTTGTAACAGACGAAAAAAATGGAATGCGGAATTTCATCGGTGTAAAAATAAAAAAAGCATCTCATTGTGGGTGAGATGCTTTTATATAATTATTAAAAGAATTATTATTCTTCTGCAGCAGCTTCTTCAGCTCCTTCTTCAGCTCCTTCTTCAGCTCCTTCTACGGCTTTAACAGAAGTTCTAGAGGTACGTACTTGACATACAACCGTGTTGTCTGGGTGTAAAAACTTATATGCTTCGTTTGCTAATTCTGTTACATATAGCTTGTTTCCAAGTTCAAGACCTGAAATATCTGCCTCGATAGTGTCAGGAAGGTTAGCAGGAATAGCACGTACGCGAAGCTTACGCTTATTACGGCTCAATACACCTCCCGAGTTAAGTACGCCTGGCGCAGCTCCTTTAAGTACCACAGGAATATCCATAGATACTTCTTTATCGTCAAATAGTTGATAAAAGTCGATGTGAAGGATTTTATCCGACACAGGGTGAAATTGAATATCCTGCAAAATGGCATTAAAACTTCCGTTATCGCCCAAGTCGACAACCACCGTATGCGCATTTGGTGTATATACAAGTTTGGCAAACGCTCTTTCGTCTGCAGCAAAGTGCACTGGCGTTTCCCCTCCGTATAATACGCAAGGAACCCCTCCAGCATTACGTAAGGCTTTGGTAGCTACCTTGCCCACGCTTTCTCTTTTAGATCCGTTGATGGTAATTGATTTCATATTTATTATTTATTACATGACAAATTTGCCTGAAATCGATTCGTTATGATGTACATTATACATGACTTCGGCAAACAATTGAGCACAGCTCAATACTTTAATTTTTTTACTTTCTTTTTTTAATGGGATAGAATTGGTTACAATAAGCTCTGTAAGCATAGAAGCTTCAACACGCTCATAGGCTTCGCCTGAAAGTAGCGGGTGCGTACATACCGCACGAACGCTCTTTGCACCTCGTTCCATCATAAGGTCTGCAGCCTTTGTGAGGGTGCCAGCGGTATCGACCATATCATCTACTAGCACTACATTCTTTCCTTTGACATCTCCAATAAGTTCCATGTGCGAAATGATATTCGCTTTTTTGCGCTGCTTGTAACAGATCACCACATCGCTTTCCAAATATTTTGAATAGGCATACGCACGCTTAGAACCTCCCATGTCAGGAGACGCAATTGTAAGGTTATCGATATTAAGTGATTTTAAATAAGGTAAAAACAACGAGGACGCAAACAAATGATCTACAGGTTTTTCGAAAAACCCTTGAATTTGATCTGCGTGTAAATCCATTGTAATGATACGCGTAGCTCCGGCGGCTTCAAGGAGTTTGGCAATAAGTTTTGCGCCAATCGGCACACGCGGTTTGTCTTTGCGGTCTTGTCGCGCCCAGCCAAAATAAGGCATAACTGCCGTGATGTGTCGTGCAGAGGCACGCTTGGCAGCATCGAGCATAAGCAACATTTCCATCAAATTTTCAGAGGAAGGATTGGTAGAACCGATGATAAAAATACGTGAACCACGCACAGACTCTTCAAATGAAGGTTGAAACTCGCCATCGCTATAGCGTGAGAATAGGACATTCCCAAGCGGTATTCCATAATACTTGGCAATATCTTTTGCGAGTACCATACTCTGTGTACAGGCAAATATCTTCGATTCTAATGTTGCTTTTCCCATAGTTTTTATGCGGGTTGCAAATGTAGGAATTTATTTGAGGTAGTGAAGTTGTCAGCAGCATTTTTCTTGTGCTACAATAAAATTATTGGCTACATTTGCCGTCCAATTGCCTTGGTGGCGGAATTGGTAGACCTGCCTGCCGTCAGGCGCGCTGAGTTGAATTGAAATGTTGAAATTGTGTATTGGGTTTATGCTATATCGAGCCTAAAATGTAACTACATTTATGTTGGTATGACCAAAGATGTAGGTGCTAGAATTGCAAGACATAACGCAGGCAAAGAAAAAACAACCAAGCCTTATGTTCCTTTTCAACTGATTTATTCCGAAGTTTGCACTGACAGAGTAGCGGCTCGGCAAAAAGAAAAATATTGGAAATCTGGTATTGGCAAGCAAAAGCTTCGCCAAATTAGAGACCAACTGAAATGATGCCTTGGTGGCGGAATTGGTAGACGCGCTGGATTCAAAATCCAGTTCTTTCGAGAGTGTGGGTTCGATTCCCACCCAAGGTACTAAAGCTCGCAAATGCGGGCTTTTTTGTTTTTAGGTTGAAATAATTCCTGCTTTTGCAAAAATATCTTGTATTTCCTTTTTTATCGGAAATGATTTTAAAGGCGGAACATTTGCTCCTCCAGGATTTCCAACTGGAATTTTTCCAACAAACGATTTTACACCTCCAAAAATTAGACGTGGAATTTGTCCTATAATTTCTTTTCTATTTTTGATTTTAATTCCGAATTGCAACATTTTCCAATGCACAAAAGTGTGAGCGCAAGGATATTTTTGTCCAATTATGTGAGCTCTTTCCAAATGATTCCACGCACTTTTCAAATTTCCAGCTGAGTATTTGATTCGGTATTTGTCCAATTCCGCTTTGTAGTATGGTTTCAGACTTGTTGGCATTCAAGTGTAAAATTTAGCAAAAAGGTTTTTATGATTACTAGTAGCGTCAGCAGGGTTTTAATCTGTCATTCTGAAGTTATTTTAGAAAACCTATAGATCATTTTCATACTTTTTTGGAATCTGAAATAAATTCAGATTGACAAAAAAAGGGTAGTTTTTTAATGTATATATTTTGTTCAATGCTAAGTTAAAAAAAAACGGAAACAGCTGATTCTTACTAAAAAAAGTCTTACTTTTAAGTTATGCCTCCGTCTAAACCCCTTAAAATACTATTGTCTAATACGGCAGATGTAGGAATTCAATCCATTGCCCGTTATTTAGCAATTCGTTTTTCGGATACACTAGCCATACATTATGTAAATGCTCTTGAATCAGCCTTTGATATGTTGCCAACATGCCTACGCTTGGAATGGTTTTTCAAGGAGTTATTCGAAGACTCATTTGGAAAAAATATACGCTTATATTCTACAAATACGACTGCAATTTTCTTTATATCACAAACGTGGAAGATTCGCGGTCTAATTATTTACTTAAGTTCCTTTCGTAATTGGTCTAATACTTCTTTTGCATCCACGATCCTTCCTGCTTTAATATCCGCCAACCCTGCTGCTATTTGCTTATCTATATAGTCTTCAATTGACAATATTTTACTGATCTGTTCAACCTCATCAATGGTAAAGGAATTGCCTTTTAGTTTGTTGTAAAACGTAGCTCTTGGAATGCCAATTTTTTCAATTATTGCATTTGTTTTGATGCTGCTTTTTTTGATACGATTTGGAAGACTATCGATATATAATCTGTATTCTTGTACTATTCGATCCATAATATGAGACATATTTGTATCAAAAATAATACTTTCTACCCATTTATCGCAACAACTTGCTCCACTTTGCCGGGTAGCATTTCGCGCATCATGGTTTCAATCCCATTTTTAAGGGTAAATGTAGAAGAAGGACAACCGCTACAGGCACCTTGAAGCACCACATGCACCGCCTTTTCGGTTTCATCAAAAGATTGAAACACAATATTTCCGCCGTCAGAAGCTACGGCAGGCTTGATATACTCATCTAAGATGCGAACAATTTCCTGTTCTGTATCTGTATAGTTTGGTTGTGCTTGTTCTGGCGTTTCATTGGCGGGCACAAATGCAGGCGCTAGTATAGGTTTGTCTTCAGCAATATACTCACGAATAAAGGTGCGTACTTGTTGCATCACTTCTTCCCAGGGGGTAATTTCATATTTGGTAACCGAAACAAAGTTTTCATCCATATACACCTCTTTTACAAAAGGAAAATGAAACAAGGCTTGCGCTAAAGGAGCGTCTTTAGTGGCGTCTATTGAAGTAAACTCTACACTTGCCGGCACTAATTTTTTGTTGGCTACAAATTTCATCACAGCCGGATTTGGTGTACTTTCCGCATATACGCTCGCAGGTGCTGTCTTCTTTTCTTTTAGAATAGCTCCGCCCTCAGCGATGTATTTTTCAAGTTGGTCGTGTACTTCATCTTGCACCTCGTCCCATTCTACAATAGGAAAACGCTCTAGCGTAAGTTGGGTACTACTCAAAGTAACCGCTTTAACAAACGGCAAATAAAACAGTTGCTGCGCCAAAGGCACCTCGGCTGCTTCAGCAACATTATTAAAGGCATATGCACGATCTACCAAAGGCGTATCAGTAGCAAACACAAGTAAATCGGGATTCTCAGACAGAAGGATACGAAAACAACTCATAGGCTTTTTATGCAAAAATACGCATTCCTATGTTCTGTTACTTAGCCATACCCTTAGATTTTTGTACTTTGCAGTATGCTAATAAAATCTGTTTTAGGCCATACCCCAGAATACGGAAAGGAATGTTTTTTTGCTGATAATGCTACGCTTATTGGAGATGTTATCATGGGCGATTATTGCTCGGTTTGGTTTCAGGCGGTGGTGCGCGGCGATGTACACAGTATTCGTATGGGTAACAGAGTAAACATACAAGATGGTGCCGTAATTCACGCCACCTATAAAGCTTCGCCAACCACTATTGGCAATAATGTTTCGGTCGGACATAATGCCATAGTGCATGGATGTACCATTCATGACAATGTTTTGGTGGGGATGGGCGCGATTATTATGGACGATGCCGTTATTGAATCGAATAGTATTATTGCAGCAGGTGCTGTAGTATCCAAAAACACGTTAGTGCCGGCAGGGTCTGTTTTTGCAGGTGTGCCTGCGAAAAAAATCAAAGAGAGTTCGCCAGAACTAATTTCAGGTGAAATTGAGCGTATTGCCAAAAACTACAGTCTATACGCCAGTTGGTTTAAAGACTAAATATTAATTTGTGTCACATCTGTAACACCAAAAAGTTGCCAAAGGGTTTTGTTGGGAGTTGTTGTACTGTAATAGGATGTATTCCCCGTACTATTTTGAAGTAATAGATGTTGCTTTAAAAGTCGATGCGTTTGCTTGGCCACAGCGTTGCTACAATCTACAATGGTAACGTTTTTTGGAAGAATACGCTGAAGCGTTTCTTTTAAAAATGGATAGTGCGTACAGCCCAAAACCAAATGATCTATGGGTTTTTCTAACATAGGCGCAAGATCATTTTTAAGCTGTGTTTCTGCTTCCAAGCTTGTTGCTTTTCCACTTTCAACTAATGCTACCAATCCGTGTCCAATTTGTGAAATTACCTCAATGTCTTTCGCGTGGTCTTGTGCCGTATTTTGAAACAATTCACTGGACAATGTCCCCTCTGTTGCCAATACGCCAACTACCCCGGTTTTGCTACCCAAAGCAGCAGGTTTTATGGCAGGTTCGATACCCACAAAAGGCACTTGAAAAGATTCGCGCAATTGCACTATGGCATTTGTTGTTGCCGTATTGCAGGCGACTACGATAAGCTTGCAACCCTGTTCAATAAGCCATTTGCTAATAGCTACTGAGCGATTTTGAATTTCGGATTTTGAACGTTTACCATAAGGCGTAAATGCCTGATCGGCTACATAGATAATATCCTCGTTAGGAAGAAGTTCTCGAAGTGCGTGGAGTACAGAAAGTCCACCCACACCTGAATCAAAAACACCAATAGGAGCTTTTCGCATGCTTAAAAATAAAAAAACTGCTCCGAATAGAAGCAGTTTTTTAAAATTGTATGAGAATTTAAATTAAATACCCAATGCTTTCTTTACGTCTGGCGAAAGGTCTTTACCGTTTGCCATTAAAAGTGCACCGCCTAAACTTCCATCAATCACGTAGTCAAAACCTTGTGTTTTGGCTACTTCTTGCACTTTAGCACGTGCATTTTCAATGATTGGACGAAGCAAATCAGCTTGCTTTTTCTGAATGTCTTGAGATGCCGTTTGACGGAACTGTTGGATATTTTGCTCCATACCTGCCAATTCCTGTTGACGCGCTTGATTGGTTACATCCGTTTGACTTTCAGCTTCTGCTGAATAGGTTTGCAATTTGGTCTGGTATTCCTTGATTGAAGCTTCAATTTCGGTTTGATAGTCCTTCTCAAGTTTTTGCACTTCTTCTTGAGCAGCAATGACACTAGGCATTTCGCTGATCAGTTTTTGGAAGTCAATGTGTGCCACCTTGCTTTGTGCATACGTTACACTGCTTAGCATTAAAATGATGGTTAGAAGGAGAGTAGATAAATATTTCATTTGATTAAGATTAATTTGAATTTACTTTTTTTGTTTCGCTTGTTTGCGTTTTTCTTCGATTTCTTTTTTGCGTCGCTCTAATTCTTCAAGGCGTTCTTTTTTACGCTTTGCTAAAGCTTCGGCTTGTTCTTTTTTTCTTTGTGCTAACTCAGTAGCACGGTCTTTTCTTTTTTGTTCTATTTCGGCTTTGCGTGTAGCCCTTTGATCTTCATTAGAGCGATTATCAACAACAGTATCGGACACTTTCCCTCCCGATTTTTTCTTATTCTTTTTACTTTCACGTTCCGCCTTGCGTTCTTCCAACAATTTTTGGCGTTCGGCTTTGCGCTTCTCTAGAGCTTTGCGCTTTGCTTCTAATGCTGGATTTGTACGCTGACGACGCTCTTCTTTTTTGGTCTCACTCAAAAATTCTTGCGCCTTTTTCTTGTCTTCGATTTCTAAGTATCGAATAACAAGTTCGCTAATATCGTATTTTTTTTCAGAATGCAATACTAAAATTTCTGCCGTACTATCAAAAACATAGTCCAAATTGCGATCATCGGCAACTTCTTTAATCGCTGTTAGGATTTCGTCTTGAGCGGGTTGTGCCAATAACACTTTTTGTTTTATCCAATCTCCCTCAGTTCCAAATCTTTTTTCAATGTATTGATCCAACTTATCTTGTTCGAATCCAATATCTTCTGCACGCTCCTCATAAATTTCCTCAGTTAGTAATGGGCGTTCCAATTCTAAGGACTCTAGCTGTTGATCTAATTCTTTTTGTTTGGTTTCTATTTCATTTCGCCAAGCTGTAATTTTTTCCTCAAGTTCTTGGCTAGACGTAGAATAACCTTTATGAACCTCTAATACTTTATCAATGTTTAAGAATCCTATCCGAACATTTTTTTGTGCTTTTACAAAGGGCGTAAAAGACATGAATAAAACAATTAGGAATGCTCGCAAACTAGTCATGTTAGTCTTGGTTAGAATTGCTGTCCAATAATAAAATGTGTTTCCCACCCATGCGGACTCAAGTCGTTTTCTGATGCGCTATCAAACCCATATCCAAAATCTATGCCTAATAATCCAAATGCAGGCATAAATATCCGAACACCAAAGCCAGCAGAGCGTTTACTGTTAAACGGATTAAACTCACGAAAATTGTTATACCCATTACCTGCCTCCAAAAAAGATAACGCGTAAATAGATGCACTTGGTTTTAGTGTTATGGGATAGCGAAGTTCTAAAGAGAATTTATTGTACACTGTAGATCCGTCCGTACTTGAGAGTGATTGGTTTTCGTAGCCTCTAAGCGCAATCATTTCTCTTCCGTCTAGGGCATACTGGGCCAAACCATCTCCTCCTAGATAGTATCGTTCAAAAGGAATAATACCTCTGTCGGCATTATAGGCCCCCAAAAATCCAAACTCTGCATGTGTGCGTAAAATAAGTTTATCTATAATCCGTGTGTACCAGCTTCCTTCAAAATTGAGTTTATAGTACTCTAACCAACGGAATTTTTCTTGGTCAATTTTTTCTCTGTTAGCTGTTCCATCTTCATTTTGATATTCAGCTTGGTTTTCTAAATCACCAAAATCGATATTACCAACTAAAGAATATGGGAAAGAAAACTTAGCTCCTATGGTAAAGGAGGAGCCACCCACTGGAAATATAGGATTGGTATAGGTGTTATTTCTTGAAAGTGCCACCGCATAGAACAAGTTATTTGATACACCATTACCAAAAGTAAACAACCCTGTATAGTAATTATTTAAATCAAAGTATTGATAACCAATAGTTTGTGAAAGTGTAAAATAATCATCAGGTACTTGTAATCGTTTTGCTAAGCCTAAGTTTATCCCTTTGATACTAAAATATTGATTCTTGTTGGCAAGCCCTGTTCTAAAATCGTAGCGGTATTGCGTGGTTTGAGAAATAGAGGTTGAGAATCGTACGGGTTGTTCGCCACCAAGCCATGGTTCTGCAAACGAAAAACTATATGTTTCAAAAAACCGACTTGCTTGCAAGCGAAGTGCTAATTGCTGTCCGTCACCCATTGGAACAGGTTTATACTCCTTTTTGTTCCAAATATTGCGCATGGAGAAGTTATTGAACGATAACCCTAAGGTACCAATAAATCCACCGCCGCCATAGCCGCCTTGAAGTTCAATTTGACTTGCGCCACGTTCTACTAATCCGTATTCGATATCTACTGTACCCGCATTGGGATCTACATCCTTAAAATCGGGGGAAATTTGCTCAGCATCAAAAAAGCCTAACTGACCCAATTCACGCACCGATCGCACCACTTTATCTTTGCTGTATAGTTCTCCTGGACGTGTTCTAATTTCTCTGTAAATCACGTGGTCATTTGTACGATCGTTTCCTCGTACTGTAATACGGTTAAAATAAGCAGGTTTTCCCTCGGTAATACGAATTTCAAAATCGATTGTATCGTTTGCGGCGCTTACTTCAACAGGGTTAATGCTTGAAAACAGGTACCCGTTGTTTTGGTATAGGTTTGTGAGGTCCTCACCATCAGGTTTGGTTTGGTCTGCAATACGTTTTCGAAGTAAAACTCCATTGTAGGTATCACCAGATTTAAGCCCTAGAACTCGTGAAAGTTGTGCATCTGAATAAACGGAATTCCCAATAAAATCAATTTCGCCAAAATGATATTTATTTCCTTCTTGTAAAGCAATGTCAATATCTATTTTATCGCCATCTATCACAACGGTGTCCGAAACAATTCTAGCATCACGGTATCCTTTTTCTTTGTAGAAATCAAGTACAGATTTTAGATCCTCTTCAAAATCACCTTCAATATATTTTGATCGTTTCCAGAAACGCCCAGGGAATTCAACACGCGTATTTTTAAACTTTTTCCGCAGTTTTTTTCTGCTAAAAATGGTATTTCCTTCGAAAGCTAACGACCGTATTTTTACACGATCCCCACGGTCTAGAGAAATCAACATTTTTTGATTGTTCACGCCAGTTGTGTCTGGCTTTGTATCAATGGTGACTTTGGCATTTAAAAACCCATCTTTTCTGTATTTATTTTCAATGTAGTTTTTGGTTGTAGCCAAGAAATTTTTACTGATTTTTTTTCCTTTTTTGATATCGGTATCCTTGATAATGCTTTCAAGTTTTCCTTTTTTAATCCCTTTAATTGTATAGTCAGAGAGCGTTGGCAGTTCTTGTATATAAAGTTCCAAATCGGCAACGTCACCGTCAATTTTGGTAATAAAAAACTCGATGTTGCTAAAGAGTTCAAGCTTCCAAAGTTTGTTAATGGTGGCGCTGATTTCCTCTCCAGGAATTTGAATGCGTTGCCCCTTTTTTAAGCCTGTATAGGCGACAACTGTTTGCGGGCTAAAACTTTTTACTCCAGTTGCAGTAATTTCACCTATTTCGTAAATCTTACCTTTATCAAAGGTGCTGTCTTGTGCATACGAAAATGCAAAACCTAAGAGTGTAATGCATAAGAAAATGGTATGGAGGACATTGCTATGTAAGCTGTTCACTTGTTTTTCCAAATCTGCGTTCTCTTTTTTGATAACTTAAAATTGCCTGATGGAGTGATTGTTCGTCAAATTCTGGCCACAATTCGTTTGTAAAATAAAGTTCTGCGTAGGCAATTTGCCATAACAGAAAGTTACTAATACGTACTTCTCCGCTGGTGCGAATAAGCAAATCTACATCAGGTAAATGTTGCGTGTAAAGATGCTCATTAATTATGGTTTCGTCAATACTTTCGACAGGAATTATATTATTTTTAACTTTTTCACTTATTTGCTTCACCGCTTGTTTGATTTCTTCTCTAGCTCCATAGCTGATTGCCAGGGTCAAATGCGTTCCTGAATTATGGGTCGTTTTTTGAATCACTTCCTGCAATTCATGCTGCACACTTTTAGGGAGTTTGTCTAGTGAACCAATGGCGCTGAGCTTTATGTCGTTAGTAACTATGCGATCCAATTCTCGGCGCAAGCTTCTTACTAATAACCCCATTAAGGTGTTTACTTCTGTTTTTGGGCGACTCCAATTTTCGGTAGAAAAGGCATAAAGTGTAAGGTGTTTGATGCCGAGTTTTGCCGCTGCCTCTACCGTTTTACGAACGGCTTCTGCACCTGCTTCATGCCCGCGAACACGCATTTTACCATGCTGCTTCGCCCAGCGCCCATTACCATCCATGATAATGGCAATGTGTTGTGGTAGCATTTCCGGATTAATTTCTTCGAAACTCATCATTATTTTAATCTCTGCAACACGGCAGTCTTCCAAAGGCGTAAGTTATAGAAATCCCCGTAAATACCAACCAATCACTACTTAAACTCGTAGAAAATTGTTGGGCAAGCGGTTGTTTATCTCTATTTGGGAAACTTCCATCGAGGTTATCGGAAAATGTAAACTGTGGTTGCACTTCGGCAGCAATTACCCAATATTGACCTAAATTAAACTTTATTCCTACACCAAAAGGAACACTTATGGTCATTTTTTTTCCGTGTGCAATAGCATTAAACTCACTTTTAGGGAAGTACAATTCGTCTGCTACAAGGCGTTGAATACCAATATGTAAATAAGGTGTCCAAGAAGTACCAAATTCACCAATTGGCAATGACACATAATTCACCTCTGCTCCAATACCCCATGCACTGTATGTGTTTGAAAAAGAAAGCTCTCTTGCACGCCGATCTAAGTCTGTTGCATTTCGGTCATCTGCACTAAATTTACCTGTGCTAAACTGCGCTCTTAGCGCAATGCGTTGTGTGAGATTCCGTTTGTAAATAATGCCATAGCCCAAATGTTTCGGCTTGAAATATTGTGTTTCTCCAATTTCACCTATATAATTAACACCGCCCACAAGAATGCCAATTTCATGGCGCTGCGCATAGGTTGTAGCTCCAGTAAAGCCCAACAGAAAACACCAAAAAAATATACGATTCATACGGAATATGTGTATGCTAAAAACAGAAAATCGTCAAGTTTATTGTTAATTGCGTTTGTCTTGCCCCCATAAAAGTTTGTTTCGTAAGGTGTCAAAAAAACTATGGTTATTTGGTCTTATAAAAACAATAGGAGCATTGGATTTTTTAATAAAAACACGGGTATTCATTGGGATAGAAAACAACCTAGTATCCAGTGTAATTAAGTGCGATTCACCCCTTCCCTCTACATGGATTTCGATTTCTACATCATCTCCAACAACCAGGGGTCTAGCATTGAGATTATGTGGTGCGATTGGCGTCAGTACTAAACTTTTACTTTCAGGTGCAATGATAGGTCCGCCACTGCTTAATGAATATCCGGTAGAGCCTGTGGGTGTTGCTGTTACCAAGCCGTCTGCCCAATATACATTCAAATATGCACCATTGACTTTGGTGTGAATGGTAATCATCGAAGTGGTATTTTCTCGTGCTACTGATACTTCGTTTAATGCCAACGGAAATGCTTCTAAGTCGGGGTGTGGTGGGTTTGATTTAATTTCTAGTAAGCTACGCTCTTCTGTGCTGTAGTTTTTAGCAAGAATTTCCGAGAGACAAATATCTATCTCGTTGGGTTGTACAGTGGCCAAAAATCCCAAACGACCCGTATTAATCCCGATTAGGGGTATTTTTGATTCGCGCACATAATTTAACGATCGGAGTACCGTTCCATCACCCCCTACAGCAAAAAACACATTTGTTTTTGAATCAATATCAAGGTGGGATTCAAAAGCTGAAGCTGCTACTTCAGGAAAGTGTGCAGACAACGCTTTTTCAATCTGAATATCTGCCTTTTTTTCTGAGAAAAAAGTAATAATTCTAGACACAATGCGGAGCGTTGCATCATCGTGAACCAAACTGTATAACGCAATTTTCATAGTACAAAGTTAGACCAAAAAGAATAAAGCTGCATAAAGTTGTATTTTTGAGCACCAAACGTCTTTATATTGCTATGACAAAATTAAGTGTAAACATCAATAAAATTGCCACGTTGCGTAACGCACGTGGAGCAAATATGCCAAATGTATTGGATGTCGCTCGTGACATACAAAGCTTTGGAGCCCAAGGAATTACAGTCCATCCAAGACCAGATGAACGTCACATTACATATAAAGATGTCCGTGAATTACCTGAAGTCATTACAACCGAATTTAACGTAGAGGGCAATCCAAACCCAAAATTTGTGGATTTGGTGTGTAAGGTCAAGCCTGCACAGGTTACTTTGGTTCCAGATGCACCCGATGCCATTACGTCCAATGCAGGTTGGGATACGATTACAAATCGGTCGTTTTTACAAGAAGTGATACAGGAATTTAAGCAACATGGTATTCGCACCTCTATTTTTTTAGATCCAGATGAATCGCAAGTCGAATCAGCTGTTGCTACAGGTACAGATCGCATTGAACTCTACACGGAGTCCTATGCTGAAAAATTCCCTATAAATCCAGATAAAGCAATCGCACCTTTTGTAGCTGCTGCCCAAAAAGCCCAGGAAGTTGGTTTAGGACTTAATGCTGGACACGATTTGAGTTTAGAGAATATCCATTTTTTTGCACAAAAGATTCCAGGCTTATTGGAAGTTTCCATTGGTCATGCTTTGGTATGTGAGTCGCTATACTACGGACTAGAAAATGTAATTAACCAATACATAGCAAAGCTATCGAGCCACTAGTTCACAGTACAATTACAGGGCAAGGCACGCCATTACTTATTTTACATGGATTTTTAGGAATGTCCGACAACTGGCGTACGCACGCCAAATATTGGTCTTCCCACTTTGAAGTCCATGCCATAGACCAACGAAATCACGGCAAAAGTTTTCACAGCGAATCATTTAACTACGAAATTCTGGCGCAAGATATTGTCGCTTATATGGATTCACATAAATTGGATAAAGCCATTGTTTTAGGGCACTCCATGGGCGGGAAAACGGCTATGACATTGGCATTGCAACACCCTGAACGTATGCATAAACTTATCGTCGCGGATATTGCACCTAAAGCGTATGAAGTGCGTGAAAAGTTTTCCAATATTATAGACGGACTTTTACATTTAGACACGCATACATTTACTTCAAGAACGCTAGCCGATGATGCGCTTGCCGCTTTTGTTCCTGAAGTTGGTGTACGTCAGTTTTTACTCAAAAATTTAGCGTGGACTGAAGATCGGACCTTGAAATTGCGTTGTAATATTCAGGTTTTACAACACAAATTATCCGAAATAGGTGCCGCTCCTAAAGGACTTACTTTTGCAGGTGATACGCTGTTTTTGGGAGGTGCAATGTCAGATTATATTTTAGAACAGGATGTTTCCAGCATCCAATCGTATTTTCCTAATGCAACCTTGAATTGGATACCTGACGCTGGGCACTGGCTCCATGCCGAAAATCCAAAAGCTTTCACGCTTGCACTGCATGATTTTTTATTCTAAAACCCTTGAAATCTTTGCTTTGACCTTGCTGTAAAATAGCCTATTTTTGCCAGCTATTAAAATAAAATGATGAACGTAACGCGAAAAGATGTAGATGCGCTAAATGCCGTCTTAACTGTCGAAGTAAAACAAGAAGAAGTTGCACCTCAGGTAGAAAAAGTGCTAAACGATTACCGTAAGCGTGCTAATATTCCAGGATTTAGAAAGGGAAATATTCCCATGAGTGTTGTAAAAAAGCAATACGGACAGGCTGTTTTGGTAGATGAAGTTAACAAAGCATTGCAATCATCATTAAACGATTATTTAAACAAAGAAAAGTTAGATATTTTAGGGAATCCATTACCTGTTCCTGTAGATAAATTGGACTGGACTGCACCGAGTTTTTCATTTGACTTTGAGTTGGGACTTACGCCAAAAGTGGAGGTAAAACTACCCAATAGAAAAGCCATTACACGCTACGAAATCCAAGCCGATGATGCCTTTGTAAACGAGCAATTGGAACGCTTACAAAAACAGTACGGTACAATCACACCAACTGAAGAGGTATCTAAAGAAACGGAGTTTACAGTTGGCGTTGTGTTTGAAGGAGTAGAAGAAAATAAAAGTGCCACATTTGCTGCCGACGAACTTAAAAGTAAAAAAGCCATAACAGCATTCAAGAATGCGACTTTAGGTGATGTGCTTTCGCTAAGCACAAAAGGATTATTTAAAGAGGACCATGTGTTGCAACGCGTGATGGGTAAATTGCCTGAGAAATCACTAGAGCTTTCACTAACCTTACAAGAACGCAACAACCGCGGATTGGCAGAACTAGACCAAGAATTTTTCGACAAAGTATTTGGAAAAGATGCCGTAAAAACAGCGACTGAATGCAAAGCCAAACTCAAAGAAGATGCTTCTGGACACTTTGAAACACAAGCAAATCAGAAGTTTGTAAATGATATGACAGAGAGTTTGATTGACAATACCAAGTTTTCATTACCAGATGCATTTCTAAAAAAATGGATGCAAACGGCAGGTGAAAATCCCATTTCTGCAGAAGAGGCAGAGGCAGAATATGCAAAGTCTGAGCGTGGGTTGCGATACCAACTTATTGAGTCTAATTTGATTCAAGAAAACAACCTTCAAATTACTAGAGAAGAAATAGAAACCTTTGCTAAGGATTTACTCCAAAAGCAAATGGTGCAATTTGGACGAACAGACGTTAAGGAAGAAGAACTCAATGATATTGCCGCTCGTATTTTGGGGAATCAAGAAGAAGTAAAACGCATTTCAGATCAGCTTATGAGTGAAAAAATGCGACAATTGTTTTTAGAAAAAGGTAATATTAAAGTTAAAAAAGTTAACTACGACACCTTTATCAAAGAGGCGTACAAAAAATAATCGCTATATTTAACATACAATTTTAAGCTATGGATTTCGGAAAAGAATTTAAAGAGTACGCAACCAAACACCACGGTATAAACTCGCTTTATTACAATGAACTTGTAAGCAGTTTAACCCCTTATATCATCGAGGAGCGTCAACTTAATGTGGCACAAATGGATGTGTTTTCTAGGTTGATGATGGATCGCATCATCTTTTTGGGAACTGCCATTAACGATAGCGTTGCGAATATTATTCAGGCGCAATTGCTGTTTTTGGAAAGTACAGACAAAAACAAAGACATTCAGATTTACATCAACTCGCCGGGCGGAAGCGTGTATGCCGGATTAGGTATTTACGATACCATGCAGTTTATCAATCCAGATGTAGCTACTATTTGTACCGGAATTGCAGCGTCAATGGGCGCTGTGTTGCTTTGCGCGGGTCAGGAAGGAAAACGCTCTGGGCTGCCACACTCACGTGTGATGATTCATCAACCTCTTGGAGGTGCACAAGGACAAGCATCGGATATTGAAATTACGGCGCGTGAAATTCTAAAACTCAAAAAAGAATTGTACGAAATCATTGCAAAACACAGTAATCAACCCTATGACAAGGTATATGAAGATTCAGATCGTGATTATTGGATGAAAGCACTAGAAGCCAAAGAATACGGCATGATAGACGAGGTATTGACCCGAAGTTAAGATGGAAGAAGCATTAAGTTGTTCGTTTTGTGGGCGTAAAAAAGCCGAAACCCAATTATTGGTAGCTGGACTCGATGCGCATATTTGCGAGCGTTGCGTTGACCAAGCCGTTGGTATTATCCAAGAGGAGAAAACGCACACCGATACGGCAACAACATCTTCTGATATTCTACTCAAAAAACCAAAACAGATTAAGGCGTTTTTAGACGAATATATCATTGGTCAAGAGCGCGCCAAAAAAGTGCTTTCGGTTGCGGTGTATAACCACTACAAACGACTTACCCAAGCCGATGACGACAACGATGTAGAAATCCAAAAAAGCAATATTGTTATTGCTGGGCAAACAGGTACAGGGAAAACCCTTTTGGCAAAAACCATTGCCAAAATGCTTCAAGTGCCACTCGCCATCGTAGATGCCACCGTACTTACGGAAGCGGGTTATGTGGGCGAAGATGTAGAAAGCATTTTGACACGCTTACTACAAGCCGCCGACTATGACCAGCAAAAAGCCGAAAAGGGCATTGTGTTTATTGATGAGATTGACAAAATTGCACGTAAAAGCGATAACCCTTCCATTACCAGAGATGTTTCAGGTGAGGGTGTACAACAGGCATTGCTAAAACTTCTTGAAGGAACCGTAGTAAACGTTCCACCAAAAGGAGGGCGCAAACACCCCGATCAGAAGTTTGTGGAAATCAACACGGAACATATTTTATTTATCGCTGGCGGTGCTTTTGACGGCATCGAGCGTTATATTGCAAAACGCATGAACATGCAAGCGGTGGGGTATAGCACTTCGGCTAAGCGTGACAGTGTTTCTGAAGAAGAATTGTTGGCACATATTACGCCATCTGATTTAAAAGATTTTGGATTGATTCCGGAAATTATTGGGCGTTTGCCTGTATTGACGCACATGAACCAATTGAGTAAAAAAGCATTGCGTGCTATTTTGGTTGAGCCTAAAAATGCGTTGATAAAGCAATACGAACATTTGTTTGCATTGGACGACATAAAACTGTCCTTTGCACCTGCTGCATTGGATTATATTGTGGAGCAAGCGATGCACTATGCCTTGGGCGCACGGGGGTTACGTTCCCTTTGTGAAGCCATACTCACCGATGCCATGTTTGAACTGCCAGGTACAAAAACCACCTCGCTAAAAGTGACTAAACGCTATGCCGAAAACAAACTTAGCGGCGTAGAGCTAAACCAGCTTAAAGCGGCTTCTTAGTTTTTTTGTTATTTTAGTGTTGAACAAGCCCTAAATCTGTTCTTCAACTAAATATTCTCTGCCGAGTGGTAGAATCACTTTTTCTTTTAGAATTTTTTTTGGGTTAAATCCTATACTATGCATTTGAAAACGAACATGATTAATGAGATTGTTCTTTATCAACCAAATGATATATCCATCAAGCTAGAAGTAAGGGTGGAAGATGAAACGGTTTGGTTGTCGCAACAACAAATGACCACACTATTTAATCAAACGAAACAAAATATAAGCCTTCACATCAACAATTGTTTTAAAGAAAGAGAGCTAAAAGAATCATCAACAGTCAAGGAATACTTGACAGTTCAGAAAGAAGGTAAGAGAACAGTAAAACGAAACATACAACAATAAGATTATGGATTTAAAAATGTATCAAATAGATACTTTTACGGATACCCTTTTCAAAAGTAATGCTGCGGCTATCTGCCCATTAGATAATTGGATTAGTAAAGATTTAATGATTAAAATTGCTGCCGAGAATAATTTATCAGAAACTGGATTTTTTGTAAAAAAATCACAGAAAACACCTCGAAAGGAAATCCGACTTGCTGAAAAGTTAAAAAGAGAATATCAGAGCGATAAAAACAACACATAATGAAACAGACAACAAATTTTGAAACACTACTTATTGAAAAATACGGAGATAAGGGAACCCCAAAACGCGATGCATTTGATAGGGATTCTCTTGCTTTTCGATTGGGTGTGATGTTAAAAGAAGCTCGAAAAGAAGCAAACTTGACTCAAGAAGAACTTGCCCAAAAAACAGGTACGAAAAAAAGTTATATTTCTAGAATTGAAAGAGGACTTAGCGACATTCAGGTTTCTACCTACCACAAGCTTATTGAAACTGGGATTGGAAAACAGCTACATATTTCTATAGATTAAACCTCCCCCAACAACTCCTCCAAATACTCGCGGTTATTGGAAAGGCGTGGTACTTTATGCTGTCCACCAATTTTACCTTTTTGCTTCAACCATTTGTAAAAGGTTTTGGGAGCTGCTACATGGAGTTTCAGCGGCATCAGTGTCATGTTTTTATAGCGTTTGGCCTCGTAGTCGGAGTTAATGCTTTGCAAGGCTTCGTCTAAGTCTGTAGCAAATGCTTCGGGGTTTTGCGGCGGTTTTTTAAACTCTACAAGCCATTCGTGCCCGCCTTTTCCGGAGCCTTCCATAAAAATGGGCGCAGCGGTATAGTCCACCACTTGGACCTTGTGTTTTTGGCAAACGGTTTCTAGTGCTTTGTCGGCATTTTCAATGACCAATTCCTCCCCAAACACATTGATAAAATGTTTGGTTCTACCTGTAATTTTAAAGCGATAAGGTAAAACAGAAGTAAAGCGTATCGTATCACCAATGTGGTAGCGCCACAATCCGGCGTTGGTGGAAATAATCACGGCGTATTGCACG
This sequence comes from Flavobacteriaceae bacterium, assembly GCA_965657545.1. Lineage (GTDB taxonomy): Bacteria > Bacteroidota > Bacteroidia > Flavobacteriales > Flavobacteriaceae > UBA7446. The sequence continues at coordinate 160,476 of CBFHOG010000002.1, read as the reverse complement.
CCTACTTCAACCTCTGAAAGGGGTATTACGCGCTCGTTTTTTGTGCCGTAGGTTTTCATGGGGATAAACTCATAAAAAATCCCGTAGTCCAGCATGAGTAAAAGTTCGTCCGAATGCAGTTGATCTTGCACGCCAAAAAAGCCTTCAGAAGCATTGTAGAGTTCCACATAATGAATGCTATCGCTAGGCAATAAAGTTTTGTATTGTTGTTTGTAAGGTAAAAAGTTTACTCCACCGTGAAAATAGACCTCCATATTGGGCCAGACGTCCAGGATGGTTTCCCGACCGGTTTCAGCCAATACTTTTTGCAGTAGCACCAACATCCAAGAGGGAACACCCGCCATACTACGAATATCTTCTTTAAGGGTTTCTTTTACAATCGCTTCCATTTTGGATTCCCATTCTGCCATCAACGATACTTTTTGACTGGGCGCACTGACCAGCTCTGCCCACAGCGGCAGGTTGTCAATCATAATCGCCGATAAGTCGCCAAAATAGGTATTGTTTTCTTCGTAAAGGGCTTTGCTTCCACCCAAGCGTAGTGCCTTTCCTTGAAACAATGTTGAGCTTTCGTTATTGGCAAAATACAGGCTAAGCATGTCTTTGCCGCCCTTAAAATGGCAGTCTTCTAAAGATTCGTTTGAAATGGGAATGAATTTGCTTTTCGCATTGGTTGTCCCACTCGATTTGGCGTACCAACGAATGGGTGTTGGCCAAAAAATATTTTGCTCACCTTTTCGGGAACGTTCAATTAGCGGGGCAATCTCTTCGTAGGTGCGTACGGGCACTCTACTAGCAAAATCTTCATAGTGTTGCACATCGGCAAAGCCGTATTGCTTACCAACTTCCGTGTTTTTGGCCGTTTGGAGTAATTTGGTGAGTTCTTCGCGCTGTACTTCGTTAGGGTATTTGATAAATAACTCAATATCATGCACCCGCTTTTTAAGCAGCCAAGAAGCAACTGTATGCAGTAGTGGTATTGCCATTTTGGGTATATTGCTGAACGAAAATACGAATTATGTTTCAAGGGGTACTGACCAAAATGAAAACTGAGTGGCAATCGCCCGTAAATTACTACCTTCTTTTCCAAGATTCTTTTATCCATGTAAATAGTTTGTTGCAAAAAAAAGTGCAGATTTCACTCAAGGGATATGAGTGTTTGAGCTGTCATGCACCTAAAGAAATTTTCCGCCAAGGCTTTTGTAAGTCGTGCTTTTTTGAAACCCCAAGCGCAGGGGAGTGGATCATGAAGCCTGAACTAAGTAAAGCGCATTTGGGTATTGAAGACCGCGATTTGGCTTTTGAGCAAAAAGTGCAGTTGCAGCCACACATCGTATATTTTGCGGTTTCGAGCGGGCTTAAAGTAGGCGTAACTCGAAAAACGCAAGTACCCACACGTTGGATTGACCAAGGTGCTCACCAAGCTTTACCCATCGTGGAGGTGCCAAACCGCTATTTGGCAGGCATTACGGAAGTAGCCCTTAAAGCCTATTTCAATGACAAAACCAATTGGCGTGTGATGCTCCAAAACGAGGGCGAACAGTTGGATTTGGTAGCTGAACGTGCGGCTTGTTTGTCTAAACTTCCTACCGAAGTACAGCCTTATATTGCTTCTGACGCATCCATTGAAGTGGCCTATCCTGTGCAGCGTTTTCCCGAAAAGGTAAAAAGTTTAACGCTTTCCAAATCGCCAGAATACACGGGAGTACTAAAAGGAATCAAAGGACAGTATTGGATTTTTGAAGACGATACCGTTTGGAATGTTCGCGGGCATGAAGGACACGTGGTGTCTATTGCAGTAGATTAACCGTCAAATGTTTTTTTGGAGTGCTCGACTAAGCCATTGATTTTTTCCAATTCTTTTTTAGTCAGGTGCCGCCATGTACCCACACCCACATCTAACGAAACGTTCATAATCCGTATGCGTTTTAGCGTTATAACGTTATAGCCCAAGTACTCGCACATGCGTCTAATTTGGCGATTTAACCCCTGTGTAAGAACAATTTTAAATGTCTTTTTGTGTGTTTGTGTTACCTGGCAAGGGCGTGTAACGGTATCCAAAATGGGAACGCCTTTGCTCATTTTTGCCACGAATTCTTTTGTAATGGGCTTATCAACAGTAACCACATATTCTTTTTCGTGATGGTTTCGCGCACGCAGGATTTTATTGACGATATCGCCATCGTTGGTTAAAAAAATTAAACCTTCTGAAGGTTTATCTAACCTACCAATAGGGAAAATTCGGGTCGGATAATTAATGAAATCAATGATGTTATTTTTCTCTAACCGCGTGTCGGTAGTACACACAATCCCCACAGGCTTATTAAACGCAATATAAACGGGTTTGTCGGCTTTTTTATTCACTAAGACGCCGTCCACGGCAATGCTGTCTTCTGGGGTAACTTTTAACCCCATGACCACAGGTTTTCCATTGACTGTTATTCTGCCTTCGTCTATGAGTTTATCGGCGGCACGCCGAGAGCAATAGCCCAATTCGCTGAGGTATTTATTGATACGAACTGCTGGTTTTTCAGCCATATTACAATTGGATTTCTTCGCCTACTTTTAATTTGAATTCACGCCGGATAATCCATACAAAAAGATATAAAAATGGGGTGTCAAATGCAGCGACTAAAATTTTAAAAATAACGCTAGAAACTACCAATCCCCAAAAAAGTTCCCACGGCAATAATCCAAATGAACAAAGAAGTAAAATGACAGTTGTGGAGTCGATGATTTGCGAGGCAAAGGTGGAGAAGTTATTCCGTAGCCATAAGTGTTTTCCTTGAGTGAGTTTTTTCCAAAAATGATAAATACGAATATCTACAAACTGTGCCGACAAATAGGCAATCATAGACGCCAATACGGCAAGCGGCGACATAGCAAACACCTTTTGAAAAGTAGCATCATCAACAGGCGATGTTTCCATAGCAGGTACTCCGCCAGCAATGAGCAGAATTCCAATGGAAAAGAAAGATGCAAAAATTCCAGCAATTACAACTTGATTCGCACTCTTTTTACCAAAAATTTCAGAAATGATATCTGTGATTAAAAACGTAATGGGATAGGGTAAAATTCCAACTGATAATTCAAAAAGGCTAAAGCCAAACACCTCCCAATCAAAAGGGTACCAATAAAAAAACTTTTGAAAAATCAGGTTAGACACTACCAATGAAGTAATGAATAAGGCTGCTAAATACAAGTATAATTTACGTGCTGCTGGAGTTGCCTTTATCATTTAATATTGAGTGTAAACGGTAAGCGTGTTTGAATTTGATTTGCGGGGTGTTTTAAAGCTTTAGCATTTTTTAACCAAAGTCCAAGCTCAGGCGGGAGTTGTTGTTTGATACTGCCAAAAGGTCCACGGAACAGCTCTTCTAGCATGCTTTCTAAATCATCATCAAATTTTGGATAGGTTGTGATTTTATAGTCCTCAATTTCAGCAAGTACAGCTGCACGTTCTAAGGCGGTTTCCATACCACCTAAGTGGTCAACAAGTCCGATTTCTTTTGCTTCCACACCTGACCAAACACGTCCTTGTGCAATTTCGTGAACTTCATCTTTAGTCATGTTTCTGCCTTCGGCAACACGGCTTAAGAATGTTTGATATACTTGGTTGATACCTACTTTAATTTCTTGTCGCGTAGCATTGCTTAACGGCTCAAATGGGGAGTAAAGTATGGATCGCTTATTGGTAGTAACTTGCTCGGCATTGATACCCCATCGATTTGCCAAACGATTTACGTTGGGTAAAACACCCCAAACGCCAATAGAACCTGTAATGGTGGTGGGCTCAGCTACAATTTCGTCTGCGTTTGCAGCAATATAATATCCGCCCGATGCCGCTACATTTCCCATAGAAACCACTACTTTTTTGGTTTTTTTCAGATGCTCAATTTCTTCCCAAATAAGTTCAGATGCAAGTGCGCTTCCGCCTGGAGAATTTACACGCAACACCACCGCCTTTATGTTTTTTTTCTTTCCAATTTTCTTTAGGGTTTTGATGATTTTTTCTTGCCCAATAATTTCCGTACCCCCTTCACCATAAATAATTTCACCCTGTGCATATACCACTGCAATGCGGTTAGGGCCTTTGCCTTTTTTACCTTTAGAAACGCTCATATAATCTATGAAATTGACATATTCTACATCGTCTTCATCTAGGCGTTCCGAGATTTTTTCTTTGTAGGCTCGGCGCGTTACAGTTCCATCTGCTAATGCCGCACTTACAGCACGTTGCGCCGTAAGGCCAGCAACATTGTCAGCAAGTTGATTTAGTTTTTTTGCTGTCATACCACGACTTTCGGAAACATCTGCAAGTATTTCATCCCAAATATGATCTAAAAAAGATTGGATTTGTTCTCTGTTTTCGTCGCTCATATTGTCATCCAAGAAAGGCTCGACAGCACTTTTGTACTTTCCATTTCGAATAACTTCCATGCTAACACCCGATTTTTCTTGCGCTGATTTATAATAAAGTACTTCAGCGCTTAGCCCGCGAAAATCAATGGATCCCTCTGGGTGAACAAAAATAGAATCGGCTATTGAGGCCATAAAATAATCCGATTGCCCGTAATAATCGCCATAGGCATAAATAAATCTCCCACTTTCTTTAAATTTTAACAACGCATCACGAACGGCAGAAATATTGGCAATTCCCCCTAAGGCGCTTATGTTTTGGATGCTAATTCCCGAAATACGTTCATCCTCCGCTGCCTGTGCAATTGCCGGCAGTATGGAATTAAGTCCGTGAGCTTCAACATCTAGTTCTAAGGCTTCTGAAAATGAAAACGATTGTGGTTCGCGGTCTTGAATAGGCACTTTCATATCCATGACTAGTACTGTATTGTTTTCAATTTCAACATCGTCGTTTTCTTCTTCCAATACGGCAATTGATCCCGCAATAAAAACAAATAGAAAAACAAAAAATAGTCCAAGTGCTATAAATGTGCCCAAGGCTGAACTGATTAGATTTTTAAAAAACTGCATAATGTTTAGAGTAAGATTCAAATATACAGGTTTCCCAATTCTTTTTCCCATTTTTGCGTTATGGCAGTAGCGTATATTTCAATAGGTAGTAATTTAGGAAACCGACTTGCGTATTTGCAACAAGGTATTGATGCCTGTTCGAAACGTATTGGCACTGTCCATGCTATTTCTACTGTTATTGAAACTCCTGCCGTGGGCTTTGATGGAAACCCATTTTTTAATGCCTGTTTCACCATAGCAACAACATTGGATGCCCCAAAACTCATGCAGGAACTTTTGGCTATCGAAACACAACACGGCCGAACACGAAGCAAAGCTGTGGGCTATCAAAACCGAACACTGGATTTGGATTTGCTTTTTTATGATGATTTGATCATGAGTGTTGCAGCATTGACCTTACCTCATCCGTCTATGGAGAAGCGCCGATTTGTATTGCAACCGCTTGCTGAAATTGCACCAAATAAAGTACATCCCATTTTTAAAAAAACAACCACATTATTATTGGCTGAATGTAGCGATAACTCAGTGCTTGGTATTACTGCACAAAGCCTTGTTCATCCGTTGTATGCGAATATCAAGCAACACGATTTTGTGTGTATTGAAGGTATTATTGGTAGCGGGAAAACAACACTTGCCAAAACTTTAGCAGCAAGATTAGGCTATAAAACCCTTCAAGAGCGATTTGCCGATAATCCGTTTTTGCCAAAATTCTACCGAAAGCCAAAACGTTTCGCTTTTCCGTTGGAATTATCGTTTTTGGCAGATAGGTTTAAACAGATAAATGAAGAAGCCGAACAGTTAGATTTGTTTCAATCGGGTGTGGTTTCAGATTATCACATGAGCAAGTCTTTGGTTTTTGCACAAAACACGCTCAGCGATGACGAATATCCGCTTTTTAAGCAATTATTTGAATTGATGTCGCGCAGTGCTAATCAACCAAGTTTGTGTATTTATTTGCGTCAAACACCCGCACGTGCCAAGGCAAATATCAAAAAACGTGGGCGTAGTTATGAGCAGCAAATCGAAATAGAATACCTAGAAAAATTAGCTGCCGGCTATGACCAACATATACCTTTTTTGAAAACACAAATGCTTGTAGCAGAAGTAGATGTTTCCGATTTGGATTTTGTATTACATTCCGATGACCTGGACGAGTTATTGCGTCGGGTTAATGCGCAGCTGGACGCAAATGCATAAAAAAGTGCCACAATACCACGCCGGCAGAAGTGGCTACATTTAATGAATGTTTTGTTCCCAATTGTGGGATTTCTACTGCGGTATCGCACACATCAATAACTTCTTGTGAAACCCCTTGAACTTCATTGCCCAACACCAACACAGCAGTTTGGTTTGGATTGGGCTTGACTTCATTCAAAAAATCAGCCCCTTGGGCTTGCTCCACGGCAAAGCAATGCGCACCGGATTGTTGCAATTTAGTTACTGCATTTTCAGCAGAATCTTCATAACGCCAATTCACACTCTCTGTTGCGCCCAACGCTGTTTTGTGAATGTCTTTGTGTGGCGGTCTTGGTGTAATACCACAAAGCACAATCTCTGAAATTCGAAATGCGTCTGCGGTGCGAAAAATGGCGCCAACATTATTTCTACTGCGAATATTATCCAAAACCAAAATGATATTTGTTTTTGGTGCAGCTTTAAAACCAGCTACATCCAATCGATTCAGTTCCTCCATGGTCCATTTTCGCATATTGCAAATGTACGGATTGTGTTTGGCTAAAATTGGTAAATTAGCACGAACTAAACCCACGATTTGTCCGCAAAGAAAACAGCCAAAGAAACACCCTTGATGAAGCAATACAATCAAATCAAGGTGAAATACCCTGATGCGATATTGCTATTTCGGGTAGGTGATTTTTACGAGACCTTTGGGCAAGATGCAGTGAAAGCAGCACGTATTTTAGGGATTTTGCTTACCAAGCGTGGGGCTGGAAGCACTAGCGAAACAGAATTGGCAGGGTTTCCACATCACTCGTTGCACACCTATTTGCCAAAATTAGTACGCGCCGGTCAACGGGTTGCTATTTGCGACCAATTGGAAGACCCTAAACTCACCAAAAAAATTGTAAAGCGAGGTGTAACCGAATTGGTTACTCCCGGGGTTACTATGACTGATGGCGTTTTAGACGAAAAAAGCAATAATTTTTTAGGCGCACTATATGTGCAACAAAATACCTTAGGATTTGCATATTTAGATATTTCTACTGGAGAGTTTCAATGGGCAGCGGGCAACACGGCTGAAATTGCGGCTCTTTTGCAACAGTTAGAAGTAAAAGAGTTACTGATTGCTAAGCCTCAACGCAAAGCCATTGCAGCGATTTTAGGCGATAATCTCCCCTATTTTTTGTTAGAAGATTGGGTGTTTCAAACCGAATATGCCTCGGACAAGCTTATGCAGCATTTTGGAGTCAAAACACTTAAAGGATTTGGCTTTGACGGTGCCGATATTGGAATGATTGCTGCTGGAGTAGTATTGCATTATCTTTCAGAAACGGAACACGCCAAATTGGGTCATTTGGCACAATTAAAACGGCACAATCCCCAACAACAAGTTTGGATGGATCGCTTTACGGTTCGAAATTTAGAACTTATTTCCCCCAATGCTCCAGAAGCGATTACGTTATTGGATGTAATCGATCATACCGCTACAGCTATGGGCGGAAGACTGCTCCGAAGGTGGATTACCGCACCGCAAACCAATGTTGAGCGTATTAATCAACGCTTGGATAGTGTCAGTTATTTTACTGAAAACGCCACACAACATGAGCAAGTCATTACTTGTTTAAAGCAGATGAATGACATTGAGCGTTTGGTGGCTAAAATTGCTACAGGACGTATCAATCCCAAAGAAGTAAATGCGTTAAAGATTGCCCTTGCGCAAACAACCAAACTCACCACATTACTTGCTGATGCCTCTGCTGTTGCCCCACTTTTAGCACGCATAGAAAATAGCACAGAATTGCAAGGACATATCAAAGGATGGTTAGATGCAGAAGCGCCAACACAACTGGGCAAAGGCACAACCATTGCAGCAGGTGTTTCGGGAGAGCTTGATGAGTTACGTGCATTGGCGCAAGGCGGCCGTGACACCTTAGATGCCATGTTGGAGCGCGAAACGGAACGTACCGGGATACCATCGTTGAAAATTGCCTTTAACAATGTTTTTGGCTATTACATTGAGGTGCGAAATCTACACAAAGACAAGGTTCCAGAAGAATGGGTGCGCAAGCAAACCTTAGTTAATGCAGAGCGCTATATTACAGACGAACTGAAATTGTATGAAACCAAAATTTTAGGTGCTGAGGAACGCATTGCAGTTTTGGAACTTCAGTTGTTTAATGAATTGATTCAATATCTCTTTCCTCATATTCAATCGTTGCAAACTACAGCGCGTTGTGTGGCACAATTGGATGTGCTTAGTGGATTTGCTTTGTTGGCCACAAGACAAAATTATTGTCGTCCCGAGTTTGTGTCAAACGCTTCACTTGAGATTGTTCAAGGCAGACATCCCGTTATTGAGCAGCAACTCCCACATGAAAGCCCATACATTCCAAATGACGTGTATTTGGATAATGACGAGCAACAAATCATCATGATTACAGGGCCGAATATGTCGGGAAAATCTGCCATTTTACGTCAAACAGCGCTTATTGTTTTGTTGGCGCAAATGGGTAGTTATGTGCCTGCAGCAGAAGTGCGGTTGGGCATTGTAGATAAGCTTTTTACTAGAGTAGGCGCAAGCGATAATATTTCCAAAGGCGAGTCAACCTTTATGGTAGAAATGCACGAAACGGCAGCGATAATGAATAATATTTCGGCGCGTAGCTTGATATTATTGGATGAAATCGGACGTGGTACAAGTACCTATGATGGTATTTCAATCGCATGGGCTTTGGCGGAGTATGTGCATGAGCATCCGACTAAACCGAAAACCTTATTTGCCACGCATTATCATGAATTGAATGAGATGTCATCACAATTCGACCGTATTAAAAACTACAACGTTTCGGTGCAAGAAACAGCAGACGATGTATTGTTTTTACGGAAGTTGGTTCCAGGAGGAAGTGCGCATAGCTTTGGAATTCATGTGGCAAAAATGGCAGGAATGCCCAAATGGATTTTGGAACGTTCCAAACATATGTTGCAGCAACTGGAAGCCACACGACACGCCACCGAGACTGGTGAACAACCAATGCAGTTGAGCATGTTTCAGTTGGACGATCCGTTGCTAGAAGATCTACGGAAGCAAATTTTGGCGCTTAACATCGATGAGCTCACGCCTGTAGAGGCACTTATGCAGCTCAATGCATTAAAACGAAAACTTGAAAAATAGTTTTCTAAGAAAAGGGAGATTTTCTTACATTTGCCTTCCAATTGCGAAAGTAGCTCAGGGGTATATCATCATACGCCAAAGGCGTATGAGGGTCACTCAGGGCTTGAAATAAAATGCGAAAGTAGCTCAGGGGTAGAGCATCACCTTGCCAAGGTGAGGGTCGCGGGTTCAAATCCCGTCTTTCGCTCAAGTTAATTGAAAGTGTTATTTATAAAGCCAATTTTATTTATAACAAAACAAAGCGACAAGTCGCGCCTGCCTGCCGCCCGCTGTGCGGAACGGACAGTACAGGCAGGGGTTCAAATCCCGTCTTTCGCTCTTTTTTAGTCCAAGCTGAAGTGGTGGAATTGGTAGACACGTTGGACTTAAAATCCAATGAGCAGTAATGTTCGTGCGGGTTCAAGTCCCGCCTTCAGTACAAAACCCGCAACGATTGTTGCGGGTTTTTTGTTTTTAGCGTTTTTTTTTGCTCTTAATAAATCACATCAGGAAAATCGGTAATAACCCCATCAACTCCCCAAGAAATGAGTTCTTCGATTCGATTTTTTTTATTTACAGTCCATGTGTGGATTTCAAACCCCTCACTGTGAATATCGTTTATTATTTTCTGCGTCAAATGACTATGCTTGGGATTAATTGCAAACGCATTGAGCTCACGGGCAACCGGAATTGCGTCAAGGGGATTCTTTTCTGTTAAGACCGCAATGCCAAATTCAGTTGTAAGCTTTTTAAAATCGCGTAACTCATCCCAGTCAAAACTAGAAACAAACAACTGATCCGCTTTCCAACGACCACTTTCAATGGCTTTCTTCATTATATAAAATACCCCCTCTGCGGTATTTTTTCCTTTAAGTTCAATATTAAGTCGGGCACTTCCATTAATAACATCAATGATTTCGTCAAGCGTTGGAATAGGCTCACTTCCCAGTACTTTTAGCGTGCTAAGTTGTTTTAATGTTTTCTCTTCAATTTTTCCACTACCGTTGGTTAATTTATCAAGTGATTTGTCATGAAAAACAACAATTTCTCCTGATTGGCAACGAAACACATCGATTTCAACACCATCAACGTCAAAAGCTAAAGCCTTCTTCACAGAAACCACCGTGTTTTCTGGCGCATGACCTTTAGCACCTCTATGTCCAAAAAGCTGAATTTCTTGAGAAATCGCAGGGGATATAACGAATAACAAGACGAGGCTGATATATAAATATTTCATCTTTGAAAAGTAAAAAAAAGCACCCAAAATGTGTCAATACGTTTTAAATTAAATCTTTAAGGTTTTGTAAAATATTAACCACTGTTTCGAAAACAACGCAATTGGGTATGCAAAAGGCTGTCTAAAAAGTATGAAAACCTATCATTCTGAATTTATTCAGAATCTTAAAAAATTGATTATCAATAGATAAATGGAATCTGAAACTAGTTCAGATTGACAAAATGTAGCTTTTAAGACAACCTCTTTATATTTTCATTATAGATTATTTTATAGAGGTAATTGGTTTTTTTCTCAGAAAACAAGACTAGGACGTTTGTAATTTCTTATGTTCTCAACCAACTGTTGTAGTTCTTAGATGATAGTGCGATTAATGTAGTCACACTCAAAGGGATTGAAAAATTGGTAAGCACGTATGTTCTGAAGTCTAAATCTGAAATTCCAAACCACCATTTTGTACAAAAAGTCTAGTACTAATGTTTTTTCTATTGTTATGATGCTTAGATTTCAATAGAAACACATGTGAAAAATATGAAATTCGCTATTTTAAACACTACTACAATGAAAGCTTAAATTCTATTTAAACGTATTTAGTAAAAATTGTGGATTTTAATTATATATGAACTTCATCTATGTATAACATTGGATATGATATTGGCAGTTCTTCTGTAAAGGCCGCCATTATCGAGGTAAAGACAGGCAAATAAATTGCCGTAACGCATGAGCCTGAAGGAGAGATGGGGATGATAAGCCCAGAAAATTCATGGGCAGAACAAGACCCCGGACTGTGGTGGAAGCTCGTTTGTTTAGCAACAAAAAAACTATTGAAGCAAACGGGAATTGACTCCAAAAAAATCAACGGTATTGGCATTGCTTATCAAATGCATGGTTTGGTTGTGGTAGATCGCAACGGGGCACCACTTAGAAATGCCATCATATGGTGCGACAGTCGAGCAGTTGCTATTGGAAATGAAGCCTTCAAAGCCTTAGGTACAAAAAAATGTAAGGAGCACTTACTCAATAGCCCTGCAAATTTTACAGCTTCCAAATTAAAATGGGTTCGTGACAATGAGCCAGAAGTATATGATAAGGTTTATAAATATATGCTCCCTGGCGATTATATCGCTTACAAGTTTTCTGGCGATATAACGACAACTGTAAATGGCCTTTCCGAAGGAACACTTTGGGATTACAAAACACACAAGCCAGCAAACTGGCTTTTGGATTTTTATGATATCGATGTTTCCATGACACCTGATGTAGTTGATAACTTTACGCTTCAAGGAGTGGTTAATCAACAAGCAGCAATGGATTCTGGGCTACAGCCAGGCACATCTATAATGTATCGCGCAGGGGATCAGCCTAATAACGCTTTAGCATTAAATGTAATGAAGCCAGGTGAGGTTGCTTCCACTGGTGGGACATCGGGAGTGGTGTACGCGCTTACCGATAATATGCATACGAATGAGTTGGAGCGTATTAATAATTTTGCACACGTAAACTATACACAAGAGTCCCCTGTTATTGGGAAATTATTGTGCATAAACGGCGCAGGTATTCAGTACCGCTGGATGAAAAACAATACAGGTGCTGATAGTTATAACCACATGAATCAACTTGCTAGTGCGGAACCTGTGGGGTCTAATGGCTTGTCCATAATGCCTTTTGGAAATGGCACCGAACGTATGCTTGGGAATACAAACGTTGGGGGACGTATGCTTAATTTGAATTTAAACAAGCATACAAACGGTACTGTTTATAGAGCTACTTTAGAGGGAATTGCCTTTTCATTTATTTATGGAATGAAATTCATTAAAAACGACAATACGCCGTTGCATGTCATTAGAGCTGGAAATGACAACCTGTTCAGATCTGAGGTTTTCTCAAATACCATCGCATCCTTGATTGGACAAGAGATTGAAATTTACAATACAACCGGTGCCATTGGTGCAGCTAGAGCTGCTTCGGTGCGCCACGATAATTTGGCCGCTTTTGGAGAACGTATTTCTAATAATGATTACGTGAGCAGTTATACGCCCCAAAAAAACGCAGACGCCTATGTAGAAGCCTATGAAAAATGGGAAAAAGAACTTAATACAATAATAAATAAATAATTAAACCGTGGGAGATAAAGAATATTTCAAGGGAGTACCAAAAATTACATTCGAGGGAAAAGCATCCGACAACCCTTTGGCATTTAAATACTACAATCCAGACCAAGTTGTAGCTGGCAAGACCATGCGCGAACATTTCAAATTCGCTATTGCTTACTGGCACAGCTTCTGTGGCCAAGGTTCCGATCCCTTTGGTCCAGGTACTCAAAATTTCCCTTGGGATCAAAATAATGACCCCGTTCAAGCAGCAAAAGACAAAGCAGATGCTGCTTTTGAATTTATTTCCAAAATAGGCTTTGATTATTTTTGTTTTCATGATTATGATCTAATTCAAGAAGGTGGCTCTCTAGCAGAATCAGAAAAACGATTAGAAGCCATCACAGATTATATCAAAACAAAACAAGATGCAACCGGGATTAAACTCCTGTGGGGTACAGCCAATTGCTTTTCCAATCCAAGGTATATGAACGGCGCGGCTACCAACCCTGATTTTGATGTAGTTGCCTATGCAGGTGCTCAAGTTAAAATGGCACTGGATGCTACCATGAAACTCAATGGTGAAAACTATGTGTTCTGGGGTGGACGCGAAGGATATATGTCGTTGTTAAATACGGACATGGGACGCGAGCAAGATCACATGGCACGTTTTTTAACCATGGCCAAAGACTATGCACGTTCACAAGGGTTTACAGGGACGTTCTTTATTGAGCCAAAACCGTCTGAGCCAACCAAACATCAATACGATTTTGATGCTGCTACCTCGATTGGATTCCTACATAAATATGGGCTTCAAGATGATTTTAAATTGAATATTGAGGTAAATCATGCCACTTTAGCACAACACACCTTTGAGCATGAACTTACCGTAGCTGCCAATAACAACATGCTTGGTAGTATTGATGCCAATAGAGGTGATTATCAAAACGGCTGGGATACCGATCAGTTTCCCAATAACATTGAGGAGGCTGCTAGAGCCATGATGGTTTTCTTAAAAGCTGGCGGACTTCAAGGTGGAGGTGTTAATTTTGACGCTAAAATTAGAAGAAACTCTACAGACTTAGATGATTTATTCCATGCGCACATTGGCGGTGCAGATACCTTTGCCAGAGGTCTTTTGGTTGCCGATAAAGTATTAAACGACACGAATTTCACATCGTTTGTTCAAGACAGATATGCTTCATTTGATGCTGGAAAAGGAAGTGATTTTGAACAAGGAAAACTATCTTTAAATGATTTGTATGCTATTGCAAGCAATAGTACTTCTGATATTAAGCCTGCTAGTGGTAAACAAGAGTTTTTGGAAAACATTCTAAATAACCACATTTAAAACCAAAACTGTCATGCAAAAATCATATTTACTAAGATTAACTTTAGTCGCTACGCTGGGAGGCCTGCTCTTTGGTTATGACACGGGTGTCATTGCTGGTACCGTAGGTTCGCTAGACGCTTTTTTTATTGAACCCAAAGGGCTAGACGAGCTAGCCGCCAGTTCATTAAAAGGATGGCTTGTTTCCATTGCACTCATTGGGTGTATATTGGGTGGTGCTCTTGCTGGGCTCGTGGGTAAGAAACTCGGAAGAAAAAAAGGACTGGTAATCGCAGGTGTTTTATTCTTTATTTCGGCACTTGGTTCAGCGCTTCCAGAATTGTTTTTTCAACCACTTGGTCAAGGCGATCACACGCTTTCAACCGTATTTATGATTTATCGATTTATTGGGGGTATCGGCGTAGGTATAGCATCCATGTTGTCACCTGTTTATATTGCCGAAATTGCTCCGGCCAAGGATAGGGGAAAATTAGTATCTTATAACCAGTTGGCCATTGTAGGTGGTTTTATGGTTGTCTATTTTGTAAATTATTTTATTGCTTTAAGCGGTGATGATACATGGCTCAATGACATAGGGTGGCGCTATATGTTTGCCTCCGAATTGGTACCCGTAAGTATATTCTTAGCACTCTTATATTTTGTGCCGGATACGCCGAGATCTTTGGTCTCTCACAACAAAGAAGCAGAGGCTTTAGAAATTCTAAAGAAAGTAAATAGCGAGAGCGAAGCACAAAGTATTTTAAGCGATATCAAAAACACACTTGTTGTTAAAACCAATAGCGCACTCACATACGGCTGGGGACTTGTCATCATTGGTATCTTACTTTCTGTATTTCAGCAGTTTGTGGGGATTAATGTTGTTTTGTACTACGCACCCGAGATTTTCAAAACCTTAGACTTGGGTACAGATGCTGCCTTATTACAGACTATTATTGTTGGAATTGTAAACTTCCTATTTACCATTATCGCTGTTAAAACGGTAGACAATTACGGACGAAAACCGTTGATGTTTATTGGAGCGGTAGGCATGGCAGTTGCCATGATTGCCTTAGGATTTGCATTTTATGCTGAGATAGGCGGATACGCTGCGCTTATTTGTATGATGGTTTATGTAGCTGCATTTGCGTTGAGTTGGGGGCCGGTTACCTGGGTACTACTTGCTGAAATTTTCCCGAACGACATTCGCAACAAGGCCATGCCTATTGCGGTAGCAGCCCAGTGGCTTTCCAATTGGCTGGTATCAGCAACCTTCCCAGTAATGAATGAAAATTCATATCTAGTTGATACATTCAACAATGGCTTTGCTTATTGGATATACGGAATCATGTCTGTATTAGCTGCTGTATTAGTTCTCAAATACGTACCTGAAACAAAGGGCAAGACACTAGAAGAAATGAACAATCTCTGGGAAAAGAAATAAGCCTAAGGCGCAGGGCTTAGCTGCAAGGTATTAAAGTAAAAACCACCATTTTCAACCTTTTGAAATGGTGGTTTTTTATTGCTTACTTCTTAATGAATCGTATGGATTTTGTCTCGCCCCAATTTGAACTCCATAATTTGGCTAGTGATTCAAGCTATACGGCTGAAATACGTGCGTTTGAAGGGTAGTTGGACGCGTGGATAAAAACAACCAATGATTTGGGCGAACTTTCAGAAAGTGAAATTATTAAATACTCCACGCAATAACGCAACCGTTTGCCAAACGATTGAAGAAATTCAAACATATTTAATCTAATACAACCGACTTACCGCAGGTTTATTAAAAAATTTGGTTGACCAAATTGGTTAACCATTTAATTTTTTTTCGTACTATTGATTCATGAAATTAATAGTAATTACATGCATCCTTTCAGGTTATTTGTGCATTTCACAAGTATTGTTAGAACCTAACGGCCCTGGAAATACGTATAGCGAAATTACGGCTGTGCTCGCGCCAAATAACAATCCTATTGAAACACCAGATTGTAACCACAGTGCTTTTGGTGATCATATAGACGAGGTTTATGATAGCAGCCTTGGCGACTATGTGTTTCGGTTTTATATTCATGTTACACCAGACAATGACCGCTGCATTAAATTTGACCGTCAACGTAACGAAATCAAAACCTATGATAAATCTCCAGCGAATTTATTAGGCGTTGAAGGAGAAAAGGTAATCTATAAATGGGCATTCAAATTGGCAGATGGATTTCAATCTTCACCAAACTTCACCCACATTCACCAATTAAAATCAGTTGGGGGTAGTTATGAAAGCATGCCCATATACACGCTTACCACCAGGAAAGGTTCGCCAGATAGACTAGAGCTTCGTTATGCGGAAACAGACACTCAAATCACACTCAAACAAACTGCTCTAAGTCCCATGATTGATGCTTGGGTGGAAGTCACAGAAAAAATTGAATACGCCACTACAGGCTTTTATTCTATTGAAATGACCAATAAATCTACAGGACAACAGTTATTTTATTATGATAATACCGATGCTGCTGCTCCTAAAGTAAATTGGCGGCCTGGGGGGATTTTTGTGCGTCCCAAATGGGGAATTTATCGCAGCTTAATTAATGATCAAGACCTTCGTGATGAAGAAGTTTTATTTTCGTATTTCAGCGTTGAGGAGGTGTCAAATTTAAGTTTACTTAAAGCAGACCAAAGGCGTATTAGCGTATTTCCAAATCCAACGTCAGGCGTATTACACATTTCAAGTATAGATGCAGCACAGACGCACATTTTTGCTATTACCGGTCAACTGCTCATGCAATCCAATAGCTCCCAAATTGACATAAGTGCATTACCACCCTCGCTTTATTTTTTAAAAGTATTCGATAAAAACAGCAACTTGATTTTAATGCAAAAGGTGTTAAAGTCGAATTAAATATAATTTCTCTATATTTGGAAAACCAAATTGGTTAACCAATTAAACCAATCTTTAAAATGACAACAACAAAAACAATCCTCCGTGTATTTATACTCATTTTTGTTTTACACTTGCTGGGGTGCAATCAAAATAGCAAGCCAGCGCACATAGCAAGTAAGGTCATCCCATTTTTCCAGCATTGGAATTTAATTTTAGGAGACGGCTCAAATGCGGGTGTCGCAATTGATTATGAAAATAAAGACTTTTTTTATGCTACAGCTGAGGGTGAGCAAGAATGGGTTGTTTTTAAAACGCCCAACGCTGGGAATACCCATGGTACTTCGAACAATACAAGAACTGAACTAGCGCAGCTAAAAAAGTGGTCGCCGCTTACCGATGCAAAATTGAATGCGACACTAAAAGTAATGAACGTAGCAAGTACAGGCGATGCGCGGGTAGCAGCAAGTTACTCGGTGGTAGTGGGCCAGATTCACAGTGCAGATGGGCACGAGAATGAACCCTTTAAGATATTTTATAAAAAATTCCCGGGGCATACAAAAGGATCGGTTTTTTGGAATTATGAAATCAATACAGCGGGTGAAGACAATTCAAAAAGATGGGATTATTCCTATCCTATATGGGGCCATGACTTTTCTGTTGTTGGAACAGACGCCGATACCTTTCCACAAGAACCTGAGGAGGGCATCGCTATAGGTGAAGCGTTTAGTTATCAAGTGGAAGTGAAAGAGGGGATAATGTACCTCACATTTACAAGTGAAGGACATCCAACAAAAACCTTTACTAAAAACTTAATCGATTCTGAATATAAGTCAGAAGCCGATATTCCAAAGCAGGTTCAGGAATTATTTTTTCCTATTGGTCAAGATGGTGTTGAACGCAAAAACGCTTATGCCGATGAAGGGTTGTTCTTTAAATTGGGGAGTTACAATCAAACCAATGGCAAAAGTCCTCAAGTCAATAGGGTGTGGTGTTCTGGCGCAGAAACTCATGGAGGGGATCTTCAAAAACAATATGCAGATGGAAATTACGCTGAGGTTTGGTTTAAGACGGCGAGTATCGAAATCAGTGATCAAGCCATTTCTAATGAAGGCTATTTTTCAGCCAATGACGATTTGAGTAAAAAGACCGTTTACCCCAGTGAAGTCATTCCTTTTATGGACAAGTTTAAAATTTTAATGGGAGACGGTTCAAGAGAAGACAATTTAGTTGACTTTGAAGACAAAGACTTTTTCTACACCGTGATTGACGGAACAAGACGTTGGGTTGCTTACAAAACTCCCAATTCTGGAGTGACCTCTCCCAATTCAAGCAACACAAGGACAGAGCTACACGAAAAAAGAGAATGGATTCCTGAAGAGGGCGGAAAGCTGACAGGTACTTGCAAAGTAATGCATGTTTCTACCACAGGTGACGCCAGAGTGGCAGCTTCATTCGCAACTGTAGTAGGACAAATTCACAGTGGCGAAGGTCATGAAAATGAGCCGTTTAAATTATTTTATAAAAAATTCCCGGGGCATACAAAAGGATCGGTTTTTTGGAATTATGAAATCAATACTGCTGGAGGTGATAATGCAGGAAGATGGGATTTCTCAACCGCTATTTGGGGTCATGATATGTCAGTGGTAGGAACAGCAAAAGATGTATATCCTGTGGAACCTGAAGATGGTATTATGCTAGGAGAGGAGTTTAGCTATGAGGTAAATGTTTATCAGGGAATCATGTACTTGACCTTTACAAGTCCAAACCACGAAACAAAGACCTTCACAAAAAATCTTATTTCGTCTGAGTATGTAAATAAATCTGATCTGCCAGCACAAGTAAAGAAACTATTTGTACCCATAGGGCAGGACGGTACAGAACGTGCCACTGCTTATAGCGGAGAGTTAAATTATTTTAAACAAGGTGCTTATAACCAGACCAATGGAAAAAGTCCTGAAACAAATATGGTATGGTGTACAGGTGCTGAAACCTATGGTGGCGATATTGCTAAACAGTACGAAAACGGAAGCTATACAGAAGTTTGGTTTAGAGAAGCAACAGTAGGCCCGGGGACACCACCAAAATAAATTGAATTAAAGTATTATTAGATAAAGTAATATATATTATTAGACTTTCAAGTTCTTCTTTCGGATGAAAATCATCTTGGACTAATAAAGAAAACGCTAAAAAAAATTATATAAAATAAAAAAACAATAAAATCATAGAAAAAATGAAATCATTCGGATCAAGTAAAGCGTTTAATTTTGGAAAAGACATCCAGTGGGATGAAGTGGGCGACGGGGTTCGCAGGCAAATCATGGCGTATGACGATACCATTATGCTGGTAAATGTTGCATTTAAAAAAGGCGGCATTGGCCAAATGCACAAGCATTATCACGCGCAAGTAACCCAAGTGGTAAGTGGTTCTTTTAAAGTTACTATTGGAGACGAAACAAAGGTTTTAAACGGTGGAGATGCCTTTTATATCCCACCAAATGTAATGCATGGTGCCATTTGCTTAGAAGATGGTATTCTTATCGATGTGTTCAGTCCAATACGTGAAGATTTCATGGAATGATAATTTTTTTAACAAAAAATTAGGATATCATTATTTATTACTTATATTTGGTCAACCAAAATGGTCAACCAATTTTTCAGGTAGTAAAATTTTGGTAAAAAAAAAGGATAGACGCACATCTACCCTTTTTTACAACATACTTCTATGAGGGAAGTAATAATGCCGCTTAAGTCTGCAGCAATTCAAAGATACAAATTCCTTATATACTGGGGAATTCCTTTTGTTGCTTCATATGCTTACTTGGTCTTAGTATTAAACATAAACTAACACATATGAAAAAAAGCAATTTTCTATTATTTTTGGCGCTGATAGCCACAACGGTACTAAGCGCGCAGTCTGTGCTTAATGGTACGGTTAGTGGTACAGACGGCCAGCCTATTCCAGGCGCAAATGTGGTGGTGCAAAACACCAATAATGGAACAACTACTGATTTTGATGGAAAATTTTCTATCTCGGTTTCGTCAGGCGATGTTCTTACGGTTTCCTATTTAGGATTTGCCACTCAAAATATTACCATTTCTAACCAAACCTCACTAAGTGTTGTTTTAGAAGCAGATGCCTCTGAACTTGATGAGGTTGTTGTAGTTGGGTATGGTACGCAAAAAAAGAGCCTTATTACGGGGGCTATTTCAAAAGTAACAAATGAAAATTTAGACCAGATAGCCGTAGCACGTGTTGATGATGCGCTTATTGGTCAAGTATCGGGTGTAAATATTCAGGCTACAAATGCTGAGGCAGGTGGCGCACCAACCATTACCATTAGAGGTTTTGGTTCGATTACTGCTGATTCTGGACCAGCTGTTGTTGTGGACGGAGTAATTGTTGACGCAGAGTTTCTTGGAAATTTAGACATGAACGACGTAGAGTCTTTTGAGGTATTAAAAGATGCGGCTTCTGCAGCAATTTATGGTAGTGAGGGTTCTAATGGAGTTATTATGATTACTACAAAAACTGGAAAAGTAGGAGATACAAAATTTTCATATGAAACATACACTGGCTTTAAAGATGCTTTTGGAAGTGATGATTACAGAAAAAGTGTTGCTGACTGGGCAGCAAAAGAGCTCGCAGCAACGGGATCTCTTTCAGAGCAAACCCAATATGCACAGAAAATAGTTCAAGTCACTGGAATTGATAGAGATTGGCAAGACGTTTTCTTTGATGGCGGTCTTATCACAAGTCATTCGTTATCTGCCCGTGGTGGAACTGAAAACACAAAATTCACAGCCTCTTTGCGATATCTACACGATGAGGGTGTTGTTATTACAGATGATTACAAGCTGTATTCTGCCAAACTTAAATTAGATAATAAGATATCGGACAAACTTAAGTTTGGATTAAGCGCAACTCCTTCATATTCAAAAAGAAGAGCGTTGCCTACTTCTATTCACAACCCGATACGACAATCCCCATGGTTACCCATTTACCATACTGAAGAGACATTACAGTTTGTCAACTTTGACGCATATCCAAATGTGGGTGTAGGAGATTATTTCTATGAAAACCATTTGGTTGAGTTAGATTTAGATGGAAACGGTAGTGACAATAGACCACGTACTTCAGGTGATGCAAATCCTTATGCTCAGTATATTGAAAGAGAACATTACGAGTTTAACACAAAACTTTTAAGTAGTGCTTATTTACAATACAAAATTGCAGATGGTTTGACTGCAAAATCTTCACTAGGGGTAACAATTGAACAACGTAAGCGTACAAGATGGGATGGAACTAAGCATCATCAGTCTGGTACTAGTAGAGCTCAATATTTACTGCAAAACAGATTCAGAACAAGAATTATTTCGGATAACACTCTTTCATTCAATAAAACATATGGCGATCACGAAGTAAGCGCATTAGCTGGGGTTACCATCCAAAAAAGAAAAGCGGAAACAAGCCAACTTGTAGGTACAGGGTATTCCAATGATTTACTTAAAAATTTACAGGGTGCTACAACAGTAGTTTCGGAAGGAGAATACAATATTGAGAAGAATAAAATCGGTTACTTTGGTAGAATTAGTTATTCATATGCCAATAAATACTTACTTAATGCTTCGTTCAGACGTGATGGAAGTTCTGTTTTTGGCGTTCAATCTAAGTGGGGTAATTTCCCTGCGGTTTCTGTTGGATGGAATGTTGCTAATGAAGATTTTCTTGCTGAGTCAGATATAATTAATACCCTCAAGTTCAGAGCAAGTTACGGACTTACTGGTGCTGAAAACTTTAATGTTGGGGATGATTTAGTAAATGCCTATCCTTATTTAGCTCAACTTGGTGCTGCAAATGCTATTGTTGACGGAACAATTGCGCCCGGTGTTGCTCCAAAAAATATTGCTAACCTATTACTGCAATGGGAAGCATCTGAGGAAATTAATCCTGGTTTAGACTTTGGGTTGTTCTACAACAAAATTTCTGGATCAATTGACTATTACAAAAGGACTAGTGATAAGCTACTATTGTTTACTGATGTTTCTTACGTAACTGGATTTAGAAGCGGTATTGAAAACCGAGGTAAAGTAGAAAACAGTGGATGGGAGTTTGAATTAAGAACCAAAAACATCAACTCTGAAAAACTTTCTTGGAACTCTAGCTTAATTGTTTCAACAAACAAAAATGAGCTTTTAGATTTTGGCGACGCTGATGGTGCTTTATCCGAAGACGGCTTTAACAGAAGCTCTCAATGGATAAATAAAGTTGGAAATCCGATTTCATCTTTTTATGGTTACGTTATGGATAGGGACCTTCCTAACGACTATTGGGATTCTCCTTGGATTCCTATTAATGGACAGTCTGAAGACGTAATAGTAAAAGATTTAAATGGGGATGGTCTTATTACAGATGATGATAAAACAATCCTAGGTAATCCATACCCTGAAATTATTTGGAGTTTTACAAACGAATTCAAATTTGGAAATTTCGACTTTTCTTTTATGATTCAAGGAAGCCAAGGAGCTGAGGTGAAAAATATTGGGGATCAATATTTCTTCTCCCAATGGAATGGCGCAACCACAGATGCGCAGGCTGTGGTCAATGCAGGTCTTATTTCTGATGAATCCTTCTTAAAACCTAGAATTCATACAGATGATGTGGTGATGAGCGCAGGATATTTTTCGTTGCGAAACGTAAACATTGGATACAATTTTTCCGAAGATGTTATATCAAAATTAGGGCTTACTTCATGTAGAGTTTATGCTACAGGTCAAAATTTGCTGTATATCACGTCTGATGATTATCACGGATTTAATCCAGAGTATATTGATAGTAATAACACACCACAGTCCTATGGCGCACAAAGGGCTGGTACTCCATTGTTCCGTACCGTTTCACTAGGACTGAACATTAACTTTTAAATAATGCCAATTATGAAAAATATAAAATTTCTAATTTTTGTTATTACAGGAGCAATATTTATTTCTTGTGATACAGATGAGTTTTTAAACCCACTGCCTGATTCGACCATCGTTTCTGAAACTTTTTTCAAAACAGATGAAGATGTGTTGGCTGGTATTATTGGGATTTATGATGCCGTACAAGGCGTTAACGAAAACACAGAATCAAGTTCTGTGAGATACAACAGAGGAGTTCAGCTAGAATACCTTTTGACAGAGCATCGTTCTGACAACACAAGAAGTAAAACACTTGAAGGGTCAAGAGCAGATTTCCATAGATATATAGTAGAACCCGATAATATTCAATCAGAAGATTATTATCAGTCTATGTATGAAATCATTTTTAGAGCAAATAATGTTTTGAAATATGTGAATAACGCTAGTGCTGCAAATATTAGCAGCTATACCGCTGAAGCTAAGTTTTTGCGTGCGTATGCATACTATAACCTAGTTAGGCTTTATGGAGCAGTACCTTTAGTAACATCAGTTGTAGGTGCTGAAGATAAAGCAACTCTTTTCACAAGAATTGACGTAGATACTGTTTATGATCAAATTGTAGCTGACCTGCAAGATGGAGTTTCCAATTTAAGTAATGGTCATAAAGCTAGAGCCTCTAAAGCAGCGGCTCAAGCCTTATTAGCCAAGGTTTACTTATCGTTGTCAACGCCTAATTATTCCGGTGCTCAGGCATTGTGTGAGGCAATAGTTGGCAGTGGAGAGTTTTCGCTACAAGACGATTTTAATGATGTGTTTTACAATGAGTTAAACGATGAAATCATTTTTGCAGTTCAATACTTTTTTGGAAACCCAGAAGAGAGCCAAGGATTTTCATCGGAATTCACTTCATACAAACGTCAAGGTAGACAAGATGGTCTTAACATTGTAAACCCAAACCTAGTACAAGATTTTATTGACTATGGTGGAAATAGAACGTCAGCATCATACGCCGCTTTTGGTGAAGATGCAAGCTTGCCTGTTCCTGAAAGTGCTGAGGTAATCAAGTTTTTACCAGAAGGTTTTGACATTTCAGATACAAACAACCCATCTTATGGAGGGTCTCCATCAAATGCGGGTAACGATTGGATTATTTTACGTTATGCAGATGTTTTACTAATACACGCAGAAGCAATTATGCAGGGTGGTGATACGAGTAATAGCAGTGCTATAGATTCTTATATGGCAGTTCGTGTTAGAGCTGGTTTTGATGCTGTCGCAGACCGACCAGCGGTATTAACACAAGATGCGTTATTATTAGAAAGAAGAGTAGAGTTAGCATTTGAAAATCATCGCTTTTTTGACTTACAAAGATTCGGAAAAGCACATGATGTTTTGGAAGCACATGCTACGCTAATGGGTTATACAAGTTACAATATTAGAAGATTATTGTTGCCAATACCTTCTCGTGAAATCAACTTGAGTGACGGGATATTAACACAAAACCCGCAATAAAACATAAACATAGAAATCATGAAAAATAAATTAAACATTTTTAATAAAGCTATTAAGGTGATGTTGTGTTTATCAGCAATTGCATTAATGGTTAGCTGTGAAGAAGCTTTTGAGTATGAATTGCCAGAAGCTGGGTCTTTGCCAGATAACAGTTTGCCGGTTGCAAACTTCGATTATATCCCTGATGCGGTGAATTTCAAAAAAATAAATTTCAACAACTTGTCCTTTGAGTCAACAAAATACGAATGGGATTTTGGAGGAGGAAACACCTCTACAGATAAAGATCCAAGTTATGTTTTTGCTGATGGGGAAGGTACATATGCTGTAACACTTACGGCTCTTGACGCAAATAATGCTTCAAATACTGTTACACTTGATGTAGAGGTTGTAGATAGGTTTGTTCCACTTCCTGTTACCATACTAAACGGAGATTTTAATGGAGGTTCAAGTGATTGGAAATTTGAAAGCTTTACCGGCGGAACTACAAATCCTTTTAACTCAAGTTCTGATGGTTCGTTTACAAACTATGACGGAACCGATAACGGTGCGAAAACAAAAGGCGCAAAATGGACAAAGTCAACATCTGCTGGTGCTTACTTAAGTTCAAATACCAGGTATGCGTATCAGCCCATTATTGTTTCGCCAACGCTTCCGGATAGAACAGTAAAGTATATTCTAGAGTATGAGTATGCTATTAAAACCCCTGCAGAACAAGCGGGTGTTGCACCCGAAGGTAATCGGATTATCTCAGAAGTCTTAAATGCGCATTTTTCTGACGGTGCTGATGCTGTTGCCAGTGACCATGTAAGCCAATTTATTGCATCTGAAGTAAAAGGGAAAACATCTCACACTACAGTAAAACAACAATTTACTACCAACGGTACAGGCGAAATGGCAATAATGTTTTATGCCGTTACTGACGTGGATGTTTACATTGATAACGTAAAGGTTTATGCAGCAGATTAATTGCTCTTAATAGATAAAATTTAAAAACTAATTATTATGAATTTATATAAAAAAGGAATATTTGCCTTACTTATTTCAGTCATTGCAGTTTCTTGTGATGATGAATACGAAGTACTGCAACCCGCGCAAAACTCTAACGGCCCGGGTCTTACAGAGATTTCATTTTCAAGCTTTAAGGCTACACCAGGTCCTGATAAAAATGGACTTGAAGACGGGACGTATTTTACTGTGAAACCGCTGGCAATTGGAGTTTCCTCATATGTAGTAGACTTTGGTCACGGAGAAGCAGTTACAATCTCTGAAAATGGTGGTACCGCTTCATATGACTACCCAAACGAGCTTGCTCAAGCGACTTATACCATTACAGTAACTGCAAAATCTGACAAAGGTTTTGAAGATGTTTCACTTTCAGAGGATGTAACAGTTAAACACAGTATAACCACCTTAACATCAACACCAGATTCGCCAACCATTTTGAATGAAAATGTAGTTGCTATTTTTAGCGACGGTATTGAAACTGATGGTGCTTTTACGGCTTATACAAGTAGTATTTCAGGTACTAATTTTGATAATGGAGATGCAGATCATAATGAAGTAGAAGTTGGAGATATAAAGAATAAAGTAATTCAATATTCTAGACTGCATGGTACTACAGCCGCATCAATTGCTTTTGACCCCGCCATAAATATTGCAGATGTTTTTGGTACAGATGCTACTGCTGATTATATTCATTTTGACCTTCATTCTATTCATGAAATAGGGGTTGATAAAGTGAAAATAACATTGGGTGGTAAATCTTTTGAACAAGATTTAGCAAATGATGTCTGGACTGGTTTAGATATTGATTTTGCTGCTGAAGGAATTACTCAAATTGACGATATCACATTAGAAGTAGGAACAGGTGGAACTGTAAGCAATGAGGGAACTCTAAATTTAGATAATATTTATTTTTATAGAGAACCTCTTTCAATTCCTGACTTTACTACCGACGAGGTACTTAGTGATTATGATGTTAGCTTTACAAGCATCTCTGAACTTGCTACCAGTTACAGTTGGGATTTTGGAGATGGCGTAGGTACTTCAACAGAAGAAAACCCAACATATAGTTATACAGATGATGGTCAAGAAAAAACGTATATGGTAACTTTAACAACTACGAATTCTCGCAATAACACATCTTCTGTTACAAAAGAAGTTATAGTTGGCGGATCAGATGGTCCTATAGATCCAGAAATTTTATGGGGTCATTTTGATGGAGGTTCTAGTGATACATATGGACCATGGAAAATAGCTAATACACCTGGTAGCTCAAATCCATTTAGTGGTTCTTCTGATGGGTCTTGTACAAATTACGATGGATCAGATAATGGTTCTAAAACAAGAGGGGCAAAGTGGTCATCTAGCCAAAGTGCTGATGATATAAATGGTACTGCTGACCCTGGTGATACTAGATATGCATACCAATCAGTTATATTAAGCCCAAATACGGATTATATTTTTGAATATGAATACGCTATAAAAACAGGAGGGGCCGAGACTAACAGTGTCGTGGCGGCGATATTAAATGGGCATTATAGCGACAGTGATGTTGCTCTTGCAAGTAATCCATTGGTAGAGCATGTTGGAACAGAGGCTAAAGGAAAATTTGCCGATAACTCTTGTTCTGGTGGAACTACAGTGAAACTTCGTTTTAGATCTAATGCTGTTGGTGAAGTATCTATATTTATTTACACATTTAACGACGTTGATGCTTTTGTAGATAATGTTAAGGTGTATCCAGCGGAGTAATTTTAATGAAGAATTTCCAAAAACAAATATTGTTAACGATTTCAATATGTTTTATATCTGTGAATGCTACTTGTCAAGAAAAGACGAGTAGCATTTCAGATTCGGATATAAAAATTGAAAAAAAGAAACGCAAGAAAAAAAGAAAGAAGGTAAAGCTCCCAAAAATCGATTTAAGTCATTGGAAAGTCACACTTCCGGTTACCAATGATAAGGGTAAACCTTATGAAATTGAGCCACCCGAAATTTTTGACTTTGCTTCTAATGAAATGGCACGTCCGTATATGTATATAGATTCTTTGAGGGGCGCTATCGTTTTTCATGCGATGCCAACAGAATCCAAAACAAAAAACACCAAATACACAAGATCAGAGCTCAGAGAGCAAATGGTCCCTGGCGACAATAATGTGAACTGGACGTTTGCAGACGGAGGCTACATGAGAGCCAAAATAGCAATGGACGCTTCTACCCGAGATGCTGACGGTAAATATCACAGAACCATTATCATGCAAATACACGGTCGTTTGACAAATGAACAACGTGATTTAATTGGCGAAGATGATAACAATGCCCCGCCTATGCTCAAAATATATTGGGATAAAGGCAAAATACGTGTAAAAACTAAAGTATTAAAAAACATAAATGCTACTGTACCCGAGATTCTTCATGAGGACGCATGGGGCAACGACGAAGGTTTTAATTTTGAACAAGAAGTCGGTTTCAAAAAATTTATGCTTGAAGTAAAGGTTTCTGATGGTAAAATGGTGATCATCTTAAATAGAAATGAATTTAAAGTTTATGAAAGTATTCACATGCGTAAGTGGGGTGTTTTTGAAAACTATTTTAAAGCCGGCAACTATTTTCAATCAAGAGATAAAGGGTCTTTTTCAAAAGTACGTTTCTATGAACTTGAGGTCAGCCACTAAATTTTAGTATTACAAAATGAACTTTTCAAGCCTATACTTTTTGTTTGCTTTTTTACTTTTCGCTTGTTCAAATGAAAGTATATCCGAAAATAAAGAAGCACCTCCTGTAATTGAGGAACCCTCAACAACACTTACTTATAAATTACCTAATATTGACCTAACGAATTGGAAAGTTACACTCCCTATTGGGAATCCTACCTCCATCCGCCCACCCGAAATTTTAAAGTACGCTACCAATGAAATGTTAAAACCTTATATGTATAACGATTCTATTGAGGGTGCTTTAGTTTTTTTTACTAAACCAGGTACAAGTACACCTAACTCTAGTTATTCGAGAACTGAACTTCGTGAGCAAATGGTTTCTGGCTCTGATCATGTTAACTGGACATTTAAAAAAGGAGGAAATATAAAAGGCAGATTACGAATGGATGCTATTTCCAAGGACAAGAATGGAAATCCTCACCGTACAATTGTGATGCAAATTCATGGAAGACTCACAAACAGTCAGCGAGGTCTCATAGGGCAAAAAGACAATAACGCACCGCCAATAATGAAAGTTTCGTGGCTTAACGGATATATACGCCTAAATTCAAAGACACTAAAAAACCCCAATGCGCAAGTCCCAGAAATATTACACACAGATGCTTGGGATAACGACGACGGATACACATTTCCTTTTAAAGTGGGCTATGAGCCTTTTACACTTGAAATAGACGCACAAGATGGAAAAATGGAAGTGATATTAAACGATACCTATAAGCGCACCTATACGGGGAACGATATGGAAAAATGGGGTGTTTTTGAAAACTACTTTAAAGCAGGGAATTATTTATCCTCTACAGATGAAAACGCTTTTGCACGTGTTAAATATTTTAGTCTTGAAGTTAACCATTAAAATACTTTCAGATTTAACATAAATTATTTACATTTACATCAGTAAATCTGGTTAACCAATTTGGTCATGAAAACAGAAGACATTAAAGGAATGAATGGCTTAGCCTCCAAGGAGAAGTTTATAATTTCTGAAATCAGGGATTTAATAAACGCTAAAAACTTTGAGCCTGGAGAGAAGTTACCCTCTGAACGATTGCTTGCTGAACGATTTGATGTTACTCGTGGTAGTATCCGGAACGCGATTCAAAAATTAGAGCACTATGGTTTATTAAAATCAATGCCACAGAGTGGAACCTTTGTTGCAGACTTAGAACGTACCGCCTTAAATGGTATGATTGATCAGATTTTAATACTTCCAACGCCTGATTTTAAATCACTGGTTGAAACACGAATTTTTCTAGAATTAAAGATTGTAAAGTTTGCAGCAGCGCGTCATACACAAGAAGACATGGCTGAAATTGAGCAAGCACAACTTAATTACCGTACCAAAACACTTGCAGGTGAGGACTCTGTCGCTGAAGATTTGCTGTTTCATTTATCTATAGCAAAAGCCAGCCATAATGCATCTCTCCAACGATTGATGTTGTCTATAACGCCACAGATTATCACAAATTTTGAAAAATACCACGTGTGTAAAAACAATACCGCTATCAGCGCTATTGAAGAACACGAAGAAGTAGTGAAAGCAATCCGGACCAAAAATCCTGAACTTGCTGAATCAAAAATGAAAGAGCATTTTAGTGTTTTGTATCAGTATTGTTACGAAACATAAATGAATTATTAATTGGGATAATAAAGTAATTAACCGTTTTAGCAACGCACATTGCTGGTTTTTTCTTCTTTTTCTCAGAACAACATACCGATATGAAACTAAAAGGACTACGCTGGTGGGTAATAGGCCTCATTTTTATTGCGACCGTAATAAACTATATTGACAGGACCGCTTTTGCATTGCTATGGCCTGAAATGGGTAAAGATTTGGGCATGGATAACGCAGATTACGCCCTTATGCTGAATGTCTTTATGTTGACATACGCTGCAAGTAAGTTTTTATCAGGCAGACTCTACGACAAAATAGGTACGCGTATTGGTTTTGTGCTTTCTATTATTGTTTGGTCTGTTGCTGCAGCTGCCCATGCTGTGGCAAGAGGGATTATTTCACTTTCTGTAGTTCGTGGTCTTCTTGGACTTGGCGAAGCAGGATTATGGCCTGGCGCTGTTAAAAGTAATGGAGAGTGGTTTCCAGTGAAGCAGCGTGCACTAGCGCAAGGAATTTTTAATGCCGGAGCTTCCATCGGGAATGTTGTAGCACCTATCATTATTGTATATCTATATGCTCAGTTTGGTTGGAAATCAACATATATCATACTAGGTGGATTGGGTCTTATTTGGGTGCTTCCTTGGCTTTTGATTAATAAATCTAAACCTGAAACCCATCCTTGGATTACTGATAAAGAAAAGGAGTTGCTTTTAAACGATCGCATAGAAAATAATATCGTAATTGATGAAAATGCGAAAAGCTTAAGCGTCACTAAAATTTTGAGTTATAAGCAACCTTGGGGAATCTTGCTTTGTAGGTTTTTTATAGAGCCCATTTGGTGGTTTTTCGCTGGTTGGATGCCAATTTATTTAAATGCAAAATACGATTTAAGCATTGAAGAAATTGGAAATACCATGTGGATTTCATACCTCATGGCTGCTGCTGGTGGTATTTTGGGAGGCATATTTACAGAAGCCATTATCAAGCGTACTTCAACAGACTTTGGAAGAAAGGCAAGTATTGTTATTGGTAGCGTATTGATTGTTGTAGGCTTTGTTTCTATCATAACACTTGTTAGTGACACCAACTATATGGCATTTATCTATCTGGCTGGTGTAGCACTATTTGGTTTTCAATTTGCTATTGGAAATATCCAAACATTATCGAGCGACTTATTTAGAGGGCCTTCAGTAGGCACCCTAGCGGGATTAGCTGGAACTATTGCTGCCTTTTCTCCTATGCTCATGAACTGGTTTATTGGAAGAATAACAGAAGAAGGGTCATATACTCCAGCCTTTATTGCGATTACAGTCTCTGTGATTTTAGCTGTTTTAGCTGTATTCTTTTTCATACCAAAAGTGAGACTGGTTGTTGCTTCAAAAAAATAAATTTTTAAAAAAATAAATTAACATAAACAAGATGAGTAAATTAAATGGGAAAATAGCCGTTGTAACAGGAGCTACTGGCGGTATCGGATTTCAAGTAGCAAAACGCCTTGGCGAAGATGGATGTACGGTTATTCTTAACGGTATTGAAGACGATAAAGGCCAAGAAAGAGTAGCAGAACTCAACGCTGCTGGTATTACTGCTGAATACTACGGCTTTGACGTTACAGATGAGAATGCAGTCAACGAAAACATCAATAAAATTGGGCAGAAACACGGAAAAATTGATATCCTTGTGAATAATGCTGGCGGTCTTGGTGGTAGATCTCGCTTTGAAGAAATGACGACTGAATTCTTTAGATTCGTAATGGCATTAAACTTAGACTCAACATTTTTTGTTTCAAGAGCCGCAATTCCTTTTCTAAAAAAAGGGGATAACGCAACCATAATCAATTACACCTCCAACGCAGGCTGGAACGCCGGTGGTCCTGGAGCTGGTATTTATGGTACGTCTAAAGCAGCTGTACATGCCATAACTAGAGCACTTGCTAAAGATTTGGCTGAATATGGCATTCGTGTAAATGCGGTATCTCCAGGAACAATTGACACACCATTCCACGCACAAATAAAGTCAACTAAACCTGAAGTATTTGCCTCTTGGAAAAACAACATAATGCTTGGTAGATTAGGGCAACCAGAAGAAGTAGCCGCTGTGGTTTCCTTTTTAGCGAGTGATGACGCATCATTTATGACTGCCGAAACAGTACAAATAGGGGGTGGGCAAGCTTTAGGAATTTAATACAACAAATTGCCAATTGATAGAATCAATGTTTACTATAATTGTATCGAAGCCCTCAAAGAACTTAAATTTACATTTTAAATTAAAATAACTCAACCAATGAAAAAAGTAGTCACTTTTGGTGAAATTATGTTGCGCCTCGCGCCTCCGGGATATTTGCGTTTTTCTCAAACAAATTCTTTTGATGTTATCTATGGCGGTGGCGAGTCTAATGTAGCGGTATCGCTTTCCAACTATGGCGTTCCGGTACGCTTTGTCACGCGTGTTCCCAACAATGATATTGGCGATTGTGCCCTTATGGAAATGCGTAAACGCGGCGTTGAAACGGATTTTATGCTTCGTGGTGGTGACCGATTAGGGATTTATTTCCTAGAAACAGGCGCTGTAAGCCGTGGAAGCAAAGTGGTTTATGACCGCGCACATTCTGCAATCTCTGAAATTCAACCTGGAATGGTAGATTGGGATAAAGCTTTTGAAGGTGTAGAGTGGTTCCATTGGACAGGGATTACACCTGCTATTTCACAATCTGCAGCCGATGCATGTTTGGAAGCAGTAAAAATTGCAAGCGAAAAAGGGATTACGATTTCAACAGATTTAAACTACCGCGCTAAACTTTGGAAGTATTGTGATGACGCACATCGCGAATCCATCATGGCAGAACTAACATCATATTGTGATATTGTACTTGGAAACGAGGAAGACGCTGAGATGCACTTTGGCATCAAACCAGATGGCATAACTGTCCAAACACAAGGACATGATGTAAAGGCAGAAGCCTTTTTGTCTGTTTGTAAACAAATGATGGAAAAATTTCCAAAAGCTAAAAAAGTAATTACTACACTACGTGGTTCTATTTCGGCTTCGCACAACACTTGGGCAGGCGTATTATACGACGGAAAAACCATGTACGACACAACACAGTATCAAATTACAGATATTGTGGACCGTGTAGGTGGCGGTGACTCGTTTATGGGAGGACTTATCTATGGCCTTTTAAAATACCCAGACAACGACCAACATGCACTTGATTTTGCCGTTGCCGCTTCGTGTTTAAAGCACACCATCAAAGGCGATGCAAACCTTGTAACAGTTGCAGAAGTAGAAAAACTAATGGGTGGCGACGCTTCAGGTCGTGTGGCTCGATAACCTTATTATATTTGCATTATGGCACAATTTACAAGAATTGAAGTAGCACAAACAATGAAAGAAAGCGGTATGGTACCGCTTTTCTTTCATCAAGATGTAGCAGTAGCAAAGAAGGTATTGAAAGCATGTTATGACGGTGGTGCGCGTTTAATGGAATTCACCAACAGAGGTGATTTTGCATTGGAGGTTTTCACTGAAATGACCCAATATGCTATTAAGGAACTTCCAGGAATGATCATGGGTGTGGGTTCAGTTACAGATGCAGCGGCTGCGTCGGCTTATATGCTTAACGGGGCTAACTTTGTAGTCACACCAGTACTAAGAGAAGATATTGCGATTGTTTGCAACCGTAGAAAAGTATTGTGGTCTCCAGGTTGTGGTTCACTTACCGAAATTGCTAAAGCAGAAGAACTCGGATGTGAAATCGTAAAGTTATTTCCAGGAAGCACATACGGACCAGGATTTGTAAAAGGGGTGTTGGCTCCTCAACCATGGACAAGTATTATGCCTACAGGTGGGGTAAGTCCGACTGAGGAAAATCTTAAAGGATGGTTTGACGCAGGCGTTACTTGCGTGGGTATGGGATCAAAGCTGATGGCTAAACATGCAGACGGCTCATTTGATTATGCAAAAATTGAAGTTCAAACACGCAATGCATTGGAAATTATTTCATCATTGCGTTAGTTTTTTCGCTATCATTTCTATTTTAATAATTCAAACCTTGTAAATGACCCCAAAAAAGACACTTGGTGAATTTATTATTGATAACCAAAATCAGTTCGAGTATTCAACTGGTGAATTATCGCGTTTACTCAACGCTATCCGACTTGCATCCAAAGCTGTAAATCACGAAGTTAACAAAGCAGGACTCGTAGATATTATTGGAGCTACGGACCAATTAAATCATTCAGATGAAACCCAACAAAAGTTGGATGTTTTTGCAAATCATGCGTTTAAAAGAGCACTTATTAACCGAGATATTGTTTGTGGTTTTGCTTCTGAGGAAGAAGAAGATTTTATTTCTATATCAAGTGCAAATGGCAATACCAACAACAACTATGTTGTTCTAGTTGATCCATTAGACGGCTCCTCAAATATTGACACCAATGTTTCAGTAGGAACGATATTCTCTATATACAGGAGGTTGTCTAGCAATACCAGTACTGTTTCGGTCTCAGATTTTTTGCAAAAAGGAACACAACAAGTTGCAGCAGGATATGTGCTTTATGGTACTTCCACAATGCTTGTTTACACTACTGGTCATGGTGTTAATGGATTTACACTTAACCCTGCACTTGGTACATTTTATCTTTCACATCCAAATTTGAAATTTCCAAAATCCGGAAATATATATTCAATAAATGAAGGAAATTATGTTCATTTTCCAGAGGGCATAAAAAAATATATTAAATATTGTCAAGAAAATATTGATGATAGACCATATACTTCTAGGTATATAGGTTCTTTAGTTTCAGACTTCCACAGGAACTTAATAAAAGGAGGCGTTTATTTATACCCACCTACTTCAAAACATGTCAATGGAAAGTTGCGTTTGTTATACGAGTGCAATCCAATAGCTTTTATTGCAGAGCAAGCTGGAGGCTCCGCATCCAATGGTGAAAAAAGAATATTAGAAATTGAGCCTAGCCAATTGCACCAAAAAACACCTTTTTATTGTGGGAATAAAGAAATGGTAAATGATATTCATCGCTTTTTGGCACGCCCATAAATAACATTAAGTTTTAACATACCATTTAATTATAAAAATATTTTTGTATATTTAAGATGTGAATTGCTTAATTCACGTTTTATATGACCCGTGTGGACTGGGTATTATAATATAGTCGCGGGTGGAGAGAACGCACCCGGATCAAGCGTTACATAAGTTTAACGTCAAAATAATAGAAATTATGGACGATAAGATTATGGTAGCATTAGCTCACAACCAAGGTCACGCTGCAGCTATGCTTGCAGAAGACAAAAAATAAACCCAAGTTTATTTATTCCATAACGGCTCTTCGGAGCCGTTTTTTTATTTTAAAGGTTTTATTCGATAAATTCCCTCAAACTCTACCGCAATATGAATATATCCATAAGGTCCTATAATCACATCGCGAACCCTACCAATCTCGTCGGCTATTTTTTCACGTGCAATAACCTTATTGTTCTTAATAATAAGTCGTTCCAGATAGGTTTTTTTTAATGAGCCTACGAGCAAATTACCTTTCCATTCGGGATATTTATTACCAGTAACAAACGCCATTCCAGAAACAGCAATAGAAGGCACCCAATAGTAAAAGGGTTGTTCCATGCCCGGAAGCGAACGATTTTTAGTTATTGAAGTTCCTGAATAGTTTTTTCCATAGGTAATTTTTGGCCAACCGTAATTTTTTCCAGCTTCAATAATATTTATTTCATCTCCGCCACGAGGTCCATGTTCATGTTCCCATACAGCGCCGGTTTCGGGGTGAATTGTTAGCCCTTGTGGATTGCGATGCCCATAGGAATAAATGGCTTCTTTTGCGCCTTCAACTCCAACAAATGGATTGTCTTCAGGAATACTTCCATCAGCATTCAAGCGGTAAATTTTACCATTATCACGCGTAATATCTTGAGGGTTCTCATCGCGATTTCCTCTGTCTCCAACAGAAAAGTACAAGTATCCATCTTTGTCAAAAACAATTCTTGATCCAAAATGCTGCCCCTTTTTAGTATTTGGTTCAGCTTTATACAACATCTTTACGTCTTTCAGTGCATTTCCTAAAAGCGTTGCCGCGTAAATTCCTGTATTTCCGCCTGAGGCATCTTCATTTGGTGTTGCCATAGCAAAATAAATACGATTGTTTTGCTCAAAATCTGGATGAAGTGCCAAGCCCATTAAGCCGCCTTGCCCGCGGACATATGTAGTAGGAAGTCCAGAAATCTCTTTCTTTTTACCATATTGAAAACGAATAAGCTTTCCTTCTTTTTCGGTATAGAGTAAACTGCCGTTAGGCAAAAACACCATGCCCCACGGAATTTCTACATCAGGGACTACAAGTTCTAAAGCATAGTTTTTCGAAGTTGGTGTTTTAAGGGGAGGTGTGTTTTCTACTTGCGCACAAGACACCTGAGTAAATATGAGCAATATAACAGCAGGAAAGAGGTGTTTCATTTTAAAACTAATTTTTGTTCAAGATATTCAAAATTATATGGATAAAACAAATCGAACAAACACCTGCCTGGTTGCCGCAGGCTCATAGTAACGTCCACCAAAGGCATTGATACGGATGTTATCAAAAAAATAGGTGTTGGTGATATTGTTTACTCCCAGTGTAAGCAATACATTTTGCCATGTACTTTGAAGCGTTAGGTCGGCTGTCCAAAATTGTGGTACTTGTATTGTGTTTTCACTATCGGCAAATCTTTTTCCAATATGTCTTGTAAGAATGGAAAGTTTTGTTTTTCCAAGTTGTTGTTTCCAAGTTGTTGCAAATTGATTTTTTGGAACGTTTGGAAGTTCTTTTTTGGTTTCGGTTTGATAGCTTCCATGGCTATATGAAAAAGTAAGATTTCCAGATGAAATAAGCCGCCAATTCCCTTCAAACTCAATGCCTTTTCGTGTAGTTGTTCCGATATTCCTATAAAAATTTTGGTTGGGAAAAGCCTCAAGTTCATAGGGTGATATTTCGTTTTTTGTTTTGGTATGAAAGACGGTCAAAAATGCGTCAAACTTCCTTTTTTTAAACGAAAGTCCAAGTTCTGTTTCTGATGATTTTTGAGGTTCTAATGCGTTGTTAAAACCCGTTTCACCAGAGGGATTTGCAGAAAGCTCATTGAGTGACGGGGTTTCAAAAGCCGTGCCCCAACGCAAATAGCTACTAAGTTCAGTGCTTAACTTTTTATGTAACGCTACCATGGGCGATATCGCTGCCAAATTCTTTTTCCCAGTATTTGTACCCAAAAAGTCGGTTAATGTTATTTGATGTAGATCTGCACGTAGGGCAGTTCGAAAGCGCCAGCCCAAATAGGCATACTCTGCAATGCCATAAGTGCCAATATTATAAAAACGTTCGTTCTGGTGGAGTGTTTTTGTGCCCTTTTTACCGCTATTATTTTTAAATCGCTTTCGGGCATCATGTTGTGCGGTGCTTTCTATTCCATATTGCCAAAGCCACTTGTTGTTGGTGCCAGAGGTTTGTGTCCCCAATCCAAAATAATCGCGTCCTAAATCTATTTGCCCTCCGAAAACAAAGGGTAATCGTGCATCTAATATTCTACGGGTGTAGAACGCATACGAAACCCAATTTTTGGTTTTGAGTTTAGCGCTGATTTGATGTTGTTGTACTTGTTCTCCAGCAGCATATGTTATGTTTGCCTCGCGGGCTTGCTTGCGATTTTCACCTACTTGCTCAAGGGTAAGACCTCCTGCGTCGTATGCAAATGGACTATGGAATAATGAATAGTCGATTTTTAGTGTTTTCTCGTTGTTTAAATCGGTTTCATTAGTCAGGGAAATAAGGGTGTTTTCATAGGCACTCCATTGTCGATATCCTTTTTGCTTTTGATGCGATACGATAGCACGAAAGCGATTTTTTTCTTGCGCCTTACTCCATGTTGCCGCTAACGATTGTGACTCAAAATCCCCAAGTGTAACGGATATATCAGTTGCTGAAATGATTGGAGCACTTTGTAATGAAATTACGCCGCCAGATGCATTTCCATATAAACCGCTTGATAGTCCACGAAGTACTTCAATACTGCCTAATTGCGATAAAGGAATATGATCCAATTGCGTTTGTCCGTCTGGAGTGGTAATTGGAATTCCATCTAACAACACTTTAATACCCCGAATGCCAAATGTAGCACGAGCCCCAAATCCGCGGATGGATATACGCGTGTCTTGCGTAAAGTTCTGCTGACTGCTAACAAACAAACTGGGAATTTGCTGTAAAAGCCCCCCGACTTCTTGCGTGAGTGTGGGGTTTAGCGTATCCCTAATAATGCTTGCGCTTAGCGGTTGAATTTCGCTTTTCAGCCGTTGCGCACTCAGTACGACTTCGTCTAATTGCTGTACTTGACTTTTTGCAACCAACCCAAAAAGGCACAAAAGAGCTGTAAGTCTAAGCATTTTGGGTATATAAATCGATGAGACCTGGGGGCGTATTTACGTGAATTGTTTTGGTATCTCTATCGACAGCTAAAATAATGTCATCCACTATAGGAATCAATGCCATTTTTCCCTTGATATCAACTTCCAGTGTAGCTTGAGCTGTTTGCTCGTTTACTTGCATAATCTCACCTAGTGTGCCAAGACTTTTATCTTTAACCAAAAAACCAATCACCTCGTGATAATAAAATCTATTTCCTGTAAGAGTAGGGAGTTCTGTTAAAGGTAAATAAGCTTTTTTCTTTAAGAGCAGATTTGCATCTTCCTCCGATGCAACATCTTCAAGCTTAAGGCGCAATAGACCTTGTTTATGCATGCTGCATTTTACAACAAAATAGGGTACTAGGGAATTGTCTAATGCTAAAAATAAAGTTTCTATGGATTGGTACTGCTCAGGCTCGTCTGTATCGAGTTTAAGTAAAACTTCGCCTTTAAAACTGTATTTACTGACGACTGTACCTACGAAAAAGCAGTCCTCAACACGCATGCTTTATTATTCAGTAGCTTCCGCGCTGTCTTTGTCGTCTGTTGCTTCAGCTTCAGCAGCAGGAGTTTCTTCCTCAGCAGGTGTTTCTTTCTCAGCAGGTGCTTCTTCGGCTTGTGCTTCTTCAGCTGGTGCTTCTTCAGCTGGTGCTTCCGCTTCAGCGGCAGCCGCCTCTGCTTGCGCTTGTGCTTCTGCTGCAGCTACTTCTGCTTCTGCGGCAGCGATGGCAGCTTCTGCATCTGCTTTACGCTTCTCGTTGATTTCTTTTTCAGCAGCAAGGGCTTTTGCTTTTTCATCGGCTTTAGCCTTAGCTACCTTATCTTTTGCAACATCTTGTCGTGAAGCTTTTTCGCTTACCCATGCGGCAAATTTGGTTTCCACATCTTCCTCAGAGTGTGCTCCTTTTCTGACGCCACTTACCAAGTGATTTTTCAATAGTGCACCTGTTTCTGAAAGTAAGTTTCTAGCTGTGTCTGTAGGTTGTGCTCCGTTTTGCAACCAATCTACAGCACGATCTACCTTAATGTCAACTGTTGCTGGGTTTGTATTTGGATTGTAGGTTCCTAATTTTTCTAGGTAACGACCGTCTCGCTTCGCGCGAGAATCTGCTGCTACTACCCAATAAAAGGGTTTTCCTTTTTTTCCGTGTCTCTGAAGTCTGATTTTTACTGGCATATCAAATTAAATTTTGGGGTGCGAAACCCTGGTTATTAATGCGTGGCAAAGCTACACTATTTTTTGTTTTCACCAAACGTTAATAACTTCATGTTTTTAGGATGGCGTTTTAGCACATAACTTCGCTAAATTAGTAGGCTAATCTCGGCGTATGTTTTTAATCTTTGATACCGAAACCACCGGTTTACCTAAACGATGGGGCGCTCCTATTTCGGACACCGAAAATTGGCCACGATGCGTACAGGTAGCATGGCAACTCCATGACGAACGTGGAAGATTGGTTGAGCATAAAGATTTTATTGTTAATCCTGATGGGTTTGATATCCCTTATGAGTCTGAGCAAATTCACGGTATCAGTACCGCACTGGCACAAAAACAGGGAATAGCGCTAAGTGAAGTCCTAACTGCTTTTGAAGCCACACTTGCCAAAACCAAATATGTGGTTGGACATAATGTTGGTTTTGATATCAATATAATGGGTGCTGAGTTACACCGGTTACAACGCGACACATCCATTACTACTATGCCTGTATTGGATACCTGTACAGAAGAAACAGCAACGCTTTGTCAATTACCAGGCGGCAGGGGAGGTAAATTCAAATTGCCAACATTAACAGAGCTTTACAAACATCTTTTTAATGAAAGTTTCGAAGAAGCTCATAATGCAACTGCAGATGTTGAAGCCACAACACGTGTTTTTTTGGAGCTTATTAGACAAAATAAGTTCACAAATTCGAAACTAGAAGAACTGGCTATTGTAGTAGCACGTATTCAAGAAACCTACCCCAATCTAGTGCCGCTAGTGGGATTAACCCATCAAAACCTGAAAGCAGCATCAGAAAAGTTAGTTAAAGATGCACAACCTGTAATCCAAGCTGTACCAACCTCAAAACAAGGCCTGTCAGATTTTGCTTTTGCACACTTACATACACTGTCTCAGTTTTCGGTTTTACAATCCACCATTCGTGTAAA
The DNA here is from genome assembly GCA_965657545.1 of Flavobacteriaceae bacterium. Lineage (GTDB taxonomy): Bacteria > Bacteroidota > Bacteroidia > Flavobacteriales > Flavobacteriaceae > UBA7446. The sequence goes on along the minus strand of CBFHOG010000002.1, from coordinate 120,277 downwards.
AGAACTTGCCGAAACCGCGGATAAATTAGATATGCCAGCGGTAGCCTTGACCGATTTGGGTAATCTCATGGGCGCATTTCATTTTGTGAAATCTGTCAAACAAGTTAATGCCCAACGAGCAACGGATGATAATAGACCTCCGTTGAAACCCATAGTTGGAATTACTTTAAATGTTTGTGAAAATCATCAAGACAGAAGCCGCAGAGACGATGGTTACCAAGTAGTATTTTTGGCAAAAAATAAAGCAGGATATCAAAACTTATCCAAATTATCTTCATTGGCTTACACGCAAGGCTTTTATTATGTGCCTCGTGTTGATAAAAAATTGATTCAACAGTACAAGAGTGATGTTATTGTACTGACTGGAAATGTATATGGTGAGGTGCCTTCCAAATTACTAAATGTTGGCGAAAAGCAAGCAGAGGAAGCACTTTTGTGGTGGAAAGAAAACTTTGGTGACGACTTGTATATCGAAATCATGCGCCATCAACAAGAAGATGAAAACCGTATCAATCCGGTGCTTGAGCAGTTTTCGCAAAGACATAATATTAAATTGGTGGCCACAAACTCTGCCTATTATCTAAAGCAGGAAGAAGCCAACGCACACGATATTTTGTTGTGCGTAAAAGATGGAGAGAAGCAGGCAACACCAATCGGTAGAGGTCGTGGTTATCGATATGGGCTGCCCAATCAAGAATATTATTTTAAAACGCCTGAGCAAATGCGTACTCTTTTCGCCGATTTGCCACAAGCATTAGAAAGCATTTCAGAAATTATTGAGAAGGTTGAGCCTTTCGATTTGGCACGCGATGTATTGCTTCCCAAATTTGATATTCCTGCTCAATTTGTTTCTGAAGAAGACTCCAAAGACGGTGGAAAGCGAGGTGAAAATGCTTATTTGCGCCACCTGACATATGAAGGCGCAAAAGAACGCTACTCAGACTTGAATAATGAACTCAAAGAGCGCATTGATTTTGAATTAAGTGTTATTGAAAATACGGGTTACCCAGGTTATTTTTTGATTGTGCAAGATTTTATTGCTGCAGCTCGAAACATGGACGTTTCTGTAGGACCAGGCCGAGGCTCAGCGGCAGGATCGGTTGTTGCTTATTGTCTTAAAATTACCAATATCGACCCCATAAAATACGACTTACTTTTTGAGCGTTTCCTCAATCCAGATCGTGTGAGTTTGCCGGATATTGATATTGATTTTGATGATGAAGGTCGCTCAAGAGTAATGGACTACGTGATTGAAAAGTACGGCTCAAATCAAGTGGCACAAATTATTACTTACGGCACCATGGCTGCAAAGTCTTCGATACGCGATACTGCCCGTGTGCTTGATTTATCACTTGGCGATGCTGATCGAGTAGCCAAACTAGTTCCAAACATGAAGTTGAAAAAGATTTTCAACCTGGACAACAAAGCATTAAAAGAAAGTCTGCGTTCTGACGAGTTTGCTCGTGTTTCAGAGCTGAAAGCCATTGCCGAAGGCAGCGATTTAGAGGCAGAGACACTAAAACAGGCACAAATATTAGAGGGCTCGTTGCGCAATACGGGTATTCACGCTTGCGGCGTTATTATTACCCCAGATGATATTACCGAGTTTGTTCCAATTGCTACTGCCAAAGACTCCGATTTGTATGTTACCCAATTTGACAATGCCGTAGTTGAGGACGCAGGCTTGTTAAAAATGGACTTCTTGGGGCTAAAAACCTTGACGCTAATCAAAGACACGGTCAAACTTGTCAAATACAGACACAATATTGACTTAAATCCAGATGCATTTCCATTGGATGACGCACCAACATATGAGTTGTTTCAACGCGGCGAAACCGTCGGTATTTTTCAGTATGAAAGCGCAGGGATGCAAAAGTACCTTCGTGATTTAAAGCCCAATGCTTTTGAAGACTTGATAGCAATGAACGCCCTTTATCGTCCGGGGCCCCTCGAGTACATTCCCAGCTTTGTGCGTCGTAAAAACGGGCAAGAAGAAATCACCTACGATTTACCTGCCATGGAGCAATATCTCAAGCAGACTTATGGTATTACCGTGTATCAAGAACAGGTGATGTTGTTATCGCAATCGTTAGCAGGATTTAGTAAAGGTCAAGCCGATGTGCTGCGTAAGGCCATGGGGAAAAAGATTTTTGCGCTGTTGGAGCAGTTAAAGCCTCAATTTTTAAATGGCGGAGAAGAGCGCGGGCATCCGAGAGAAATTCTTGAAAAAATATGGAAAGATTGGGAAGCATTTGCTTCGTATGCATTTAACAAATCGCATTCTACTTGCTACGCGTGGGTAGCCTATCAAACCGCATATTTGAAAGCAAATTATCCTGCAGAATATATGGCAGCGGTACTTTCTAACAACATGAGCGACATCAAACAAGTGAGCTTTTTTATGGAAGAATGTCGTCGTATGGGTATTTCTGTTCTTGGACCAGATGCGAACGAGTCGTTCTATAAGTTCACTGTTAACGATCAAGGTGCTATTCGTTTTGGCATGGGTGCAGTAAAAGGCGTGGGACATGCTGCTGTGAAAACCATAGTGGAAAAACGTAAAGAAAAACCTTACACGTCTATTTTTGATTTGACCCAACGGATAGATTTACGTGCAGCAAATAAAAAATCGTTTGAGAGTTTGATTTTAGCGGGTGGTTTTGATTCGCTTTCATCGGCACACCGAGCACAATATTTTCATCACAATGGGGACGGAGTGAGCTTTGTGGAAAAGGCATTGCGCTACGGAGCACAACATCAGGAAAATGAGCAATCATCACAAGTGAGTTTATTTGGTGAAGATTCGTCAGTAAGCATTCCAACCCCCACACTTCCCGACTGCGACCCTTGGGATGCATTACATACCTTAAAGCAAGAAAAAGAAGTGGTTGGAATTTATCTTTCAGGACATCCTCTTGACGACTTTGCACCTGCAATGAAGCATTTTTGCAATGCTAGGGTGGGTCTCTTCCATGATCTTAACCCATTGGTGAATAAAGAACTCAGCTTTGGTGGTATGGTGGGCGAAGTGCAGCATCGCGTTTCCAAGAACGGAAAGGGCTGGGCGATATTCTCCTTAGAGGATTTTGAAGAGTCATATGAGTTTAAAATTTTTGGCGAGGAGTATCTTAAATACCGCCACTTTTTGGTTTCAGATAGCTTTGTACATATAAAAGCACTTGTTAGGGAAGGTTGGCTCAATAGAGAAACAGGAAAACGCGGGGAGCCAAGATTACAATTTAATGCCTTTCAGCAATTACAAGATACCCTTACGACTTACACTAAAAAAATTACTTTGCAATTAGATGTAAAACGTATAGACGACCAATTACTTATGTTTCTGGAAAAACTATTTAAAGAAAACAAAGGGGATCACAAAGTAGATATGACGTTTTATGAAACTGAGGACCAATTAAAACTGGTTACCTCAAGTAGAAAACTGAAAGTTCATGTGGGCGAATCGCTTTTGACAGCCTTAGATACATATCCCGTTTCTTACAAATTAAATTAGATATCAAAAACCCAAATATGTCAATAACAAGACTTGATGCAATACCACGTATTTTGCAAAAAAAGGTAGTACATTTGACTACCTAAAATTAGAATGATATGGCATTAGAGATTACAGATGCAAGCTTTGACGAAGTGGTATTAAAATCCAGTCAACCTGTTTTGGTTGATTTCTGGGCAGAGTGGTGCGGCCCATGCCGCATGGTCGGTCCTATTATTGATGAGCTAAGCAAAGAGTACGACGGCAAAGCTGTTGTAGGAAAAGTAGATGTGGACAACAACCAAGAATTTGCTGCCAAATTTGGCGTTCGAAATATCCCAACGGTATTGTTGTTTAAGAATGGAGAGTTGGTAGATCGTAAAGTTGGCGTATCTCCAAAAGCGGTTTATGCTGCTGCGATAGAGGAACAACTATAATCAAAAGCTAATTTACGTTTGTGTATCCGAAAATGCGGTGTATATTTGCACGCACCTAACGCAAACGGTCTGGTAGTTCAGCTGGTTAGAATACATGCCTGTCACGCATGGGGTCGCGGGTTCGAGTCCCGTCCAGACCGCTAAGTACTTTAAGTGCTTTTTGATATCAACGCGTTGTGTTGCTTGCAAACAGTCGTTTGCAAGAGGTTCGTAGAAGAACCCATGAGAAGCTTTCCTGAATTGGAGGGCTTTTTTGCTTTATTGATATTACTTTTGTGGTAAATTTTTATAATGAGTTACATCCAATCCCTCCTCTTTCTACGCTGTCCAAAATGCCGAACAGGAAAAATGTTTCAACATAAACCCTACAGCTTCAAAGGGATAACCTCATTAAATAAAAGTTGTCCGCATTGTAACACATCCTACCAATTAGAACCTTCTTTTTTCTATGGTTCTATGTATGTTTCATACGCTTTAGGAGTAGCCTTGGCAGTTGCAATATATGTGATACTACTGCTGTTGGGATTAGGTAAAGATGGGCTCACCTCATTTTTTGTTATTGCCACAGCCATAGTAGTGCTTGCGCCCTATGTGTATCAACTTTCAAAAGTGGTGTGGGCGAGTTTTTTTATAAAATACGATCCCAAAAAATCTACTAAAAACTAAGTATTCGCTTGCTGTTCAAATTCAAATAACAACAGATGGAAAAAGGGAGCAGATGCCAATATGTGATCAAAAATATCTGCAGAAATCATTTCGTGATTTTTCCATGCCTTGTCAGTTGTAAAAGCATATACTTCTAGCGGAATGCCATTGGGAGTTGGCGCAAGTTGCCGGCACATAACAGTAAGTTTTTGATTGATGCTTGGGTGTTGTTCCAGATAGGTTTCAATATACAATCGAAATAAACCTATATTGGTAAGATTTCTTCCGTTTATGGGAATAGAAGTATCGGTTTTTAAGGCTTTGTTGTAAGCTGCGATCTCTTCTCTTTTAGCTTGAACAATTGCTTTAAATCGTTCCAAATGTGTGATGCCAGTCAGTTCTTCTTCGTTTAAAAAGCGTACAGAAGATGCGCGAATGTACAACGGGCGTTTAATACGTCTTCCATCAGATTCGCTCATACCACGCCAGTTTTTTATAGAACTGGATAATAATTTGTAGGTTGGCACAGTAGTTATGGTGTTGTCAAAATTTTGAATTTTAATGGTTGACAGGTTGATTTCAATTACAGAACCGTCTGCACCATAAGACTCCATGGTGATCCAATCTCCAATACGCACCAAATCATTTGCGGCAATTTGAATACTTGCTACAAACCCTAAAATGGTGTCTTTAAACACCAGTAGAATGACTGCTGAAAGCGCACCTAGACCTGTGAAAAAGTACACCAAATCTTTTCCCGAAAGAATGGAAAATGTCAGCAATAGCCCAATCCCCCATAAGAAGATCATAACAACTTGAATGTAGCTTTCTATGGGCTTATCTTTGAATTGTACACGATTTTGCAATTCTTGCTTTAGGGTGCGTAATAGACTGCGCAGTGTGACAATAGCCACATAAACAGCATATACATCTAGCAGCGCATGAAGCCAATTTTCTATGTCTGTATTGCCATTAGCCCAAAGCCCAACCGCTGCACTCAAGAAAAAATAGGGTACAAAACGCGATATATTTTTAGGAAATTTATTTTCTATTAAAGAGTCGTCTACGGTTGTTTTGGTTGAAGTCGCGATGCGATGAAACACATGAATGAGAATAAATCGAACGAATACGCGTAGCAACCAAGCGGCAGTAAGCAGGATTAAAGAAAAGAGGGTAAAATCTGCCCACCATGCCAATGAAGCTGACCAGCCCAACCCAGTTAAAAAGTCGTAAATTATATGCATAAAGCGAAATTAGTCAATTCTCGCTGACAAATACTATATTTAGCTATCCAAAAAAAACACCCGCACCTAAAAAGAAGGCACGGGTGTCAAAACAATAACCAATAAAAATGTTAAGACATTACACCCCATATGTTCCACGAATCGTGCCAAACCTTTAGTTTTTTGAAATATTCCATTATTTCCCTCTTTATTTTCCTGTTTATAGGAACAAAAAGTGTTGCTCAAAACAAGGAATCTTTTGATATAAGTATTAATCAGATTGAATATATCGATGCTGAATCAGAACAACTTACCTACCTAGACTCTGAGAGTCTTGTAAAAGAATTACGTCTTTCTCGAAATTACAACCATGTATATGTTGAACTTGAAAATAGTCCGGATGTGCAATACTCTTTTAAGGTAACGGGTGAAGCAGGCTTGGGAGATTGGGAAAAGTCAACAAATGAGATCCATTTGGTTGGACTCTCTAGAGGCGAACACCAATTGTGTATTCGTGGAGAGCGAAACGGATTAACATCTGATTTACAGCAATTTAAAATTTACATACCCTCTCCGTTCTATTTAAAATGGTGGTTTATTTCTATTGTCATTGTAGTAGTTGTATTTATTTTTTATATGTTTTTAATGCTGGAGGCCAAACTATTAAAAGAACGCAGGGACCGTAACCTTCAAGTTTCTAATTTAGAAGCCAGAGCGTATAGAGCTCAAATGAATCCACATTTTATTTTTAATGCGTTAAATGGGATACAAACCGTCAAGATTTTGGGTGGAGAAAAGGAGTTCAATAATTATATTACTTCATTCGCGAAACTTATTCGCAATACTATTGAAATGAGCAGTGTTGACCGTATTTCTGTTGCTGAAGAAGTAAAATATATCACCAACTATATCGAATTGCAGGGGCTTAGATTGGAAGAAAAAATTGACCTGGAGTTTAATATTGACCCTAGAATTGATCAAAATGAAGTGTATTTACCATGTATGATGCTACAACCCATTGTGGAAAATTCCATAGTACACGGCATTATTCCAAAAGCGGGAAGTGGGAAAATTACGATAGATTTAATTCAAGAGGGTGAAATGCTCAGGTTGTGTGTAACCGATAATGGTATTGGTCGTGAAGCTGCTGCCAAACAAAAAGAAAAATATGCAAAACACAAATCTTTTGCCACAAAAATAATGCGCGATAGAATTAATATTTTTAATCACTACAACGAAAAAAAACTCAGATTTTTAATAGAAGATTTATTTCAATCCAACGGCAATGCAGCTGGTACTAAAGTCACTCTTTTTGTACCCCTTGATCTTAGGACAAGGAATTGATAAGCGTATCATAGCGCAAACAAGTAGTATAGCCTTTTTTTGAAAAGTAATTTGGTGTGGACGTATCACCACACGCCAACACAAAATCTCCACCCCATGCACCAAGACTTTTGATGGCTCCGTTATAATCTGCAAAAAGGCTTTTTTGCACTGGAGTCATTCCAATTAAATCCCCTATAATTTCTTCATGTTGAAACATTAACTCTTGAAAATTTTGAATCGCTGTTTTTTCTAAAAACGCTCTAGTCAGTTCATCTATTTTCTTGACCGTTGATGGTATGAGTTTGCTTTGGTCAAATGCCGCCACCGCTTTTTGGCTGTCTTGCTTCTGATTCAGATGGACAAAAAATAAGCGATCTTTATATTCGGGTGAAAAATCCACAGCATTGACTTTAGGTGCTAGGGGATTGGTACGCTCATAAACCAATGCACTTTTTGATGTAGCACATGCAATATCGTAACCGCTACCACCAAAAACCTCTTGTTGTAATACGTATGGATTTACGTTTGACCATTGCGCCAGAAGGGATATTAAAGTTGACGAACTTCCCAGCCCCCATGAGCGGTCAAAATCGAGTGTGGTGGTAAACGAAATCCCTGTTGAGGCTTTCCAGCAGTTTGGATTTTGGATTTTAATTTCTAAAAATAAATGTTGTAGCCTTTTGCTAATTTCATCAAGGCGTTTGGGTGCGAACGAAGTAATATCAAATTCATTTTCATACCACAAATTTCCATGCAGATCTACACTTTTCCATTGAATTGTATTTCCAGTTTCAACAACTTCTAACAACTGCCCCAGTTTTGTAGGAACTGCCAAGGCTTTTGCACCACCCAAAACGGCATATTCTGCCGTTAGTAATAATTTACCGTGTGCGAAAAACCTCATTTTGAGCGTATATTTTCAAGTACTTGTACAACAGCGTGATGCGACACCGTATGTTTTTTAAAGTGTTCGATTACCGCTTCTTTTTCGGCAGGCGTTGCCTCAAATTGATTTAAGATATTGAGTAAATGCATTTTCATATGCCCTTGCTGAATACCTGTGGTTACCAAGCTTTTTACAGCCGCAAAATTTTGCGCCAATCCCGCTACGGCAATAATCTGCATTAGTTCTTCTGCGTTTGGTAATCCCATGAGTTCGTGACACCATTGCACCATAGGGTGCAGTTTGGTAAGTCCACCAACCGTTCCTATAGCCAATGGAAGCCTAAGTGAAAAGTGGAATATTCCGTCTTTGATTTCAGCTTTAGACAAACTGCGATATTGTCCGCTATCGGCTGCATAGGCATGCACGCCTGCGGCTACGGCTCTAAAATCATTACCGCTGGCAATGACAACCGCATCTACACCATTCATAATGCCTTTGTTGTGCGTAACAGCACGATAAGGTTCTAGTGCTGCAATGCGAACAGCTTGCACAAACTTTTCTGCAAACAATTGACTTTCAGCTTCATTGGGCAATAGTTCTGACACCGGACACGACACAGCTGCCTCTACCAAACAATTGGGTACGTGGTTAGATAAGATACTCATGACCACTTCTATGGCTTTTTCACTTGCTGAAAAAACGTTGTATTCTGCCGCCAGTTCACGTAGGGTATGTGCCAATTGCTCCAAGCAAGAATTGATGAAATTTGCACCCATGGAGTCTTTGGTTTCAAAGCGCACATCCAGCTGAAAGTAGCCGTCTAACAATGCGGTTTTATTGACCAATGTCAAGGATGTAATACCACCGCCACGCGCACGCATGTTTTTGGTAATGGATTCGGTAGCTTCCAAAAGCCTTACCTTATTTGTGTCAAAAAATGTTTGAAGACGGTTGGGATCTCCATCAAATATAAAATGCACTTGCCCCACTTTTTCGGTACCTAAAACACGGGCTTTAAATCCCCCTTTGGTAGCCCAAAACTTAGCGGCATTTGCCGCTGCGGCCACGACTGAACTTTCTTCAATCGCCATGGGGATAGTCAAGGTTTTATGGTTGATGATAAAGTTGGGCGCAACGCCAATGGGTAGGTAAAAATTAGCAACCGCATTTTCAATAAAATCGTCGTGGAGGTTTTGCCTTTTGGCATCTGGGTGGGTATAGTTGGCCAACACTTCTTTTGCTTGCGTTGGATCTTGAAATGCATTTTCGGTAATCCATGCTATTTTTTCGGCTTTGGTTTTTTTTGAAAATCCTGAAACCAATGCGTCTTGCCTCTTTTGATTGCTCATAAGGCAAAGATACGACTGTTGGTCTAATTATATGGGAAGCACTATGGCATGTATTTTTGGAATTATCTCTTTTCTCGTAGCAATTTTCGTAAAAATGTGACTTCTTTTTCTAAATGTTGGATGCGATTTTCAATTTATAAATCATCTCTAAAATTGGAACACTTTTTGTTATAAAGTATATTGTCTCTAACCTTACGCGATGAAAAATAAACCCTTGTTATGGATCCTTTTATTTATTATTAATGTAAATATTGTCTATGCCCAAGCCAATGATACTGAAGCTGCTTTGTACAATATTGGTTTTGGTGCTGTTTTTAGTACAATTGGCGCAGTAATAAACAAAACACCTGATGAACCCTTAGGAGATGTAATCAAAAAGAGTATGTGGCAAGGCGCATTGGGGGGTTATGTAACTTTTGAGAGCAAGCGTCTTTTACGAGAAGCGCAGCGGAAACATAAATGGGAATATATTTGGGGAGCTAAGTTCGTTAATGCAACTGGAACTTCTATTAAAGAAAATGCGGCACTCAATAAAGACTTTTGGGAGCGATGGCATATAAATATTGGGTTTAATAGAATTGAGTTAAACACCAAAGACAGGTTTTCTGTTCATTATAAGATGATGCCAGTAGCGTTTGTGTACACCGTAGATGCTTTTTTTAGATATGATTTTGAAGCTACCAAATCTATGAAATTTGGGGAGGTTATTTTTTCATTTAATGCTAATCGGAAAAGCAATGCTGCACTTGCTGGAGCTGGAATCATAGTGTATGACCGTTCATTTCTTACTGATTTTACTAGTTCAAGTGACATATTTAAGACTGCCACCCATGAAATCGTACACCTATACCAGTCCAATGACTTTTCTATTTTTAATACGTTTATAAGCAAGCCTTTGGAACGCTGGTCAAAAAGTCGAAAAACGCTGAAATGGATAAAGAAGCATCTTTACCCAGAGTATCACTATCTTATTTTACGTCCTGCTTATTTGATTGAATCAGCTACCGCTGAAAGCTATTACGATAATTTTTTTGAACACGAAGCAGGGTTTTACTCCGAAGGGTTATAGTAGTTATTCATTCCCTCAAAAATCCTATATTAGCCCAACAACAACTTAATTATGGAAGCACAATTTGGCGGTTCTGCCTTAAACCAACGTACTATTTTAAGTCATCCCATAGGGCTATTTGTTTTGTTTTTTACTGAAATGTGGGAGCGTTTCAGCTACTACGGCATGCGTGCCATTTTGGTATTATTCTTAACTTCTTCCATTATGAACGACGGCTGGGCATGGTCAAACGAAGATGCTTTAGAGTTGTATGCCCTCTATACGGGATTGGTGTATTTAACACCCATATTAGGTGGTTTTCTTGCTGATAAATTTTTAGGATACCGCAATGCTACTGTGTTGGGCGCACTTATCATGACTCTAGGTCATGCTTCTATGGCACTTGAATCGTTTACACAATCCTTTTTTTATATTGGACTCATACTATTAATTGTTGGAAATGGATTTTTTAAACCCAACATTTCTTCCATAGTCGGACAATTATATAAAGACGGAGATAAACGCAAAGACGGCGGTTATACCATTTTCTATATGGGTATCAATGCTGGAGCGTTTTTAGGGATATTATTATGTGGATATATTGGTGAGAAAGTAGGCTGGCATCTCGGCTTTGGACTGGCTGGGATTTTTATGTTTTTAGGTATGCTTCAGTTTTGGTTCGCTCAAAAGATTTTTGGAACAATCGGTCTAACACCAAAAAAAATAGCGGCAGCCAACACTGCTGAAAAAACGACATCTACCAAAACTTCAGGACGTGGTTTTACGAAAATAGAAGTAGATAGACTATTTGTGATTGTTGTCTTTTCCATATTTACGATCTTCTTCTGGTGGGCATTTGAGCAAGCAGGAGGTTCCATGACTATTTTTGCCAAAGACTTTACCCAACGTACTTTAGAGGGAGATGCATCCATGATTTTTAAAATGGCCAATACCATCATTACATTGGTACCCATGGTCATACTAACCCTGGTTTTATATGGATTATTTCGTAAAATGATAGGGCATTATCTTCTTTCAAACGTATTTTTAGGCGCAAGCTTTTTGATTATTTGGGGTATTGTCATTTGGATGATTCAGCGCGAATTTTCAACAACAGCTACTGAAATCCCTGCATCTTGGTTTTCTGTCTTAAACTCATTGTTTATTATTTTATTGGCACCGCTATTTTCAAAAGTTTGGGCATCGAAACTAAACCCAAGCGGTCCTGTAAAATTTGCTATCGGATTGATTTTATTGGGTGTAGGTTTTGCTTTCTTGGCTGTAGGAGCTATGGGTATTCCGATGGGAGCAGAAACGGCTAGTGTTAGTATCATATGGCTGATTTTAGCCTATTTGTTTCATACGATGGGCGAATTATGTGTGTCCCCAGTTGGGTTGTCATATGTCAGTAAATTAGCTCCTGTAAAGCTGGTAGGACTTATGTTTGGTTTTTGGTTTGTATGTAGTGCTGTTGCCAATTTTTTGGGAGGTAAAACAGGTAGTTATATTGATAAAATTTCAGAGGCGTATGGACTTTCTAATTTCTTTTTGATTTTCTTTGCAATTCCTGTTGTGGCAGGAATATTATTGATTTTATTAAGACCAATTTTAATTCGTAAAATGCATGGAATACATTAAAAAAACAAGTCTCCTGATCTTATTGTTGTTTTGCTCGGCAACTTTTGCCCAAGTAAAATGGTACACCCTTGAAGAAGCGTTGACCGCTCAAAAGGAGAAACCCAAGCCCATTATATTAGACGCTTATACCGTTTGGTGTGGTCCATGCAAAATGTTGGATAAAAACACCTTTGGCAACGATGATGTGAGCACCTATATGAACACCCATTTTTACCCTGTAAAATTCAACGCCGAGGGCAATGAAAAAGTGACCTACCAGGGGCAAGACTTTGACAACCCAAATTACGATGCCAAACGCGCTAAGACACGAAATGGAACCCATACGTTTACGCGTTATTTGGGTGTTTCAGGTTATCCTACCCTTGTATTTTTTGACGAAAAAGGAAATTATATCACCCCCATTGTAGGCTATCTTACACCAACACAAATTGAGATTTATCTCAAGCTTATTCACAAACAAGATTACAAAAACATCAAATCTCAAGAAGATTTTACGGCGTATATTAAAAACTTTGAGCATCAGTTCAAGGGATAAGCACCTTGCATAGCCGTTGCGTGAAATTTAATTCCTTTTGCCGCACAGGTTTTTTTCCATCGTTCCACAAATGAGGGAAAGTTGCTTCCGTCTGCAATAATAATTTGTGGCGTTAAGCTATCAATCAGCTCTTCTAAATGTATTTTTGGACTTTGTCGCAACAATACAAATTCGTGCTTTCCTATGCCACGATAAACACCCAAACAATCTACTACCAGTAAATTTTTATATGTATTTTCAATAGATGTGTACTCTATGCTACTTAGTCGATAATATTGCTTAAAATCCTGCGCCATTCGTATTACCTGAGGTGTCTGCTTTGCTGAAATGGCGATAAGCTTATTGGCGTCTGCTGTCAAAATCAATGAGTTTTTATATACCTGAGCAATCGTTGCTTTTGGTGGCTTCTTCCAGTCAAAATACAATTGTGCATGAAACCCCAAACTAAAGATGCCAAGCATCACAAGTTTTCGTTTTGTTGGAGATTCCAAAAAGCAGAATAAGCACAATACAACTGCGCCAAGTAGCAAGGCATCAGTGGTTCTAAAAGGAATGTGTTCCACAAAAAAGCCTTCCCATTTTGCAATCCAAGCCACAACGCTTTGATAGCACCAAAAAACAGCATCTATTGCTGTATAAAACCAATGTACAGGACGAATAAAACTCATTGCAATACTTCCAATCCCTAGAAAAATTATTATCCCAATAAAAGGCACAAGTGCTAAATTACTGACCCAAAACAATAAGGGGAATTGATGAAAATAGTACAAACTGAAGGGTAGAACCGATAGCTGAGCAATACCTCCGATACCGATAAGCGCAGCGATATACTGCATGTAACGATGCTGATTTATAAACATTCTTTGCCAGTAGGGCATCATCCATACAATACCAAAAACAGCAGCATAACTTAATTGAAATCCCACATCAAAAAGTAATCGTGGTTGTACAAATAGCAACACCATAAAACTGACCCAAACCCCTTGCATACGCACATTTTTACGCTTCAGTGAAAGCCCAATTTGTAAAAAGGAAAACATGGTTACTGCTCGAATTACAGATGAGGCTGCACCAGTGATAAGTGCAAAACACCACAATAAAACAATGGGTATTACCGCTGCCAAAATAGTTCCGTATTTCATTCGTTTCAGCGGCGCAACCAAAAAACGGAGCAGTAGCAGTATAATACCAATATGCAATCCAGAAATTGCCAATAAATGCATAGCGCCCGCACGTTGATATTGCTGGATGCGTTCTTCTGATAATTCTTTTTTTGTGCCCAAGACAAGTGCCATAATTAGCGCTTTACTATCTTCATGTAAAGATGTTTTTTTCAGTCCCCCGATTAGTTTTTGTTGCACAACAAATGCCCAACTTCTTAAACTCCATTGATGCCCAAGTGGAATAAAATTTTCGTCAGTTAGCATCATTTTATGTGAAACGCCTTTTCGGCGCATAAAAGTTTTATAATCAAAATCAGTTGGATTTTTCGGAGGCGCTATAGGTTCGAGTTTTCCGTGTACCAAAAAACGATCCCCGATTGTAAATGTATGCTCCAAACTTGTTTGAAGAAGAACACTCTCATTTTGCGTCGTTTTTACTACATATTGATGTCCATAAGCCGAGGTGTTTTGTACCCTTTTGATTTCAATTGTGTGATCTTTTGCATGTGAAATAGCATTAATTAAAGGCGGTTGATAACGCATCGTTCCCAAGATCAAAAAGCATCCAACAGCGGCAACTAAAAAGAAACGATACCAGCGTTTCAAGTGGGAGATAGTGAGTAGGGCTACAATTGCTAGGAAAATCAAGAATGAAGGCTGAATATCTGCTTCACGTAATAAAATTCCTGCACCAAACGAAAGTGCAATAACTGCAATAGGAAAACTTGGATGAGGCATGCCTCAAAGTACAAAAATTATTTTTTTAATAGCCTTCTTGTTTGTGCATACGCCTTTTTCCAATAGCTACTTTCTAATGAAGAAATCATGACCCCTTTGGACGAAGATGCGTGAATAAATTGCGGAGTACCTCCGCGAGAATTCACCACAATGCCTGCGTGTGTGAGCTTTCGTTTTCGGCTTGTTCTAAAAAATATAATATCTCCTTTTTTGGCTCTATCAATAGAAATTCTTTTGCCTTTTTTTCGAAGTTCATGAACGGTTCTGGGTACTCGAATTCCTTGTTGACGAAAGGCATTGTAAATCAGTCCAGAACAGTCAATACCACCTTTGGTGTTTCCGCCATAAACATAAGGCGTCCCCATATAGCTCTTGGCATAATACACCACGCCATCACGAGGTTTCATTTTAGTTCTTTTTCTAAAGCTACCACAACTCACTAGGCTTACAGCAAGTACAATAAAAATAAGATTACGCACGAGTTCTATCTAAAATAAGTTGCGCTACAGCAGTACTTGCACCGCTTCCGCCTAATTTTTCTTTTAAAATTTTATATGAGTCAAGTTGTGCTTGTCGCTTGGAACCAGATAAAATTTCAGCTAAGTCTGTTGACAATTGCTTTGGATTGCAATGCGATTGGATGCGCTCAGGCACTGCGTCCTTATCTAAAATTAAATTTACTAGCGATATAAAAGGCAATTTCACCAATTGTTTTCCGATAGCGTAACTTAGGCCGCTGGTTTTATAACACACTACCTGCGGTACTTCAAAAAGTGCGGTTTCTAACGTTGCTGTTCCACTAGTGACCAGCGCCGCTTTTGCGTGTGATAATAGATTATATGTTTTGTTTCGAACAACATATACTGGTAATGCTTCAAAAAGCGAATCGCTTAGTTGGGATGCGGCAGCCACTACAAAACAATATTCTGGAAATTGTTTGGCGGTTGCCACCATAACATCAAGCATTTTTCTAACTTCTTGTGTTCTGCTGCCAGGAAGTAGTGCAACGATGGGTTTTTTTGCAGGGATATTATTTTCTTTTCTGAATTCGGCGTCCGAGCCTGCATCAAAATGCGATACTTCATCTAAGAGGGGATGCCCAACAAAATCAACTGGAATACGGTGCTTGTCTTGAAAAAAAGCTTTTTCAAAGGGTAAAATCACATATAAATAATCAATGACACGTGCCATCATTTTTACCCTGTTTTCTTTCCACGCCCATACTTGCGGACTGATGTAGTAGTGCACTGGGATTTGCTTTTTTTTTGCCCATTCTGCAATACGTAAATTAAATCCAGGATAGTCGATTAAAATCAATGCATCTGGTTTGAATGCCGTAATGTCTTCTTTGCAATATTGGATATTATGCAGAATTGTACGTAGGTTTTTGACCACTTCCCAAAACCCCATAAACGCCAAATCACGGTAGTGCTTCACTAGGGTCGCCCCTTCGGATTGCATGCGATCTCCGCCCCAGGCTCTAATAACAACATGGGGGTTTTCTTGACGCAACGCCTTTAGCATGTTTGCGCCGTGCAAATCGCCTGATGCCTCACCTGCTATGACGTAATATCTCATCCAAAAAGCTTTATGCCAAAGGTAAACAAAGCCCATAAGATGGAACCCATAAGAATTCCGTAAGCTGTGGTGTCTTTATTTTTTCGTAATGCCAAAAAAAAGAACAATAGGTTTGGGATTGCGCAAAGAGCAGCAATTCCCGCGAGTGTTGCTTGTTGAATTTCTTTTCCTTGTGCGTCAAAAATGAGCACAGCGATGCCCAGCAAAAAAGCGGGTAAGCCAATACTTATAAGCAATCCCCAACGAGAAGGTGGTGTTAGAAGTCCCACGTGTTTAGTTTTTGAATACTGTGATGTGCTGTCATATCAAAGTGAACGGGAACCACGCTTACATAACCGTTTTCGAGTGCCCATTCGTCTGTGTCTTCTCCTTTGTCTTCGTTGATAAATTTTCCCGTAAGCCAATAGTATTCTTTTCCTGTTGGGTCGTTTCTTTTGTCAAATTCTTCCACCCAATACGCCATGGCTTGCCGACAAATACGAATTCCTTTGATGTCTTTTTCGAGCAGTTTTGGCAGATTTACATTGAGCACAACTCCCTCTGGAATCCCATTTGTAAGTGCCGATTCGGCAATTCGTTTTACAAAGGATGTGACTTGACCAAAATCTGCGTTCCATGCATAGTCTAAAAGAGAAAAGCCAATAGCGGGAATACCTTCAATACCCGCTTCTACGGCAGCACTCATTGTTCCCGAATAAATCACATTGATAGATGAATTAGATCCGTGGTTGATTCCTGAAACGCACAAGTCGGGTTTGCGTTTTAGAATCTCGTGAACCCCCATTTTCACACAGTCTGCAGGTGTTCCCGAGCAAGCATATTCAGTTTGCGGACCATCGTCAATCGTTACTTTACTACAGCGTAAGGTATTGTTAATGGTAATGGCATGCCCCATTCCTGACTGTGGACTATCAGGCGCAACCACGACTACATCACCAATGGTAGTCATAACCTTTATAAGGTTTCTCAAGCCTGGTGCACTGATACCGTCATCGTTAGTCACTAAAATAAGTGGCTTTTTCATATTTGTTAATTGAAAGTTAAAAATACACAATGGAAGCGTTATTTTGGCTTATTTTGATACGATTATCTAGTACTTAACTAAAAGTTAATAAAAAGCATTACTTTTAAGCTTGCTACATTAAGAATATATGAGAAAGAAGATTTTTATACCCCTCATTTTAATTGCCCTGGTACTTTTAGCGTGGACTCGCTTTAGCCCACCTACTAGTCATAACTTTTCTACGGACGCGTCTAAAGATAAGTTGCTTATGGAGCTGATTACATACTTTATGCAACGTGGCCATTTTTCACCAAAAATTATTAATAATGACCTTTCTGAAGCGCTTCATGCTACGTTTTTGGAAATGCTTGATGGACAAAAAAGGTATTTTTTAAAGAAAGATATTGCTCAATTTGAGCGATTCAAATATACACTTGACGACGAATTTAGAAGTTTAAATACGGACTTTTTTGATTTTGTATATGCGCGCTATTTGCAACGGCGTGGTGAGGCTAAATTATTTTATGCCGCGCTATTGGATGAGCCCTTTGACTATTCAAAAAAAGAAGAAATTGATCTTGATTATGAAAAACAAGATTTCCCAACCAATATCCGTCAACGCACTGATAAATGGCGCAAACAACTCAAGTTTTCCACACTAAACATAGTACACGGTAAATTGGAAGAGGAAGAAAAAAGAGCGGAAAAGGACGAATCTTATAAACCAAAATCATTTGATGAATTGGAAATAGAAGCGCGAAAAATAACACGCGAAAACCTAGAAAATTATTTCTCGCTTATGGAAGATGTACGAGAAGAAGATTGGTTTGGCACGTATCTGAACGCCTTTGTTTCGCAGTTTGATCCGCACTCGGTGTATTTTGCACCAGTTGATAAAGACAGGTTTGACGCCTCTATGTCTGGAAAATATGAAGGAATTGGCGCAAGGTTAACCAAGCGAAATCAGACGATTAAAATTGTAGAAATCATTTCTGGCGGTCCATTGTGGCGAGACCAGTCTATTGATGTCGGGGATCAAATTATGATGGTTCGCCAAGAAGAAGGCGACCCTGTTGACGTGCAGTCTATGCGTTTAGACGATGCTATAGAGCTAATCAAAGGAACTGCGGGAACAACTGTATTTCTAACCATAAAAAAAGTGGATGGCACCGTGGAGGAAATTCCCATAAAGCGCGATACGGTTGTTATGGAGGAGTCGTATTTAAAATCGACGCTTATTGAAAAGGCTGGTCGTACCTATGGGCTTATACACTTGCCCAAATTTTACGTTGACTTCAAAGATTATAAAGAGCGAAACGCTGCTAAAGACATGCAGCAAGAAATCATCCGATTAAAAAAGCAAGGTGTTCAAGGGTTGGTTATTGATTTACGCAATAACGGCGGTGGTTCGTTGCAAACGGTAGTTGATATGGCTGGTTTTTTTATCGATGAGGGACCTGTAGTTCAAGTTAAATCTACATCAGATAAAAGCAAGGTGCTCAAAGACAGAGATGGAAAAACGCTATGGGAAGGTCCTTTGGTCATTATGGTTAATGAGTTATCTGCATCTGCTTCTGAAATTTTGGCTGCTGCTATGCAGGATTATGAGCGTGCTATCGTGTTGGGGAGTAAGCAGACTTTTGGAAAGGGGACAGTACAAAACGTATTAGAATTGAACAGATTCGTGTCAAAAAGCACCTATGGCGATTTAGGCGCATTGAAATACACTACCGAAAAATTTTATCGTATTACAGGAAAATCCACACAGTTAGAGGGAGTAAAAAGTGATGTGATTGCTCCTGACCGTTATGCATATGTGGATATTGGGGAGAAAGATGAAGAAAACCCGTTGGTTTGGGATCAAATTGCTTCTGCTTCGTTTTCCAAATGGAATGGCTACAGAAATTATCAAGATGTGATTCAAAAAAGCGCGATGCGCATTGAGACAAATGAACTTTTTCAGTTGATTGACAAAAACGCAAAATGGGTTAAAGAGCAACAGGATAAAAATATATTCTCATTGAATTACAAGCTTTTCTCTTCAGAAATTGAATCGGGAGAGTCTGTCGCTGATCAGTTTGATGTGTTGGATAAATATTCAAATTCACTTTCATTTTATTCTTTGCCTTATGAGCGTACAAAAATGAAAGCAGATACCATTTTGGCAGAGAAACGTAAAAGATGGAAAGAAGCGCTAAACAAAGACATGTATTTAGAGGAAGCGGTACATATTTTAGGCGACTTAGAACTTAACTTTATTCCTTCTAAGCCATTAGCCCTACAATAAAATTAATCCATTCTTTGATAGGCAATGCGTAAATAAATACCCAAAAAAGCGCTAAATGCCAATAAGCTGGACCCACCATAACTCATTAGTGGCAAAGGAATACCAATTGTAGGAACAAGCCCGACGACCATACCTAAATTTATAGCAACGTGTATAAACAACGTACAGGCGAAACCAAGGCAAAACACCCTTGAGAATGTTGTTTTTTGCTTGTAAGCAGTTCGAACTACCCGTAGGATTAAGGTTATAAAAAGCATCAATACCAAAGCGGAACCAACAAAACCCCATTCTTCACCAATAGTAGTGAAAATATAGTCGGTTTGTTGTTCTGGCACAAAACCACCTTTTGTTTGTGTCCCCTCTAAAAATCCTTTTCCCGAGAATCGCCCGGAACCAATAGCAATTTGTGATTGGTTGATGTTATAGCCTATTCCTTGTGTGTCAACTTCTTTTCCGAGTAAAATATTAAATCGGTCTCTGTGTCGTTGCTCAAAAATATGCTCAAAAATATAAGTTACAGAGTACGTAAATCCACAAAAAAGAACAGCGGCAATGACTGCAGGAAAAACAGCTTTTTTACGTATTTTCTTTGACTGAAATACAATGTATAATATTGCTAAAAGTGCGATAGTAAACATCACCCAATACATCCCAATTAGTAATGTTAAAATGAACAAAATAAAAAGACTGATGAATATTGTAAAGAAAAACGATGGAAGTCCTTCTGTGTGCAACACTAAAAAGAAACCGAGTAATACAAGTGCGGTTCCCGCATCTGGTTGTAAGAGGGTCAGTGCTGCAGGAATCCCCATAATTATAAATGCCCTGATATAGTCTTTAGATCTTTTAATTTGAGTGTTAAAATCTCCTAAAAATTTAGCAAGTGCTAAGGCAACAGCAACCTTAGCAAACTCGGATGGTTGTAGGCTAAAGCCGCCAATGCCATACCACGACCGTGCTCCAGATACTTCAGTTCCAAACAACCAAAGACCTGCTAAGCTAACAACAGAAATGAGATAAATAATACTTGAATAACGTTCAAAAAACCTTGTATCAAAAAACTGGATAATAGAAATAAGAGCCACACCTAATCCAAAAGAAATCATCTGTTTTTGGATAAAACCAAACGCAATAGAATTGTCATTGGAATCATACATAGTTGAATAAATATTCACTAGTCCGATGACCACCAAAACAATGTATAGCAGTAAACTAATCCAGTCAAAACGAGTTAGCTTATTCATTTATAGTAAAGGGTTTGTTGCTTGTTACTTTGGCATATTCTGCTTCCAAACTGCCTTCCATCATCCGTTTTTCTAGCCATGTGCGTTTCACATCTCCCTTAAGATATTTTTCAATAACCAAACTCGCGATGGGTGCCGCCCAACGTCCTCCCCAATATCCATTTTCAACAATAACGGCAATAGCAATTTTAGGATTTTCTTTTGGGGCAAATGCAATGAACATAGAATGGTCTGTGAGTTGCGTTCTAACGCCGTTAATTTTAGTAAAATTTTCAATAGTTCCTGTTTTACCACATACTTCAATGCCTCTAATAGCGGCTATTCGTGCAGTTCCTTTTTTTACCACATTTGCCATCCCTTCAACTACAGGTTCAAAGTGTTCATTTGAGATCGTAGTATGTCGCTTTGTTTTATATCGTGGATCAATAAAATCTCCTTGAACTCCTTTTACAAAATGCGGGGTATAGAAAAAACCACGATTAGCGATAGTTGCTGCTACATTTGCCAATTGAATAGGGGTCATTAAGATTTCTCCTTGCCCAATGGCGTTAGAAACCGTTGTTGCACCACGCCAACGCTGATTGGGGTACCAAAGATTATAAAAATTGGCATTGGGTACATAACCCGATTGTCCTACTGGGTGATCATACCCCAAATAATTGCCAAGACCAAAACTGCTCAGGTGACTATGCCATGTGTTAATCCCGTCCGGCGCATTATTGTCTTTATCAATAATGCGCCTATAGACATTTGAAAAATATGTATTGCACGAATTGTGGATTCCACGATCTAGGTTGTTTATTGATCCAGGTTTGCATTTACATTGCATAAACTGATTACGGGCATAAAAGTGACCGCTATAACAGGTAAAAGTAGCTTTTGGCGTAATAACTCCCTCTTCTAGTGCAATAAGCGCATTGAGGACTTTAAATGGGGAACCTGGTGGATACTGTCCTTGTAACGAGCGATCAAACAAATAACGATTAAGCGTATCTTGTTTTAATACATTAAAATTTTCAGAACGCGTTCTGCCAACAAGTAAATTTGGATCATAAGTGGGTGTACTAACACTCATTAAAATTTCACCAGTACTTGGTTCTATAGCTAAAATTCCACCGCGTTTATTAGCAAGAAGCGAAGTGCCATATTCTTGTAAATTTATATCAATAGAGAGCGTGATGTCTTGAGCAGGAACTGGAAGGGTGTCAAACACCCCATCTTTATATGACCCAATAATCCGATTGAATTTATCGCGTTGTAAATAGGTAACCCCTTTATTACCGCGCAGCAATTTTTCGTATGTTTTTTCAATGCCTTGCCTGCCAATAAGTTCTCCTTGCTTGTAGTAGGGGTTGGTTTCTATATCAAAATAATTTACTTCGCTTATATAGCCTAAAATATTGGAAGCAACGTTGGTATGATAATTACGAACTGATTTTCGTTGAATATACATACCGGGAAACTTCCACATTTTTTCTTGTAATGTGGCGTAGTCTTGCTTTGAAATTTGCCCCAATAAAACAGAGGGAGCACGCAACGAATAGCGTTTGGCCTTGGAAATTTTAGCATTGAGTTCTTGCTTTGAAAGGTCAAGCATCGTGCAAAGATCTAAGGTGTCAAACGGCTTTAGATTTTTTGGCACTACCATAAGGTCATACATCGGTTGGTTTGA
Source organism: Flavobacteriaceae bacterium (assembly GCA_965657545.1). GTDB lineage: Bacteria > Bacteroidota > Bacteroidia > Flavobacteriales > Flavobacteriaceae > UBA7446. The sequence goes on along the minus strand of CBFHOG010000002.1, from coordinate 98,015 downwards.
CACTAATAATTTTCCGTTGCGATCATATACATAGCCTCTTTCTGGATATATATATTGCTTTAAGACCGAATTCTTTAACGATAAATCGCCATATTCATCTGACAAGATTTGTAGCGAAAACAGTCTTGTGAGTAGTATTATCCCAAATAATCCAACAAGAATGGGAAAAAAACGCGTTCTCATCGCTTAGAATTTCGGGTTAAAAGGAGAATGAGAGCAACTGCCGAAATAGTAAGTAAGCTATTTATAAGCCAAGCATTTAGGAACCACCTAATACGATCCGTGTTTCCTACTACAAAAACAAAAACAACAAAGTGATGTACCACAATAACAAGTATTACATACCGCAATAAATTAATAAAAGACTCTTGCTCAACTTTTAAGTTTTCTGGAGCCATGGTTTCGCTAAAGACGGCTCTTATTAGTAACGGTCTTGAAAAAGCGATAAGTGTACACGCTGCCGTGTGAATTCCACCCGAAAAAAAGATAAAATCAACACAGAATCCAATAAAAAACCCTCCTAAAAGAACCAACCATGATGGCCAATTGTTTGGTAAAAACACAAGCAACAATACATACACAAAAGGCGCATAATTAGTTCCCAACAATATGGGATCAAAAATAAACGCCTGCACAAAAAGCAATATCAAAAACCACAAAATCAACTTTGGTAAATTATTCATCGTCGTTTATCATTTCTTTTATTAAATCTGCTGAAGGGAAATGAACCAAATAAACTTGGCTGAGATTGGTCATGTCTTGAAACAACGAAACACGTAAATCATAGTAGTTATCATTCACAGGAACTTCAGTAGCTGATATAACGCCCAAAGGAATTTCAGCAGGAAAAATAGCAGACATGCCCCCAGTAACAATAGTATCTCCAATTGTTACTTTTGCTGCCAAAGGAACATCAGAAAGGACCATGGTGTTTGGAGCTTTGCCATCCCAATACAAACTGCCAAAATGATTGCTTTTTTTGAGTTTTGCATTTACACGTAAGGATTTATTTAGCAACGAAATCACACCACTAGTTTGTGTATTGATATTATTTACTACTCCAACAACACCAGTTGCCGTTATCACACCCATTTCTTTTTCCACACCATTTTTTTCTCCTTTGTTAAGTGTCAAACGGTTGTGTTTTAGTTGGATACTATTATGGATTACTTGGGCTGGTATTACGTCAAAAGGGACAGAGTCCAACAAAAACTTTTGATTGTTTTTTGTGATAAGTTGAGAGAGCAGAAATTGATTTTCAGCCACCAATTGCTCATTGTTTTTTTGGTGTTTTAAAAACGATATTATATTGTGACGCGCCTTAAAAAAGGGGGAGGTGACAGCGTTATTAAACGCAGTAAAAGAACTCCGTTGATAGTCGTGGTTTTTAGCTATAAATCGAAGGGATAGGCCAAATAACAGGATGAACAACAAAAGCGTTCTATTTCGCAGTATGCTGTTCAGTAGTTTTTGCATGAGCTATCTATTTTACCAAAACAGACTTATAGCGCTCAATATTTTTTAGTGCAGTACCCGTTCCGCGCACTACAGCTCTAAGCGGATCTTCGGCAATAAATATGGGGAGTTCTGTTTTTTGCGATAAGCGCTTGTCTAATCCTCTAAGCATAGATCCGCCTCCAGCCAAGTAAACACCTGTATTGTAAATATCAGCTGCAAGCTCGGGTGGGGTTTGCGCTAAAGTTTCCATTACAGAGTCTTCAATACGTATAATGGATTTATCTAAAGCTTTGTGAATTTCACGGTACGAAATCATAATTTCTTTTGGTTTCCCAGTGAGTAAATCTCGCCCTTGGACCGACATATCTTCGGGTGGGTTTTCTAACTCTTCTGTGGCAGAACCAATCGCAATTTTCACCCGCTCAGCGGTACGCTCTCCAATATATAAATTGTGTTGGGTGCGCATATAATAAATAATATCATTGGTAAAAACATCTCCAGCAATTTTCACTGATTTATCGCATACAATTCCAGACAAAGCAATAACAGCAATTTCTGTAGTACCACCCCCGATATCAATAATCATATTTCCTTTGGGCTGCATGATGTCAACACCAATACCAATAGCCGCCGCCATAGGCTCATGTATGAGATAAACTTCTTTCCCATTAACACGCTCAGCCGATTCACGTACCGCTCGCATTTCAACCTCTGTAATTCCTGATGGAATACAAATAACCATACGAAGCGAAGGTGTAAAAAATCTTTTTTTGAGCGAAGGAATATTCTTTATGAACATGCTTATCATTTGCTCTGAGGCATTAAAATCGGCTATAACTCCATCCTTTAGCGGTCGAATGGTTTTGATGTTTTCATGCGTTTTGCCTTGCATTTGATTTGCTTCTTGTCCAACAGCAATTATTTTGTTAGATCTTCTATCCATTGCAACAATAGATGGACTATCTACGACAACCTTATCATTGTGGATGATGAGCGTATTAGCAGTGCCTAAGTCAATGGCAATGTTTTCAGTTAAAAAGTCAAAAAATCCCATGGGAGCAAATATTGTATGTAATATTACGAATTAATGTTTAAAATGCCGCACGCCTGTCATAACCATTGCAACGTCATTTTCGTTACAATAATCTATACTTAATTGATCTTTGATTGAACCACCAGGCTGAATTACCGCTCTGATTCCTGCCTTATGGGCAATTTCAACACAGTCTGGAAAGGGGAAAAAGGCATCACTTGCCATTACGGCGTCATTGAGATCAAATCCAAAGTTAGCCGCTTTTTCAATAGATTGCCTTAAGGCATCAACACGCGATGTTTGTCCTGTTCCTGACGAAATCAACTGACTGTCTTTTGCTAACACAATGGTATTTGATTTGGTGTGTTTGGCAATTTTTGACGCAAAGAGTAAGTCACTTTCTTCTCGTGAAGTCGCTTTTCTGTTGGTTGCTGTTTGTAAAATGTCAACACTATCCGTTATGTCATCACGCTCTTGTACGAGCTGTCCGTTTAGGCAGGTACGCACTAATTTTTTAGGTTGTGGATAATGATTCAATTGTAATAAAATCCTGTTTTTTTTCTGTTGAAGAACCGCTAATGCATCAGCGTTAAAATCGGGTGCAATAACAACTTCGCAGAATAAGTCATGGATTTGCGCTGCAGTATCAAGATCAATGGTAGTGTTTGCTATTAGAACACCTCCAAATGCAGAAACGGGGTCGCCTGCTAAGGCATCCGTATATGCTTTGGAGAGGGTGTTGCGTGTTGCTAAGCCACAAGCATTGTTGTGTTTTAGAATGGCAAAAGTTGGTGCGTCATGTTGAAATTCTGCCATAAGTTGTACCGCGGCATCAACATCCAAAAGGTTGTTGTATGACAATTCTTTGCCGCCGTGCTTGGTAAATACATCATCAAAGTCTCCAAAAAATTGTCCTTTTTGGTGTGGGTTTTCTCCGTATCGTAATGTTGTTCCGTTCGTGTAGCTGATTTTAAGTGAATCTGCATTATCATCAAAAAACGAAAAAATATATGTGTCATAATGAGAAGACACCTGAAACGCATTGGCAGCAAATTTCTTTCTGTCTGTAAGTTCCGTACTCCCTTTTTTATCGTTCAAAAGGGATAATAAATCGGTGTAATCGTGTACAGATGAAACACATAATACATCGCGATAATTTTTAGCAGCAGCTCGGATAAGTGAAATACCACCAATATCAATCTTTTCAATAATTTCTGCTTCGCTAGCACCAGACCGAACGGTATCTTCAAAGGGATATAAATCCACCAAAACAATATCTAGGTGAGGAATCTCATAGGTGGCAAGCTCTTGCTGATCGGATTCATTTTCTCGTCTATTTAAAATTCCACCAAAAACTTTAGGATGTAGTGTTTTTACGCGTCCACCCAAAATAGAAGGGTATGAGGTTAAATCTTCTACTTGCTTAACGGGAATATTTTGTTCCTCAATAAATGACGCCGTTCCACCTGTAGAATACAGTGTAATTCCCAGCGCGTGCATTTTTTTTACAATAGGCGCAAGCCCATCTTTATTAAATACGGAAATAAGGGCAGATTTGGCTTGTATTGCGTCTTGCATGTGGAAAAAATTAGAAAACGCAAAAGTAGCAATTTTCTATCACTAAAACGGCTCGTTAGTGCGCAATATAAATGTAGAAACAAGTGCGTTGACTTTTTCTAAAAAAGCCACGTCTTTTTCATCAAAGGCAGATGGTGTGTTGGAGTCAATATCTATTTGCCCCACATTTTTGGAATTTACAAATAGAGGGATTACAACTTCAGATTTCACCTCAAGGCTACACGAAATGTAATTATTTTGTTTAGAAACATCATCTACCACAAAGTTCTGGTTGCTTACGGCTACTTGCCCACATATTCCTTTTCCAAATGGGATTACGGTATGATCAGTTGGCTTTCCCGCAAATGCTCTTAAATGAAGTTCTTTTTTTTGTGGGTGATGGAAGTAAAAACCCACCCAGTCATAGTTTGGAAGTTTTTGCTGTATTTCTGTGCAAACCCAATCTAAACCAACTTGTAGTGTTTGGGTTTCTTTTAGAAATGATTCAATATGTTTTAATAAGTAAGAATACATACAAAAACTGCCCCAAGATGGGGCAGTTGTTTTAATTATTACATCATGCCTGGCATTCCGCCTCCGCCCATTGGGGGCATGGCTGGCGGCGCATCTTCTTTGATGTCCACCAAAGCACATTCAGTTGTGAGAATCATACCCGCAACAGAAGCAGCATTTTCAAGCGCAATTCGTGTTACTTTCTTTGGATCAATGATTCCTTTCTCTTGCATATTACCGTAAGTGTCTGTTTTGGCATCGTAACCAAAATTATTATCACCTTCAATAACCTTTGCAACAACCACAGAACCTTCTCCGCCAGCATTGGCAACAATTGTTCTTAGCGGAGACTCAATAGCACGTGCTACAATTTGAACGCCTGTATGTTCATCGGCATTTTCGCTCTTAAGCTCAGCCAAACTTGGTAAGGCTTGCAACAATGCAACACCACCGCCAGAAACGATACCCTCTTCTACAGCAGCACGTGTGGCGTGAAGTGCATCATCAACACGGTCTTTCTTTTCTTTCATCTCCACTTCAGAGGCTGCACCTACATACAACACAGCAACACCGCCAGAAAGTTTAGCGAGACGTTCTTGAAGCTTTTCTTTATCATAATCAGACGTAGATGCTTCAATTTGTGATTTGATTTGATTCACGCGTGCTTTGATATCATCAGAGTTACCAGCACCATTTACTACTGTAGTATTATCTTTATCGATGGTTACTTTTTCAGCAGTACCCAACATATCAATGGTCGCATTTTCGAGTGTAAATCCACGATCTTCAGAAATTACAGTCCCGCCAGTAAGAATTGCAATATCTTCTAGCATGGCTTTTCTTCTGTCGCCAAAACCAGGTGCTTTTACAGCAGCAATTTTGAGTGAACCACGAAGTTTGTTTACTACTAAAGTGGCTAGTGCTTCTCCGTCAACGTCTTCTGCAATTACAACAAGTGGCTTACCACTTTGTGCAACAGGCTCAAGCACAGGAAGCAAATCTTTCATTGTAGAAATCTTTTTGTCGTATATCAAAATATACGGGGCTTCCATGTCGGCTTCCATTTTATCAGAATTGGTAACAAAATAGGGAGAAATATACCCGCGATCGAATTGCATTCCTTCTACAATGTCAACAGTAGTATCTGTCCCTTTTGCTTCTTCAACAGTAATCACACCTTCTTTACCCACTTTTTCAAAAGCAGCAGTAATAAGTTCCCCAATTGCTTCATCATTATTTGCTGAAATGGATGCCACCTGTTTGATTTTTTCAGAGGAGTTACCCACTTCAACAGATTGATCGTTAAGGTTCTCAACAATAGCTTCTACAGCTTTGTCAATACCGCGTTTCAAATCCATAGGATTTGCGCCAGCAGCTACGTTTTTGAGTCCTTCTTTTACAATAGCTTGTGCCAAAATAGTTGCAGTTGTAGTTCCATCACCAGCAAGGTCGTTGGTTTTAGAAGCCACTTCTTTAACCATTTGCGCACCCATATTTTCGAGTGCATCTTCAAGCTCTACTTCTTTAGCAACACTTACGCCGTCTTTGGTAACTTGTGGTCCACCAAAAGATTTTCCGATAATAACATTACGTCCTTTAGGACCAAGTGTTACTTTAACTGCATCTGCAAGAGCATCTACACCGCGCTTTAGTCCGTCGCGCGCTTCTACGTCAAATTGAATTTTTTTTGCCATGTCTTTTTATTATTATGAAACAATTGCTAGGATATCGCTTTCGCGCATGATAAGGTAATCTCCGCCGTCTAGCTTAAGCTCAGTTCCAGCATATTTACCATACAAAACAGTATCGCCCACTTGAACAGTGATGGCCTCGTCTTTGGTTCCGGGCCCTGTAGCAACTACAGTGCCTTTTTGTGGTTTTTCTTTAGCTGTATCGGGAATAATAATCCCTGATGCAGTAGTGGTTTCTGCCGCTAAAGGCTCAACTACTACGCGGTCAGCCAAGGGTTTGATATTAATCGTACTCATATTAAAATTTTATTTTGAAAATAATTAGCATCAACTGTGCCAAGGCAATCATTTGTGATTTACCAATAAAATAACTGACAGGTTGGCACAAGAATTAGTTTGTGCTGTCTGTTTCGGGTAGTTCCTCAGGAATTTCTTCTGGAATAGTTTCTGGAATAACTTCTTCAATGGCATTTTCATCTACTAACGTAGATTCGTTAGTATCCGTTGGAAGGCTTATCATAGAGTTTGAAATTAAAATTAGCACCAATAAAATGGCAGCTAATACCCAAGTACTTCGATCTAAAAAATCTGTTGTTTTTTGCACTCCACCAAGTTGTTGTGAACTACCACCAAATGAAGATGAAAGCCCGCCACCTTTGGGGTTTTGTACCATGACTACCAAAATGAGTAAAAAACAGATAACAACTGTTAGTCCTAAAAAAATGGTGAATGTACTCATATTAACTCTCGTTTTGTGTGTTCGTAATTTTCCGAATTTGGTCAGCAAAGAAACCACTTTTTTCTGGATATTTCAATGCCAATATCTCATAGGCTTTTTTTGCCTTTTTTAATTTCCCTTGTTTGAAGTAAACCTCTGCCAGTGTCTCGGTCATGAGTGTATGTTCGTCAAACAGTTGTTTTTTGGTCAAATCAATTTGTTTGTTATCTGTTTTAGAAACAACCAATTTGGGTGCGTCGGAAATAAACTTATCTATTAAGCGGTTTTGGTCATCAGTCTTATTAGGGCTGTTGTCTAGATGTTGCAACCAATCTACAAAAGATCTCACTTCGTTTGATGAGTCTTGTGCAGTTGTTACTTGAATAATGTCGTTGCTTCCAGTTGGAGGTGTTATAAGGTGTAGCCTGTTTTTGGTCTGTAGAGAGCACGACTCGAGAAGCGATGTCTTTTCTGGTAAATTATTATCAGCTGCAATTTGCCAACCTAGATGATGCAGAGCTTGGAAGTATGGATATTGTTGTGTTAATGTATTTAAATGGCTCAGCGTGACTTCAGGCTGATCTAGGGCTTTTTCCCTAAGTTTTGTCAAATATGTACGCTTGTGACTTACCATTTGGCAAGCGATTCGTTAAAAATATCTTGCGTAATGCGCTCAAATAGAACCTCATGTGCTTCAGCTTGAATGGATTGAAGTTGTTCTGTAGCATCAAAATCATAGAAAAAGCTAAATCGTTTTTCAAAATCATCATCTTCATTAAGCGTATTGATGAAACGCACATTAACTGACATCGTAAGTCGGTTTTGCGCTGCGGTTTGTTGGGCAGTTGCCGTCATTGGACTCACACGATAATCCACAATTTCGCCCTCATAAATAAGGTGTCCATTGACGGTGGTTAGTTCCAAGTTGGTTTGATTGAGTAACATTTCTTGAACCGCATTGGTGAAGTCTCTATCTAAACCTGGCTCAAAAACAGAACCTACCTGGTCGGCAGCATTGTTGACAAAAAAGTTTACTTGAACCGTTTCTGCACCCTCAGGAATAGACGCCCCTGTAAAAGAGTAAAATTTACAACTCGCCAAAAATAAGAGCATTAAAAAAACGACCTTTTTCATGTTATAAATCTAAGTCAAATTGCTTGATTTTTCGATATAAAGTGCGTTCTGAAATTCCGAGCTCTGCAGCTGCGGCTTTACGTCTTCCTTTATTGCGCTCCAAGGCTTTGACAATCAGTTCTAATTCTTTGTCTTGGAGTGATAATGTTTCTGCCTCTTGTACTTCTTCGGCAAAGTCAAAATTATCGTTGTATGAAACAGACTCTCTTGCTAATTCAGAAGATGGTTCAAAGGGGAGGGCCTTTTCAGTTGGAGCTTCTTCACCATATATTTTTTGAATCAAACCTTCGTGTTGGGTTTTTGCCTGATCCATATTAGATGAATTCATTAACTCATGCGTGAGTTTTTTGAGGTCGTTCAAGTCAGATTTCATATCAAATAAAACTTTGTATAAAATCTCTCTCTCTGAACCAAAATCGCCATCCGATTTCTTTGCGTTTATCACTGCTGGGAGATTGGCATTAGATACAGGTAAATATTGCCTTAATAGCGATAGCGAAATGTTGCGTTCTTGCTCCAAAACAGAAAGTTGCTCAGCAATATTTCTTAGTTGCCGAATATTTCCAGCCCACTGCTGTTGTTCTAAAAGGCTTTGCGCTTGCTCGTCCAAACGGACGGTTGGCATGCGGTATTTTTGTGCAAAATCGGCAGCAAATTTTCGAAATAATAAATGAATATCATCTTTTCGTTCTCTTAGTGATGGTAAGTGGATTTCAACCGTGCTCAATCGGTAGTAGAGGTCTTCTCTGAATTTTCCTTTTTGAATGGCATCCATCATTTTAACATTTGTAGCGGCTACCACACGCACATCTGTTTTTTGCACTTTTGACGAACCTACTTTCATAAACTCGCCATTTTCCAACACACGCAGCAGTCGCACTTGTGTGGCAAGCGGTAATTCTCCGACTTCATCTAAGAAAATGGTGCCTCCATGTGCAACTTCAAAATACCCGCTTCGCGTTTGGGTGGCTCCGGTAAATGCACCTTTTTCGTGTCCAAAAAGTTCAGAGTCTATTGTACCTTCAGGAATTGCCCCACAATTCACGGCAATAAATTTACCGTGTTTACGATTCGATAATTGATGAATAATTCGAGGAAAAACTTCTTTCCCAACACCTGATTCCCCTGTAACAAGTACAGATATTTCTGTAGGTGCAACACGCAAAGCTTTGCCTATGGCAAAATTTAATTGCGGATCGTTGCCAATAATCCCAAATCGCTGTTTAATATTCTGAACGTTATCCATGATGATACCTTTGTGTTGGACCAAAATCTACAGCTTGTCCCAGTAATGTTGCCGATGTACAAGACGCAATAGTAACATCAACAAAATCACCAACGGCGTAGTGTTCTTTTGGGAAAACGACTACGGTGTTTTGTTGGGTACGACCGCTCCATTGTGCATCCGATTTTTTTGATTCTTTTTCAATGAGAACCTCAACGGTTTTGCCAATAAATTGGTCGTTTTTGTAACGCGCATGCTTTTGTTGCATGGCAACTATTTCTTGTAAGCGCCTTTTTTTAATCTCTTGTGGAATGTTGTCTTCGATTTTTTTTGCAGCAGGAGTTCCAGGACGCTCCGAGTACATAAACATAAACCCGAAATCATATTTTACATATTCCATTAAACTCAAAGTGTCTTTGTGATCGGATTCCGTTTCGTTTGGAAAACCGGCTATCATATCTTGTGAAATCCCACATCCAGGAACAATGCGTTTAATATCATCAATCAATTCCATGTATTCTTCACGTGTATGTTGGCGATTCATGGCTTTTAGTACTGCATTACTTCCCGACTGAACAGGCAAGTGTATATAATTACAAATATTAGGATGCTTAGCCATTACGTACAATACATCACGTGTCATGTCCTGTGGGTTTGATGTAGAAAAGCGAATGCGAATTCCGGGGTGCGCTTGGGCGACCAAGTCCAATAATTGATGAAAATGTACCGCTGTTTTTTGCTGTAAGGCACTTGCTTTGGCGAAATCTTTTTTTGGTCCGCCACCATACCACAAGTAGCTATCTACATTTTGACCGAGTAATGTTACCTCCTTATACCCTGATTTGGCTAGGGCGTTCATTTCTTCTAAAATACTTTTAGGATCGCGGCTACGTTCTCGACCTCTAGTAAATGGTACCACGCAAAAAGTACACATATTGTCGCAACCACGGGTTATAGAAACAAAAGCTGTTACTCCATTAGATTGCAATCGTACAGGTTGTACATCGCCATAAGTTTCTTCTTTTGACAAGATTACGTTTACTGCATCTCGACCCGCCTCAACTTCCGCAACTAGATTCGGAAGATCTTTGTAGGCATCTGGTCCAACAACTAAATCCACAATTTTTTCTTCTTCCAAAAAGGCACTTTTAAGTCGTTCGGCCATACAGCCTAAAACGCCCACTTTTACGTTCGGATTTGTTTTTTTTACGCCTTGAAAAGCTTCGAGTCGCTTTCGTACCGTTTGTTCTGCTTTTTCGCGAATTGAGCAAGTGTTAACCAAAATCAAATCAGCATCGTGAAGATGAGAGGTGGTTTTATATCCTGCTTTTCCAAGTATAGATGCGACAATTTCACTGTCTGAAAAATTCATCTGACACCCATAAGACTCGATAAACATCTTCTTCTCACCGGCAGCTATTTCCGAATCCAGTTCCAATATCTCTCCATTGAAGGCGTTCGGGTTTTTTAGCGCGATATTTTTTGATTGATGCATCCTTTTCTATTGGCCCGTAAAAGTACAAAATATCAATGGAATTGACATTTTGTCATGTATTCATTTTTCCTAGTGTGGCAACTTAGGTCTTAATACGCCGTAGCAATATGTTCCTAATAGTGCGGATGCCAACACAACAACTAGCGGAAAATAGCCCGCACCAATAAGTACATAAATAGGCCCCGGACAAGCACCTGTAAGCGCCCAGCCAAGTCCAAAAATAACGCCTCCAAATAGCGGTGCTTTTACCAATTTTGTTTTATTAGGAATATGGATTTCTTCACCAAAAAAGGAACGAAGTTTAAAGCGCTTAATAGATTGCGTGATAATTACTCCCAAGACAACCGCAGCCCCAATAATACCGTACATATGGAAGGATTTAAATTGGAACATTTCGTAGATGCGAAACCAAGACGCAGCTTCGGATTTAATCATTGTAATTCCAAAAAGAATACCGATTGAAAAATAAAGCATTATACGTTTCATAATAAATAAGGTAATAAAAAGTGATTCATAAGTAAGCCACCAATAAAAAATCCAATGACGGCAATTAAAGATTGTAATTGTAAATTGCTAAGTCCAGAAATGGCATGGCCAGAAGTACAACCTCCGGCATATCGTGTTCCGAATCCAACTAAAAACCCACCTAGGGCTAGCAAAGCAAGCGTTTTTGGATTGGAAAAAGCATCTGCATTAAAAAAAGTTTCGGGCATAAAGTCCCTCCCTGCACCACGAACACCCATCGCATCTAATTGTAAGATCACATCTTGATGGATTTCCCCAACGCTTCCGTCCGACATATAGGTAGTGGCAATAAAACCACCCACAGCGGCACCAATAGCAACAACCAAATTCCAGCGGTATTGCCGCCATTCGAAATTAAAGAAAGCGGTCTTTTTACCTGCTCCAGCCATAGCGCACAGCGTTCGCAAGTTGGAAGACATACCAAATTGTTTTTCGGAAAAAAGCAGTAAAAATAAAACCACTGCAATAGCAGGACCGCCAATATACCACGGCCAAGGTTCAGTAATAAAATTCATGATAAAAAATATTTTGTCCAAATATATAAACACTAATTGGATTAAAATCAGATTAAATTGGTATTGAAATTTACGTGTGATACTTGTATATTTTTTGATCGAATTACAACAATTTAATGGGGGTACAATTTTTACTAACCATAAATTCTTCTACTTTTGTTCCGAAAATCGCATCAATGTCCAAGAACTTAGTCATCGTAGAGTCTCCTGCAAAAGCCAAAACTATTGAGAAGTTTTTGGGAGAAAAATTCAAAGTAGTTTCAAGCTACGGTCATATTTCAGACCTTCCAGCCAAAGAGCTCGGTGTTGATGTTGAAGGCGATTTTAGTCCAAACTACATAGTTACCGACGACAAGAAAAAAGTGGTTAGAGAGCTTAAATCACTTGCAAAGAAAGCGGAGGTGGTATGGCTAGCAAGTGATGAAGATCGAGAGGGAGAAGCTATTGCTTGGCATTTGGCAGAGCAGTTGGATTTGGATCGTAGTAACACCAAACGTATTGTTTTTCACGAAATCACAAAGAATGCCATACAACACGCCATTGAGCACCCACGTACAATAAATCAACATTTGGTTGACGCACAACAAGCGCGCCGGGTTTTGGATAGGCTGGTTGGCTATGAATTATCACCCATCTTGTGGCGCAAGGTAAAAGGTGGATTATCTGCTGGTAGAGTACAGTCGGTTTCTGTGAGAATTTTGGTAGAACGCGAACGCGAAATCGAGGCTTTTACGCCTGTAGCTACCTTTAAAGTACAAGCAGAATTTACAACCAAAGATGGGAAGTCCGTTAAGGCCACTACTACCAAAACATTTGATAACGTAGAAGCGGCTCAAGCATTTTTAAATAATAATATTGACGCTGTCTATACAGTTTCTTCTCTTGAAAAAAAGCCGGCAAAAAAATCTCCGACAGCTCCTTTCACAACCTCTACTTTGCAACAAGAGGCTTCTAGAAAGTTAGGATTTTCTGTGAGCAGAACCATGTCAAACGCACAACGTTTATATGAAGCAGGCCACATTACCTACATGCGAACCGATAGTGTGAACTTATCCAAGCAAGCGCTTAACGAAGCAAAAGAAGTTATTACCAAATCATACGGAGCAGATTACGCCCAAACCCGTGTTTACAAAACCAAAAATAAAGGAGCGCAAGAGGCACATGAAGCCATTCGCCCCACAAATTTGGGTAAAATGCGTGTTGATGCCGCATCTGATGAGCAGCGATTGTATGAGCTTATTTGGAAGCGAACCATTTCGTCGCAAATGAGTGATGCCAAATTGGAACGTACTACGGCGCAAATTAGTGCAAATAAACACGATGTTTTGTTTACAGCTCGTGGAGAAGTGATTACGTTTGAAGGCTTTTTAAAGGTGTATTTGGAAGGTAAAGACGAAGAAGAAGAAGCGGCAGAAGGCTTACTTCCAAAAATGATGCAAGGCGATGCATTAAATGCCAAAACCTTAACAGCAACCGAGCGCTTTAGCCGACCACCTGCTCGATACACTGAAGCTTCTTTGGTGAAAAGATTAGAGGAATTGGGTATTGGAAGACCGTCAACATATGCGCCTACCATTACTACCATCATTAACAGGAAATATGTTGAAAAAGGCACAGTTGAAGGTACGGAACGCAACTATACACAATTGGTTCTTGCAGCAAACAATCTCAAAAAACAAATACTGACTGAGCGTGTAGGGTCTGAAAAAGGAAAGCTTGTTCCAACAGACGTAGGAAGACTTGTAAACGACTTTTTGGTTGCAAACTTCTCTCAGGTGGTTAATTACAATTTTACTGCTAAAGTAGAGCAAGATTTTGATTCAATTGCACTTGGCAAAGAGGATTGGAAAGGCATGATGAAATCGTTTTACAGCGATTTCCACCCTGTTGTTGAGGACGTTCGCGAGAATGCACAACGCGAAATTGGTGAACGCGTTTTGGGTGTAGATCCAAAATCGGGGCGTCAACTAAGTGTGCGCTTAGGGAAGTTTGGTGCCATGGCGCAAATTGGAACAGTAGATGATGAAGAAAAGCCGCTTTTTGCCAGCCTTCATCCCGATCAGCAATTGGCGAAAATTACTTTTGAAGAGGCCTTAGATTTATTTAAACTTCCCATGCAGTTGGGCGAGTATGATGCAGAAGCGGTAGAGGTTAATAATGGCCGTTATGGGCCTTATGTACGTCACGGAAAATCGTTTATTTCACTGCCTAAAGGTAAAAACCCGTTGACCACTTCGCTAGACGAAGCCATAGCGCTTATAGAGGAAAAACGCCTTGCAGACGCACCCATTGCTACTTACGAGGAGTTGCCGGTAACCAAAGGAGTAGGCCGATTTGGTCCTTTTATTAAATGGAATGGGTGGTTTATCAATGTGTCCAAAAAATATGATTATGATGCCTTGACGGAGGCTGATATTGCAACGTTAATTGAAGATAAAAAGAAAAAGGAAGCCGAACGTATTGTAAAAAACTGGGAAGACGAAGGTGTGCGTATCGAAAAAGCGCGCTGGTGCAGACATAATCTGATTAAAGGCAAACTAAAAGTGGAGCTTTCAAAAGATGTTGATGTGTCTAAAATGACACTCACTCAAGCTATGGCACTTCTAGAAAAGAAAAAGCCAAAGAAAAAACGCGCCAAAAAGAAGTAAGTGGATTTTGAATTTTTAAGCCCGGTTGAAGATAAATTACTTGCGCATAATGTAATGCTCCCAGAGCAAGTCTTAGGGAGAAATTTACGAATCCACACGAAGCAAGATGGTTTTCCTGAAATAAAAGATATTAAAATTGCTATCGTGACCCTAGAACCACGATTAAGTAAGGGCGAATCTATTCACTTTAGATTTAGAAAACATTTTTATCAATTATTCTCTGGAAATTGGGATTTTATTTGTGCCGATTTGGGTGTGCTCAGAGCTGGCGAAAGCCCAAAAGACACACTTTTTGCCTTACAAACTTTGGTGCAAGAGATGCATCAACGTAATATACTTACCATAGTTGTTGGTGGAGAACAAGAAAATACACTAGGGTTATTTCGTGGACTCAGTAAGATGAATTCGTTTGTTAACCTGACTTCAATAGATTCGCGCTTTGATTTTGGAGGACCTGGCGTTTTGGTCTCGGATGATAGTTATATGTCAAAAATAATTACAGAAAAACCCAATAATTTAAAGCAGTTTACTAATTTGGGGTATCAGAGTTACTACGTGTCTCAAGAAGAATTAGACCTGATGCAAAAACTATTTTTTGATGCATACAGAATAGGGGAAATTACTGCAGATATTCACGAATCTGAACCTATTTTACGTGACACGGATATATTATCTGTGGATTTTAATGCCATTAAAGCAAATGAATTGGATTTTAGTTCTGGAAATCCTAATGGTTTTAACGGTACAGAAATTTGCTCTTTGATGCGCTATGCAGGGCTTAGTGACCGACTTAACGTGTTGGGTTTGTTTGATATGCCATCTACAGCCAGAGCAGATCAATTGCTTGCCCAAATGGTGTGGTATGTTTTAGAAGGATTTTGTTATAGAGTAAATGAGTACCCTTTTTCCATCCATGAACCTTGTACTAAATTTGTTGTACCACAAGAAAATGAAACATTAATTTTTTTTCGCAGTGAGAAAAGTCAGCGTTGGTGGATAGAAGTTCCTAAAGGGAAAATACATAATAATAAAGAAGAAACTACGTTATTACCATGTGCTGAAAAGGACTACCGAATGGCGCAAAAGGGTGAAATTCCCAGCCGTTGGTGGAAATCAGTTCATCGAAGTATGCATTAAATTCCATATTTTTGAAAAAGTTACTTTAAATATCAGAGTAATCAAATTAAATAATTGCATGAATAAAATATTGCTTATTCTTCTTATCACCCTCCTTATTTCAGGTTGTGGTAAGCAAAATCAAGGCGAACTAGTTGGGGTCAAACAGAAGAAGTTTTACGAGACTAAGCCTCACGGCATGTCACTTATTCCAGGCGGTTCGTTTATCATGGGTTCTTCTGATGAAGATATTATTGCAGCTAACGATAACACAACTCGCACCGTTACTTTACGTTCTTTTTGGATGGACGAGACCGAAATAACCAATGCTGAATACCAGCAATTCGTTGAATGGGTCAAAGACTCAATTATTAGAACTGAACTTGCTAAAGCAGCTTTACTAAATGGTGGATATTTTTCGGTTTCTGAATTCCCAACAACAGACGATGAAATTGAAACAAATCCCATTTTAGCATACTTACCCCTTTATGACATGGATGATTTGGAAGACAATGGGGATGAAGATAAAAGTGGATATCAGCAATATCTTGAAGAAAACTTTTCAGATTACGTTTCGAATTATTATGAAACTGAAGATTTACCCGATGAAGAATATCACCATCACTTACCGTTAAACAGAGATGTTGATATTGTAAAAGAGCGTGAAGATTATCCAGACTTAGAATACGCTAGGGTTTTTGAAGAAACCATTTATTTGCCTGAAAGCGAATGGTTTAACGGAGAACCCGCATTAAACACCAAACTTTTTAAATATAGATTTGCAAGCGTTGACATGAAACAAGCTGTTGCAAACCCGGATAGTGCACGTTCAAGTTTTGCCCGTTATGAAGTCCGTGAGGTGTATCCAGATACCACTGTATGGATTAAAGATTTTGATTACAGTTACAATGAGCCCATGCATAACGATTACTTTTGGCATCGAGCATACGCCAATTATCCGGTAGTGGGGATTGATTGGCACCAAGCTAGAGCCTTTGCACATTGGCGTACAAAAATTAGAAATGATTATTTACGAAGCAGAAAAAAGCGTAAATCAACTACAGGTAAGTTTAGATTGCCTACAGAAGTAGAGTGGGAGTATGCAGCCCGAGGTGGTTTAGAGTCCGCAATTTATCCATGGGGTGGACCTTATTTGACAGATGACAGAGGTTGTTTTATGGCAAATTTTAAACCAAAGCGCGGAGACTATGCAGCCGATTTATCACTCTACACTGTTGAGGCGGATTCGTATGAGCCAAATGAGTATGGTTTGTATAATATGTCCGGTAATGTGTCAGAATGGACTAATTCTACATATACAAAAGACACCTATGAATTTATGTCAACTGTTAATCCAAATTATAATAATTTTAATGACTCCCAAAAAGTCACACGCGGCGGGTCATGGAAAGATGTAGCATATTATTTACGTGTCGCATCCAGAGACTATGAATATGCCGATAGCGCTAGAAGCTATATAGGTTTTCGCCTAGTACGAGATTATTTAGGCTCAAATGAAGTTCAACAACAATAAATAATTTAAAACACATATGAAAAAAAATAATAAATTTCCTATTCCAGAAAACATCTTAGAGCTTATGTTCGGAGTAGGGGCATCAGTTGTAATTATTGGTGCATTGATGAAAATTACTCATTTTAACTCTGAATTTATTTCTGGTAACACGATGTTAACCATTGGGCTAGTTACAGAAGCTGTTATTTTTCTAATTGCAGGTTTAAGAGGGTATATTACCCTTCGTGAAGTTGCACCTGCCTCAGTATCCGAAGACGCAACAGACCTCACAGATATATCTCTAGAGGCAAATGCATTAAAAGCAGCCTATCAAAACGCAACTTCTCAATTGGAAACCTTAGGCACTAATTTGTCTTCTGCGGTTAGCGCAACTGGTTCTTTCGAGGTTCCTGCTGATTTACCCGAAAACATGTCTAGCTTAAACAGTAATGTTGCGCAAACAAATCAGGCATTAGAGCAGCTTGCTGCGGCTTACAGCGCTACAAAAGATGCAGTTGCTACAGAACCTAAAGCGCATGGCCAAGTGGTTGAAAACATGGATGCCTTACACGCTGAATTGGCTACTTTAAAGCAAACAATAGCAAGTCTTAATGCTAAATATGCTGATATTTTAGGCGCAATGAAAAACTAGTTATGGCTGGAGGTAAGTTAGATTCTAGACAAAAAATGATCAATATGATGTACTTGGTATTCATCGCTATGTTAGCGCTGAATATAAGTAAGGAAGTATTGGCCACTTTGGGATTAATCAATAGTGATATTGCAGCAGCGACGCAGGATTTGGTAGCGGATAGTAATGAAAAATATACTTTGTTTAGCAATAATGCTAACAATGAATACTATAGAATAGCTGCACAAAGTACACCTGAAATACAAATTATCGCAGATGAGTATTTCAATTATATAGATACGCTTAAGCAACGTTTGATGAATACCAGTGAAACGAGCTATAAAATAGCACGCGAGGATAAAAAAACAGGAGAAATAGACTCCATCATTGATTTCCAAACAATGGACAAATCTCAGTATTTGGATGAATTGTTTTTTACAGGAGATCAATATTCTGAAAATGGGCAAGAGTTTGTTGACCGATTTTCATCTTTCCCGTCACAGATTCAAGCCGTTTTAGACGAATTTATTGCTGCCGATTTGGAGAAAGACCCACCAACAGAGGCATTGCCTGAGGGGGAATATGCCGATTTTGATTTTGCTTTTCTATCGGACTTAAATCAGCGTTTTGCCTATTCTGAAGAAGTACTAAACAGAGACGGTAAATACATCCCTTATTTGAATTACCACTTTGAAGGTTTTCCGCTTATTGCATCGCTTTCAAAGCTGACAAAAATCCAATCGGACATTCGTTTTGTAGAAAATAAAGTTCTTGAAAATATTTTAAGTACAATTAACTCCCACGAAGGAGGGCTTAATAAATATCAAACCCTTTTAGAGTCTTCAAAATCTTCCTATTACACCAATGAGTTGGTAGATGCGTCTGTTGTAATGGGTAAAAAAGATTCAAACTTTAAGCCAAGTCGTGTCGAGTTATCAATAAACGACCGTTCTATGACGTTGGGTCGTGATTTTACTATTGCTGCTGGTGGAGTACAGCTCAATAAAAAGTTTACATCCCCGGGTTCATACAAACTCACAGGGAAATTATTTTTTGAGCGTAACAATGAGGAGCAATCTGTTGATGTTGCGCAAGTGATTTCTGTGATTGACAAGCCAAACGATGCCGTTATTTCTGCTGATCAAATGAAAGTGGTGTATCGTGGGTTGCCCAACGATTTATCTATATCCATCCCTGGTATTCCAAATAACAAACTCAGTGTTCGTGCTACAAATGGAAAAATTAGACGCAAAGGCAATAAGTTTCTTGCAATTCCTGATGGAGATAAAGTGGGTAAAAGTATGCGTATCTTCGTTTCTGGAGAAATCAATGGTGCTACCATTAATGCACCTGGGCAAGATTTTCGTATAAAGCCACTTCCTGCTGCTTTGGGCTCCATAGATCTTGGCAGCAAATTAGGTAAATTTAATAGCGGTGAAATTATTCGAGAGTATGTTCCAGCAGGAACGATTGCAGCGAAGTTCCCTGATGATTTTGATTATAACCTTAATGTTACTGTTAAAAGTTTTAACATTAAAGTTGGTAGTAGGGCAGCTATACCCATTAAATCCAACAGGATTAAAGATTCTCGTGTAATACGCTCTTATTTAGAAAACGCCTCTAGAGGAGATATCATATTTATTTATAATATCGATGCGCAAGTGCGTACCGAAAATCAGGTAATTGATAACATAAAAGTAACTGACTTTGCACTAACTATTAAGTAATGAAAAGATATTTTAGATTGGTTGTAATGTTGTTTGGATGCGCTGTGTTGACTGCACAAGTAAATGTACTTAACGCCGACCAGCCCAATGAAATTGGGGTGTTATCCGAAAAACAAAAAGAAGTGTTGAGTTCTCAAAAATATCTTGAGTATCCATATGTTGACGAAAAAGACATCATGTGGAGCAAGATTGTATATGAAGAGATTGATTTGTCTGAAAAGTTTAATCATCCATTATTTTTTCCAAAAGATGGACTTTACAATAGCGAAAGAAAATCGCTATGGAGAACCATTCGTGAAGCAATCCTTTCGCACAAAGTCAACAAAATATATAACGATGCAAATCCAAATTTTACTGAAAAGTTTGATCGCAGCACATATATAAGAAGGCTAGAGAATAGTGAGGGACCCGAAGTAGTGCCTTTAAAATCAATGGATATAGTATCATATAAAATCAAAGGTATTTGGTATGTGGACAAGCGTATTGGTGAAATGAGATACCGATTGTTGGGAATTATGCCTAGAGGGAAGGATATGAATAACCTTGCTAATGATGAACCCGTTGATTTGTTTTGGTTGTGGTATAAAGACTTACGCCCCATATTACACGAACAACTTGTTTTTGATGATAAAAACAATGCCAGTAGGATAACCTTTGATCAGTTGCTTACTTCCAGACGTTTTACATCTCGTATATATGCAATTGATAATGTTTTCAATGACCGTGCAGTTGATCAATACGTTGACGACCCCTTTATGCAATTGATAGAGTCCGAGCGCTTGAAAAACGTCATCAGGGACTTTGAACAAGATCTTTGGTCAAACTAAAAATTTAAACCCACTTTTGTGGGTTTTTTTATGCAACGCGATGTACTTATTGTTGGTTTTGGTCTTGCCGGTTGGGCACTTACTGAAGCATTAAAAAAACAAAACATCTCTTTTGTTGTTTTCGATCCGCTTAAAAAATCGAGCTCAAGAACAGCGACTGGGATTTTTAACCCAGTTGTGCTTAAAAGATTTCGATCTATTGAAAGTGCGGATGAAATTATGGAACATGCCATTCCTTTTTACAAGCAGCCAAAATATAAAGATGCTTTTCATCCTTTGCCTATTCATCGTGTTTTAACCTCGGTTTCAGATCAAAACGATTGGGCTGTTGCTTCTGATAAAGCCGATTTGAGTTGTTATTTGAACCCAGCTATTCTCAATAATATAAATTCCAATATACATACGCCTTTTGGTGTTGGCGTTGTGGAGCATACAGGTTGGGTTGACACCAATAAACTCCTTACTATAGCGCACCAAGAAATCGATCAACAAGGTGGCTTTGTCGCGGAATCATTTAATTATGACGCACTAGAAATTTCTGCCAATACACTTCGCTATAAAAACTGGAAAATAAGTCAAGTGGTTTTTGCAGAGGGAGTAGGGGTTTTAAATAACCCTTGGTTTTCGAATCTGCCTATTGTCCCAAACAAGGGGGAATGGCTGATCATATCATGCAAAGGACTTGGTTTAAAAAACATAGTTAAAAGTAGTGTGTTTGTTGTCCCTCTTGGGAATGATATTTTTAGAGTTGGCGCTACTTACGCGCGCGAATTTGAAAACACCCTTCCCACTGAAAAAGCAAAAACATGGCTTGAAACACAATTTGGAAAGCTTACCGATTTACCATTTGAAATCATACATCATGGAGCGGGTTTTCGTCCTACTGTTCCAGACAGAAGGCCTGTGGTAGGTTCACATGCAAAACACACCAATATTTGGTGTGTCAACGGCCTGGGTTCTAGAGGTGTTTTATGGGCACCATACCTCGCTGCAGTACTTGTTGGAGCGTTTCAGAACCCTCAAAAGATATCTTCAGAACTACATGTAGCACGTTTTTGACGACTGCTTTAAACGTAAGAGTTGATATTTTCAGAAATCGCACTTTTTTTTTACAAATCAGGGTATTTTATTTCTATAATATTTGAATAATAATTCAATATATAAATCGCTTATAATCAGGTTTTTAAAATAATCCATCGAAGAAGAACTGTGTTATTAATATTTTAATTTCATTAAATTTTAGAATTTGTGAATAACTAGTCCACTTTTATGAGATTTACAGGTTGGATGTACACTTTTTTTATTAACTTTAGAGAAATTAAATAATTATGGCTTACTCATTTGAAAACAGTAAAGGTAAAACGTATTACCTGCACACTAAAGATGTTACATTAAAAGGAGGAAGAAATCAAACGATTTATTACTTCGCTAAAGATCAGCGCGACAACGCTTGTGATTTGCCAGCTGGCAAAAAAGTAGTAGAAAACGAGCGTACTGGGCTCCCTTTTGTAAAGTCTGCTTAATTTATTAAGCACATATTGTATTAAAACCCTGCCTTTTGGCGGGGTTTTTATATTGGTGTAAATATGAACGGTTTAAAATTAGCATCCTTACTTTTAATTTCTCAAATCAATCTTTTAAATGCACAGTGTAATGATACTAAAACTATTACGTACACAGATGGCAGTACTGGTACCTATGTAGGTTGTTTGGATGACTATGAAAATTTTGAGGGCAGAGGCACCCTAACCAACGATGCCTACATCAAAAGCGGGAACTGGAAGCAAGGTAATCTTGAAGGAGAAGGTACATTAACTTTACTTTCTGATAATTCAGTTTTTCAAGGCGATTGGAAAAACGATAAATTGGTTAGCGGCACATACTCAATACGTACTGAAGAATTTAAGTTAGATTATATCGGACAATTCAAAAATTTAAAATTTCACGGTACCGGCAAACGAACTTTTATAACTCCTTCCTATACAGAAATTCAGGACGGTGAGTTTTTCAATGATGCATTATTTGAAGGTACTAAAACCACCACCTATACTACGGGTTTGATCATTATAAATAATATCGAAAAGGGGGATGTCATTCTGTCTAAACGCAATGATCGAAACTATTTTGATCCAAATAAAGTTATTGGGGATGTAACCTCTTCAAAAATTTTATTGGATGTAGAAGGAGACCAAAATGAAGGAAAAACTTTTTTTGTCAACATGAATATTGGTGAATTTGAGGGAAAGTGGGTCTTTGATTCTGGTGCTCAATTAACGTCTATTGGTAAAAGGATGTTTGATAGACTCATACAAGAAGGAGTAACATTTAAAGACCTAAATCCAAATATACAAACATTTTGAGTAGGAGGAATGTCCAGCGGTAATTTGGTAATTATAGAAAATATCAAAGTAGGAGATTACCGTATTAAAGAATTTATCTTTAAAGTAAATTTGGACAATAACTCCTCATTGTTAGGCATGGATTTTATGGATACGTTTTCGAACGTTATCTGGAACAAACGCGACAGCTCGTTAACGCTTTATAAGTGAGCCAGACTCCCATTGAAACACCTACAATTAGAGAGTAGATTTGACGAATTTTAGCAGCTGAGGGCTCCTTATTGCAGCTTTAGAGGTTATTTGTACTAAGCCTTTTGTAATACCCTCGAGTATTTCTACTGAACCTATCAAAGTTAAATCGCAATCCTAACTCGACAATTGATGGGGCATTGAATTCGTCTGATTTGGAAGCAAATGTATAGTTAAACTTAAATAAGAAACTATCAAACGAAATCGTTGTCAGTAATCCCATTTCCATGGCACTATTTTCTCCAAAACTTATCATGGACTGCATGATTCCTAAAGACAAATTATTCATTTGTAATTCTTGACTCGCCATGATTCGTGTTGTTTCTCCATGAAGAATACCATAAATACTTCCAAAAAAGTAACTATTTTGAGGTAAAATTCCCCTTCCATATGGATTTACGTCCAATTCAACCGCTCCATTTAAAATAATACCCACTTCTTTTTTGACCTCTGCTTCTTTATTAAATGAAATATTTGGCGAGTTTAAGTGTGCGAGGTGAATCCCGACCATAAACTTTTCGTTGTAAACAACACCAGAAGCTCCCATTTCAAAATAATTTGTGGAAGGCTTAATCGTTGCCAAAGGATCAATAGAGTTCCCCACAATAGTACCCAGCTGCTCATTTATTTGATCTCCGAAAATAAGTGCGTTAGGATCGAGAACTTGTGCAGTAACTCCAACGTCTAAACCACCAATAAAATAGGTGTCTATGCCTATGCGGAAATTATAGGCATAACTCAATCGTATTGAATTTTCCTTTAACCCCAACTGATTCAAACTAAATGAATTTACATCGACTCCAATCGAAAAATTAAGATCTTGAAAAGCCATATTACCATATAGGTAATTATTCTCAGCACTGAATCCATCGCCATAATTTATATTGGAAAACATAACCCCAGCCTTTGAGTTCAGGTTAAGGCCATGTACGCTTGGATTTATCTTCTGTACAATAGACGGGCTTACTGGAAAAGAAGTTTGTGCATAGGTTAATGAGGAGAGAAGTAAACTTAACCCGAATAGTAAAAAAGGATATGGATATTTGACTTTTCTCATTTAAGCAAAAATATAGTTCCTGTATCAGTGACAATCTCGTCGTTTAAGCGCGTAGCGATTATTTTATATAGATAGTAATTTGAATTTGGATCAGAATTGCTTCCATCCCAACCTAATATTTTAATACCCGTATTTGTCGATATCGTGTCTTCAGTTACGGCTTCTTGGTAAATCAGTACTCCAGATTTATTATACACATAGAAGTTAACTTCTTTTAGTCCGGTAAAGGAAGGACCTATTCGGTCGTTTATGTTGTCGTTATTTGGAGTAAAGGTATTAGGCATGACTAGCGAGTACCCCTTACCAATAACAATTTCTTGGGTAGTTGTTTTAAAACAGCCTGAAGCGTTATAGGCACTAAGTGTAACGGTGTATGTTCCTTCTGCTTGATATACATGAGTCACTTGGGAACCTAATTTCGTTGCTGATGAGTCTCCAAAATCCCAAACAACAGAATCATAAGAATTGATACCATTAAGTTTAAAGGAAACGCTTGTTCGTACGCTTACAGTGCCATAACGTTCAAATTCTGGACTGGTAAAATTGAAATTAGGATCATTAACAGAAATATCTAATAAACCTGTATTAACTGCGACGCCACAACCGAATTCATCTTGAATTTCTAATGTTGCCATATCCACCGGATTGATAATGGACAGACGGTATCTTTTTTCATTGAAATTTTCATCAATTACCGCAACATTCGTGTCTGGAACTTTAACGCCATTATAGTAGAAATATAACTCGTCGCTTGCAGCGCGTACATCCAAGTCAATGGTTCCGCTGTTTTCAAGACAATATGTGTCGCTGACGCTTACGTTAGCATAAGAGATTTCGTTTTTGACTACTTCAAAAGTTTCTTCAACGGAACAATATACATTCCCAGTTAAAAACTCGACCTCCTCTACATTTACTTTATAAAGCCCTTGTTTGAGTTTACTAGCATAACTACTCCCAGTAAGACTAGAAACTTCAATCCAACTTCCCGAGCTACATGAGGTAGTTCCACCAACAACAGTTACAGCGCCTACCCTATCGGTATTAGCATCAAGGTCGTGGTCTAATTTGGCTTCGACACTAACCGAACTAGGTCGCGCACAAATGACCAAAGAACCACTAGCTGAGAAATCTCCATTCACTAAATTAAGTGAGGTAAATTGTCCCGAATCACAATTTTGATAACTTACGTTACTCAGCACAAAATTCGCATCTACAACTCCGTCTGCGTTTATATCGGCATTATCATCAATTCCATCGTTATTCGCATCAGTTTTACCAGCATCTGTATTTCCATCATTGTCGATATCCGCATCAATGATATCATAAACACCGTCATTATCAGCATCACGGAGTGTTAAGGTATAGGTAAAACAACTTGTTTCTTCTTCGAAATAATACCATGTTAGTTGTTTGTAAAAGTCTGTATTCCCACCCGTTGCTTTAATTGATATTATGCCATCATCTACACCGTCACAGCTAACAGGTACAATTTCATTCGTTTGTATTTGTAGTGGATCAGGTCCTTGAACGACAAAGGTTTCTGTAATGCTACATGAACTCGCATTTATAGAGCCAACATTAACGGTATAGGTTCCAGGTAACAGATTTTGTATGTGATTTGAAGTAGTAGTATTACTGTAATTATTTGGACCTGTCCAAGCATAGTAATACGAGTAGGTGTTGTCAGACATCTCAACTTTAATCTCCCCAGATCGATCTCCATAACATGCAATGTTTTTTACTTGTGAAGCACCAATATCAATCGATAGGTCATCTTTATATCCGGCTTCAACTTGGTCAAGAATATTAAAGTTAGGCAACACGTCAATTTGAACACCAATACTGACAGGCGCCGCACAAACACTATTGGTCGTAGCAATATCAAATGTGTACTGACCACCTTGCGTGATGTTTCCAGTAATTTCAAATATATCTCCAATAACCTGGGTATTAAGCCCACTAGGTAAATTGGAAATAAATGGCGTTATGCTATTTGCAAAACGAATACTTATTTTATTAATGTCACTTCCCACACAAACACTCTGATTAAGTGTACCAGAGGTACCTAAGTTCGTAAGTTCAGGCCCCGCTGTAACTGCAATAGTTCCAGTAAACACAGGACTGTCACATCCAGTTTGGTTAATGGCCTTAACAAGATAGTTATAGGTTTGGTCCGAAGAAATATTGTTTGAAGGGGTTCCAGAAATAGTCAACTGTTTTGTTGTGCTATCATAGCTGGGCGATACACCATTGGGTAGTCCCGAAACTTCGTAAGCCCAATAGGCTTCGGGAATATCAAATACGATATCTTGAATTCCTATACCTTCACAAAGAGTTTGATTTAAAGCTCCAGATGAAGCAGCAATATTAATTTTTGTGTCGGGGTTTAGTCGAATAAATCCAGTGAGCGACGTACTTCCACAACTATTTCCAATAGTTTCAACAGTATAATTTAATGTTTGTTGTGTGGATATATCAATACTGGGTGTACCACTAATTATCAGCTGATTTCCCGTCACTATCCAGTTTAGTCCTGTACTATCTAATCCAACCACTTTAGCACTAGTAGCGCCACCACCAAGGTCATAGATAATGTCATTAGGAAGTGCTGTGCTCTCACAAAACTCTTGACTGGCTGTGGTAGACCCAGAAGACAGATTTAATTCGTGCGCCGCAAAAACAGAAAGCCTTCCAGAGCGATTTACAGATTTACATCCGGTAGTTTGATTTTCTGCCACAATAGTGTAGTTGTAAACAGCATCGGCATTGATATTTTGTACCGTTCCAGAAATGGTAAACTGTCCGCTTGCAGCATTGAACTGACTGCTAATACCATTTGGCGTAATATCCCAATCAATTTGAACTGTATTAGCACCGCTTACATCATAAATGATGTCATCAATAGCAATGCTCTCACAAACTTGCTGATTGATTTGTCCACTGAGGGTATTGAGGATTAGACTGGGTTGCGGATCTAGTGTTAGGCTACCCACAACACTTGTTGTACTGCTACAAATACCTGAATTTACGCTTGTAATGGTATAGCCATATTCAGTTTGGGTGCTTACATTGGCAGTTAGACTTCCTGAAATTGTAATACTGTTAGCATTCACAGAGGTTGAAATTCCAGGTGGATTTCCTGATATTACCGTTCCGTTTGATGTCCATTCAATAACAGCCCCTGTAGTTCCACCAGCAAAATTATAGGTAATAGGAGAAATTACATCACCAACACAGTAGCTTCCCGAACTATTTGTTCCTGGCTGTATGGTGATTTCGTCTTGGGCTTGAACTTGAATTGTTCCGTTAAATGTGTTCGTACAATTGTTTACTCCCGACCGAACCTCTACCAAGTAATTATATGCAGTAAACGTATTAACGCTCGTTGGCGTACCAGCTATGGTCAATGTATTTCCGGAAACATTATAATTAACTCCCACAGGGAGGTTTGAAACAATTACATTTGAATTACTACCTAAATCATTGAGGTCTAGTGTTATCGTTTGTATGGCTTGACCTTCACAAACGGTTTGAGAGGTGGTACCTAAACTTGAAGTATTCAGAGAAATTGATGGAGAAGGCGTTACTTCAATAGTTCCATTCAGTGTTTTTTCCACACAGTTGCCTCCAGTAGTTGTAATACTGTAGTTATAACTTGTAGTTGAGGTAATATTATCTGTTGGGCTACCACTGATGGTTATTACCCCAGCACTTACAGTAGCATTCATCCACGATGATGCACTTCCGGAAAGACTAACATTTGTTGCATCACCACCCAAGGTGTAAAGAATATCATCAATTGCCGTGCCTTCACATATAGTTTGAATATTATTAGCAGACGAAAGCGAAATTTCACTATCAGCATTTACCGTGATTTGCCCTGTTTTTTCTGCCCCCGAACATCCACTTGTTGTGTTTTGTGGGATTATTGCATAGCTGTAAATAGTTTGTTGAGAAACACTATCTGCATTTCCTGAAATGACAAGTGAGCCAGTTGCGCTATTAAAAACTACATCAAATCCTGTGGGCTGAGCGCCAATCCAATTTAATGTATAATTGGTTGCATTGTTTAATGAATATTCAATAGGCAGCAGCGAACCTCCTTCACAAAGAACTTGAACATTGTTACTTGTTGGTCCAAGCGAAGCTTTTGGTGTGGCCAGTAATGTTATTTCACCCATTTCTACAGCTGTGGCAGTACAGCCAAGAGTGGAGGCTGTTAACTTATAAGTATAAACAGTTTCATTGGTTACACTATCAGGAGTTCCAGAAATTTCGGCTTGAGTTCCATTAGATGAAAACACAAGACCATTTGGAGTTGGAACAGCAATACCTGAATTAAACCACTCAATGCTTGCATCATTAGCTCCTCCTTTGAGTTCATAGACAATAGGCGTCATAAGATCATCGGTACAAATTTTAGCTTGACTACTTCCGCTTAAAAGTTGAAGTTCAGGATCAGCAAAAATTTGTAAGTCAAGTGTAGCTGTAGTGTCGGTATTAGGACAATCGTTAGCAGCAACTACTGCAAGTGTCGCATTGGTATTTTGATTGAAAGCATCGAACTTAAGTGTTATTTGATTTGTTCCGTCGCCAGATATGATACTTGCGCCACTAGGAACGGTCCAATTATAGGTTGAAGCTCCGCTTAGGCCAGTTAGCGTGTATGTAATTGTTTCACCTTCGCAAATAGTTGCATTTCCTTGAATACTCGCTGTTCCACTAATAGCTTCATCAATTGTTAATGTGATAGCGTCTTGTACTGGGGTTGCACCGCAAACCGACTTAGGAGTTACCGTCATAGTGAGTATTACTTGTTTGCTTGCAGAGGCTAAATCACCTGCACTAGGAATATACTCAGGTGTTAAGGTATTAGCAAAAAGGAGTGTTCCAGTACCAGTTGTTGTCCATTGAATGGCGTCATAGCTTCCTGAATTAATGGACGCATCACTCACTATATAAGATGAGCCATAACAAACATTACCGTCGCTTCCAGCAGAAAAAGTTACCGTCGGTATGAACGAAATTGTGACACTGTCTTCAACAGTAGTTGAGCAATTATTTGCTCCATACCCTTTGATAATTAACGTAACGAAACCATCTTCCTTCTCCTCATCTGTGAAAATATACTGTGAATTTAGATCGTTAATATTTGTAAAGCCAGCGTTGGTGCCATCATTCTTTGACCAGCTTACAGATTGGTAGTTATTTGCAAAAGCATCTGAAAGAGTATAGCTTGGTTCAGAGGCACAAAGCACAACATCTGCCCCAGCATATACATCAACAACTGGATCAATAGTAAGTGTTATTTCGTCAGACACATCTGGACAACTACCCTGACCAAATGCGGTTAGGCGAAGCGTAACTGTTCCGTTGCTGATATCCGTTGGCCCAGGTGTAAATATGGGGTTGATGTTGGTTGTTGTTTCAGAGAATGTACCATCAGCCCCAGGAGCAGACCACGCAAAACGTGCGGCATTAGTTGCAGAAGCATTTGTTATTTGGAAACTTTCGTTAGCACATATTCCCGCTTGGTCAGTTCCTGCATCCACAAGAACCTCTTCATAAAAGTTGATTTCAATTTGTTCTACTTCTGGAGACGCTGCACACAAGCCTGAACCGTTTGCTGTGAGTGTTAAGGTCACACCCTTATTGAAATCATTCCCAGCAGGTATGTAAACCTGATTTAATGTTGTATTGGATACTTTAAATGAGCCTTGCCCATCATGACTCCAAATAAAAGAATCTTCGTTTTGAATTGTAACACCAGTGATGGCTACTTCTGATTCAGATGAGCAAATGTTAAATATATTTTGCACAAGTGATATAATAGGCTGCCGTATAATAGATAGTGTAAATGAGTCACTGGCAGGATTACATGCAGAGTTTCCAGTGCCAGTTATGGTAAGCTGAACCGATCCTTTGGTGATATCTGATGCACTAGGTGTGTAGATTGGGTTTAAAATATTTGTATTGCTAAAATTCCCTGTGCCATTTGTCGACCACAAAACAGTTGCATTTGGTGATACCGTTGCATTGGTGATGGAGTATGTTTCATTGTCACAAATTTCTGCTGCTGTAGCACCAGCAAATACATTTACAGCTGGGGAAAAATTAAGATCAATTTCAGCTTCTGCAAACGCGCTACTGCATGCCTTCGAGCTGACGCCACTTACTGTTACGTTAACAGTAACACCAGTTGTGAAATCAGTACCTTGTGGAACATATTCAGGATTTAGTGCGTTGTTGTTAATAAAATAGCCTTCTCCGTCAGTTATCCATACAAGACTTGCGGGATTATAATTCGCAGCACTAACTCCAGAAATAGATACTTGCGAAACGTCGTCACAGAACGTTAGAGTTGAAGACGATGTTGAAACGCTAGGTAATGGATCAATTGATAAAACCAAATCATCTGAAGCTGTTGTACAGGTTCCATTTCCTAGGGCATTGAGGGTCAAGATTACCTGGCCACTTGCCATGTCACTTGCTGAAGGGGTGTATGTTGGGTTTTGGTCACTTTCGTTCGGGCTAAAAGTACCTGTACCTGAAGTGCTCCATTGGAAAGCAGAAAAATTCGAAATGTTTGCAGTGCTAAGCGTGTAAGAATCTCCTGCGCAAATAGCAGCCGTAGCTGGTCCTGCATCTACAGACACAGCATCATCAAAGTATACAGTAACAAGACTTGTTGCTGGTGTACTACACGGTGCAATTGCTTCAGCTGTAAGAATAATACTTACAAATCCTTGGCTAATTTCCTGAGCTGTCGGTGTGTATGTAGGTGTAAGTGAATTATTATTATTCGGACTGAATATCCCAGCACCGCCAGACCATTGGAATGAATTGGCATTGCTGATGACTCCATTTAGAGTAAAACTACCTTCGCATGTAGTAAAGCTTGACCCTGCATCTGCTTCTGGGTTGGCGATGAGTTCAAGCGTAACGGTATCTGATAACTTACCTGAACAAGGACTTAGTTGATCTGCTTCTAATGTAAAGGTGATCGTTCCAGTCTCTCCTACAGCAGGCGTATATGTCGGCGTAAGTGTTCCCTGACCGCTCGTTATTGTTCCCGTGCCGTTATGAGTCCAAAATAAATTAGCCACATTAGCTGTTTGTGCATTATTAGCGAATGTATAGCTAGCTGTTTCGCAACTCGCCATAGCAGAACCTGCGTTTACGGTGCCGCTTTCGGAGACAGTGAGTGTAATATCTTCTTGAACAGAAGTTCCAGAACATGCTCCAGTTCCATCGGCAGTTACCCTTAAGGTTACAGTACCGTTAGCCACATCCGTAGAAGTAGTTGTATAGATTGGCACAAGTGGATCTGAAACGTTTAATGTTCCACTTCCTTGAAAAACTTGCCATTGAACATTACTGTAATTGGCTGCTTGTGTACCTGTTATCGTTATTTCCCCTTCACAAACTGTAAAGTTCGGAACCACACGAAGTGTAGGTAGAGGTGTTATAGTGATAACAACATCATCACTTGTCGTATTTAAACAAGGGGTAACGCCATCTGCAGACAGGCGTAAGGTAACAACTCCATCAATTAAATCTTGTGGTCCAGGCGAGTAGGTAGGATTGATACTATTCACACTACCGATAAATGACCCATCACCATCAACAATGGACCATTGTATATTTTGCCCATTGATTAATGTAGCATCAGTCAGGTTATAATTATCACCAACACAAATTTCTGCATCTGCACCAGCGAATACATCAGGACCGGGTGCAAAAGTTACTATCATATCATCTGTCTCCGTAGCACAGCTTCCAATGCCATCAACAGTTAGTGTTAGGGTTATGTTTCCAGAAGAATAATCTCCTGGAGATGGTTGGTATTGTGCATTTAACGAATTGGCATCAGGTACAAACACACCACTTCCCGTAGATGTCCAAATTGTATTTGTGCTATTTGTAGCAATACCACTTAATAATACGATATCGCCCTCACAAAGGTTTTGATCAACACCGGCGTCAGCTGTTGCAGGTGGATTTATGGTAACTAATACTTCATCTTGAACCACTGTTGAACAACCATTATTTGATTGAGCTGTTAGTACCAGTTTTACAGTACCTACTTCTCCTGTTGCTGGAGTGTAGGAAACGTTTGGGTCATTTGGAGATGCACTAAGCGTACCCAAACCATCTGGAGTTGACCATACAAAGTTGGAAGAATAACTAACCGAAGCATTTGATGAAGTAAAGGTTTCGTTTTGACAAATAAATGCATCAGGCCCTGCATTTACCAACGGGGTAGGAGTTAAAGTAATGATAAGTTCATCTGTTGCATCTGCACACCCTCCAGTTCCTAGCGCACGTAGTTCTAGCCTTACCTCACCATTGATGTAATCTTGTGTAGATGGGCTGTAGGTTGGACTAACTGTTGTGTTATTTGATAAAGAACCATTACCAACAATAATATTCCAAGTTACGGTAGCTCCTGTACTTGCTGTTGCTGACGATATGGTTATATTTCCATCGGCTTCACAATAGGATAGGTCAGGACCTGCATTGGCTTCTGGGTTGGCTACATAATTAATTATTTTGGTGTGAGTTTGCGTTTCCGTACAGGGGTTGGTTGCATTCACTGTTAGTTTTAGTGTAACAGGCCCTAGCTCGTTGGTGGCTGGCGTATATGTTGGGCTTGCCGTGTTTACATTTGTTAGAATTCCCAGGCCAGTAGTTTCCCACAAAATGGATGATGCATCTAGAACGACAACATCACTAAGTGTTACCACTTCGTTTTCGCAGTAAGTTAGGTCACTACCAATAGTAACTGTTGGATTAGAAGCAAAATCTATACGTAATTCATCAGTAGTAGGTGCACAAGTAGCATCTCCACTAGCTGTAAGGGTGAGCGTCACAAAGCCATTTTGTATATCCAAATTACTGGGGATATACACAGGATTTGAAATTGTGTTCACTCCATTTTCGAATGTTCCTGTACCGCTTGTGGTCCATAGCAAGTCGTTATAGTTATCGACCGTTGCGCTTAGATTTGCTGATTGATCTTCGCAAATAATTTGATCAACACCTGCATCTACTTCTGGGGCTTGAACAAATTGCAGTATCATGGCGTCTTCTTCGAAGCTTGCACAAGGCGTTAGCGGATTGGCTCTAAGTGTAATGGTTACCTGACCAGTTGCATAATCATCGGCGGAAGGGTAATAGGTGGTTGTAGTTGTATTCGTTGCAGAAAATGTTCCCGATGTACTTGACGTAAACCACTCAACAGTGCTGTAGTTCTCTAGTGTTGTTGCACTAAGTGATATGCCTGGTTTGTTAGTACAATAATCTGCTGTGGAAATTACATCTACTACAGGTGTTGGTATAATATCAATACGTTTTTGGTCTACAACGGGATCACAGCTTCCGTTTCCATTTCCAGTTAAGGACAGTATAACAAAACCATTAGCTTTATCTACGTCGCTTGGAATATAAGTCGCATTTAGCGTATTTTGATTTTGCCATGTTCCAGTTCCATTTGATGTCCAGGAATAATCAAGTGTATTAGACGCACTAGCATCAGTAATGGTATAGTTGCTGTCGATACACAAAGTGTCATCAGCACCTGCGTCTACTGAAGGCGCCATGGTAAGTGTTAGGCGGAAAGTATCTGAATCGTTAACTGTCGCCACACATGGTGAAGCAGCAATGGCTGTCATTGTAAGATCTACAAAACCAACAGCTACATCCGCCAATGTTGGCGTATACGTTGGGTTTAAATTTGCTGGGTTGTCAAATGTTCCGCTACCACTAGTTGTCCATAAAACGTTACTTTCTTTGCTGTTTGTCGATGTGCCGCTAATAGCATAAGGAAGTATGTCACAACTCTCACTGTCCACAGGGAAAGCAGTGATTTCTGGCATTCCTGTTACATTGATAACCAATTCTTGTGTTTCGGTAACCGTACAAGGATTAATTCCCGTTGCAGAAACTTTAAGGCGAACGACTTCGCTATTTACCCCAGGCTCATAGATGGGATTCTCTGAATTTCCACCAGCAACAAGGGTTCCGCCACCACTTATAATCTCCCAAGTAATGGTTTGATAATTATTTATCGTGGAATTGATAGTTAACTGACTGCCGAAACAAACGGTAGTAGCTGCAGCTGATAAATCAATTGTTGGTTTTGGATCTATAGTTAATGTAAAGTTATCTTGATCTGTCGGATTTGAACAAGCACTATCGGCACTCACTTCAATAGTTAGCGTAACGCTTCCGCTAATTACATCGCCCGGTCCTGGAATATAGGTTGGCGCTTCTTCAGTTGCATCGGAAAAAGTTCCATCTCCAGTAGTAATCCAATTAAAGCTGCTTACATTACTGTCAAGGATCTGACTTGTACTAAATGAATAATTATCGTCAGCACATATTGTTGCTGCATCAGGAACTACAGACACTGTTGCTTTAGGAGCGATGGTAATTCTAACCACATCGGCTATTGTTCCAGCACATGGGCCAATGGCATTGGCTGTGAGGGTAAGCTCAACAAACCCATTGGTAATATCTCCAGCAGAAGGGGTGTAGGTTGTGTTTAGGTCTGCACTGTTGGTAAAACTACCGGTACCGCTTGTGGTCCATGTGCTTCCACCAGAATAATTTAACGTAGCTGTATTGGTTTGATAGGTATCTCCTTCACAGATAGTGGTATTGGTACCCGCCTCAACATCAGGCTGGTTTTGTATGGTCAATATCATGGTATCGGAAACAGCCGTTGTACAAGGGCTTTCTGGCTGACCCGTTAGCACTAGTGTGGCTTGTCCTGCGGCAATTTCCGCTGGAGAAGGGGTGAAGGTTGGTGCTAAGCCAGTTCCATTTGAAAAAGTTCCTCCTGTGGGAGAAGACCATTGCAAAGCCGCTGTGTTGGCTTCGGTTGCTGTAGCTACTACAAATATATCTCCTTCACAGATGACGGCATCATCACCTGCATAAACTTTTGCAGACGGCTGGATGGTAACAGCAACATCTTTTTCAGCAACTGCCAGGCATGGATTGATTGGGTTTGCAGTGAATCGCAAGGTTACTGTTCCAGCATTGATATCTGCTTGACTAGGAATATAAGTAGCGTTTTCACTGGTGCTGTTTTGAATCGTTCCAGTACCATTCAAGTTTGTCCACTGAATACTTTGATAATTTGTAGCAGCAGCTTGGTTAAATGTATGGCCTGTATCGCAGATTGTTATTGCAGTTGGCCCTACGGTTGCTGTTGGGTTTTCAACAAGCGTTAACATAAAACTATCGCTTATTGGCGTTGCGCATGGTGCCAAAGGTTGTGCTGTCAGCGTGATTTGAATCGGAATTCCAGCAGCTAAATCTTGTGGACTATGTTGGTAAACAGTTGAAAGTGTGTTTGCAGGCAGAAATGTTCCTGTTCCAGAAGACGTCCATTGGTAGGAGTTGGTGTCCACATGGCTTACATCAACTCCTGCATTTAGATTAATTGATAGATCTGTATTTTCACATAAGAAACGGTCATTGCCAATTTCCATTTCTGGACTTGGTGCAAGCGTGAGTACCATACTATCAGACTCCGTAACTTGACAAGGACCAATACCCACAGTTGTGACAGTTAATGTGATGGGTGAACCTAATGCAATGTCTTGTGCGCTGGGTGTGTAGGTCGCATTTTGTATGGTGTTGTTGTCAAAAGTACCTGTTCCTGAACTTGTCCAAGTTACAGAGGAATAGTTGGTAGCAGTAGCTAGACCAAGCGTGTACGAATTATCATCACAAATTGTGGCGTCAGGCCCGGCATTAGCCGTTGGCAGCTCTATAAAATTAATGCGTACGTCATCTGAACTTTGCGCACCGCAATTTCCAGGATTTTGCGATCCTGTTAACGTTAACAACACTGAACCATTTGCAATATCTGTGGTTGACGGGAAATACTGCGGATTTAAAACAGAAGCACTAGGCGAGAAACTACCAGACCCGCTGGTTGTCCATAAAATATTGTCCGCATAAAGCTCTGTACTATTATTTAACGCAATAACTGTATTTGTTTCACAATAGTCAATGGTTGCAGGACCAGCGTCAATAACAGGAATTCGTGTAATACTCAGGAGCATTTCAGATGTTGCAGATGTGGCACAAGGAGTATTGGGCAATGCTTCAAGACGAAGTGTAACCTGCCCACTCAGGCGGTCGTTGGTGCCAGGAGTATAGGTTGGATTTAAACTATTTATATCGCTAAATGACCCATCTCCACCTGGCGCTGACCAAACCAATAGGTTGTAGTTGGCGGCTGTAATAGTGGGATCTAAAAGCGGAAAATTAGCCCCTTCACATATTGTTTGATCTGGGCCTGCGCTTGCGGTAGGCTCAGCCACAATCGTAATGGTCATGGTATCTGTGGCAGGAGGCCCACAATTGTTTACTCCGTTCGTATTTGGTTGTGCAGTAAGACGAAGTGTTACTGTTCCCGTTTCGTTAGGGTTAGGCAGATATGTTGGCGCTATTGTGGTTTCGTTTTGAAGCGTACCACTTCCCGTGAGGATTTCCCATAAAACACTGCTGTAATTTTGGGGAGTCGCCGTGCTAATAATTGCTTGTTCCCCTTGACATACTGTTAGGTCGTTGCCTGCATTTGCAGTGGCTTCAGCAACGATGGTTAATTCCATGTCATCAGAAACGGTTGTACATCCGTCTTGTTGTAGTGTCATGGTCAGGCGAACAAAACCACTACTGATGTCTCCTGAACTAGGAGTGTAAACAGGTTTTTCTGCAGCAGTACTATCAAATGCACCTGTGCCGCTCGAAGACCAAGTTAGGGTACTGTAATTGCTTGCCGATGCTCCGCTTAGCGTAAATGAGTTGTTAGCACAGACAGATGCGTTAGGCCCAGCATTGGCTATAGGTGCACGATTAACTTGAAAAGTTACAGAATCTGATATGGGTGTAGAGCAACTGTTAAATGCAGTTGCTGTTAGGGTTAGTGTAACGGTCCCATTAATGAAGTCTGTAGGTCCAGGGGTATAAATGGGTGTAAGTGTGTCCTCCCCAGTAAAAGTACCATCTCCGCCGGACCATTGTAACGTATCTCCGTAATTTACAGAAGCTCCATTTATACTATTTGGCCCCTCACACAAAATTTGATTATCTGGACCAGCGTCAACTTCAGGAATTTTATGG
Organism: Flavobacteriaceae bacterium; assembly: GCA_965657545.1. Lineage (GTDB taxonomy): Bacteria > Bacteroidota > Bacteroidia > Flavobacteriales > Flavobacteriaceae > UBA7446. The sequence continues at coordinate 60,901 of CBFHOG010000002.1, read as the reverse complement.
ATGGTTACCGAAGTATTTGATGTAGTGGTAACGCTTCCGCAGGAGTTCTGACCAGTAACGGTTAAAGTCAATACCGTACCCCCAGCAGTGATATCCAAATTATTAGGGATATAGCTAAAATCACTTGGCGCAGAGCCGCTAGAAATAAATTGTCCACCATTGGAAGACGTCCATGTAAAGCTGGAGCCATTTGTCATGGTTGCGTCATTGAGGATTACGTTATCCCCTTCACAAATAACCTTATCTGCCCCTGCAAAGGCCTCTGGTTCTGGAGTTAACAGAATTTCAATTGTGTCGTTGAGGGGTGTTCCGCAACCAGCCAAAGGGGTTGCCGTCATAGTCAATATTACTCCTCCATTTGCCACATCTTGAGCTGAAGGCGTATACGTGGGATTTGCAGTGTTTGCGCTCGTTAGTGTGCCTGCACTCCCATTTGAAGTCCATTGTATAGAAGTGTAATTTTGAACACTTGCTGCCAGAGTGTAACTGGAATTGGCACATAGCTCTACAGGACTGAGCCCTGCATCGGCGATCAATGCTGGTACAATAGTTAGTGTTGTTCGGGAGGTGCTTGGACTAATTGAGCACACTCCAGTAGGTGTTGCTGTTAACTCAAGGGTTACCGAGCCATTACTGATATCAGTACTACCAGGGTAGTAAATCGGGTTTAATATAGTTGTATCATCAAAATTTCCGTCTCCGCCAAGGGCTACCCACTGATAATTAACTTCACTAGCCAAAGTTACAGACGAAGTCGCATTGTCTAATCGGTATCCAGCAGCAACATCACTTTCACATATGCTTTCACTGGGTCCTGCATAAATTGTTGCAGGCTGAGCAACGGATATTGTTACACTGTTTGTTGCAGTACAACTGGGCGAACCGGTCTTGGTTTCAATAAGTGTAAATGTTGTTGTTTGTGTTGGGCTAAACGTAGGATTAGCATCTGTTGATGTAAAACCAGCTGGAGATGAGCTCCATCGATATGTACTTCCGCTAACAGCTGTTGCGCCAACTGCAATAGATTCGCCTAAGCAGATTTCCGTATCTGCAATAACACTGGCTAAGGGGTTGTCCACAACTGTTACAAGTATATCGTCAGTTTCTACTACCTGATCACCATTAATTGTTGCGGTTACGGTAAGTGTAAATAGCGTTGTGACTTGCGGTACAGCTCTAGTGTAGGCCTGTCCTGGGTTGTCTATGCTTGGTCCGTCGGCCGTGCCTACTGCTGGACTTGAAGTCCATTGGTAGGAGTAGGAAGGATTGGCGCTATTAGACCCTAGGTATATTTCGTCATCTTTACATAATGACGTGTCGGTCCCCGCTATTGCCTCTGGCCCTACGTAAACATTTAATACTTCAGCATTGTTGTTACCCGATGGGTCTGTAGCTGAGTAATTCACCGTATAGTTTCCTGTAACAGCTCTATTAACATTATCTGTTACAACAACCGTCACAGTACCTTGGCTATTATCAGAAGTTGTATAAGTTGGTCTGCTAAAAGCACCACCAAATGCAATAAGGAGTGGATTAGCGCTATTTATGTTAATTGTTGGTGGTGTAGTATCAACAACGTTTACTGTTCGCGTCACTTCGGTTGCCGTGTTTCCCGAAGAGTCAGAAGCATTATACGTAACAATATATGTTCCCACAGTTGCGGCATCAACAGTATCTCCACCAACAACTACTATTACAGAACCGTCGTAGATATCAGTTGCCGTGGCACCTTGTTCGGAATACGTTGCACCAACTTCAACAGTCACAGAAGCAGCACCCGTACGTGTAATTACTGGAGCAGTGGTGTCAACGACACGAACCTCTCTTTGTTCCTTTGTTGTATTGGAATCACTGTCGGTTACAGAATATTGAATAAAATAACTACCCAATTGGTTGGTGTCAACCTGATTACTCCCAGTGATGACGATGGAACCTGTCAAGACGCCGTCCTCAAGGTCACTGGCTACAGCACCGGGCTCGTTATAAGCAGTACCTGCCTCAAGTATATAGGGATTGGCTCCATTAAGTTGTATTGTAGGATTATTAACAATATCAACAGGGGAAATACCCATTGATAAGAACGGATTTAAAGATAAAAAATAAATTAAACCTTTAAATAAAGTGTCCTTAATATATTTCATATTGCCCCAAAAATAACTATTTATTGTCATTAAATTTAAATAAATAAAACTTAGTGGTAGAAAATAATTCGCTGTAAATTGAACATTTGTAGTACTACATTCACATTTAAACTTTGATATTTTTGTTATGGAGTTTGGAAAATTTAAAGATTCATTTGCGGAAAGCAGAAATGATACAGGCTTAAGTTATATGAAAGATCAAAATGACCCTGTAACAATGGTTCTTGGTCATAGTGATGTACGCAAGTGCGCTTTTGATTGGAAAAATTTTCAATCGGGAGCAGTTCCTGGAAGAATTGTGATTCCTTCTGAGGTCAATATACGTGATATACGTCAAATCCCATTTTAGGTAGACCCTCCAGAACACACTTCATACCGCTCACTTCTTGGGGCATGGTTTAAACGTCCTTTAGCGTTGGAATATGAGCAAAGACTTGGAGTACTTGTTGAAGAGATGTTATCCGAAATACTATCAAAAAATTCATTTGATGTTATAACCGAATTTCACTAATATTAATTATAATATAAAGTTCTATGCACACCAACGATAAGTCCAAAAATAAAAGCGAAAATGCTGCTAACGGCAAATACGATAAAATGACATACAACCGCTGTGGTAATAGCGGCGTTTTATTGCCATCTATTTCACTTGGCTTGTGGCATAATTTTGGGGCAATAGATGATTTTGAAAATGCTCAGGATATTTTAAAAACGGCTTTTGAGCTAGGCATTGTTCATTTTGATTTGGCAAATAATTACGGTCCTCCATATGGTAGTACGGAACAAAATTTTGGTAAAATTCTTAAAAATAATTTCTCTTCTCTCAGAGATGAGTTGTTTATTTCTACAAAAGCAGGTTATGACATGTGGCCTGGGCCTTACGGAAATTGGGGGTCAAGGAAATATTTGATTTCTAGTTTAGAACAAAGTCTGAAAAGAATGAATTTAGACTATGTAGATGTCTTTTATCATCACCGCCCAGACCCTGAGACTCCTTTGGAAGAAACGATGCTTGCATTAGCGGACATTGTTAGGCAAGGGAAAGCACTTTATGTTGGTATTTCCAATTATAATGCTACGGAAAGTGATGCAGCGTTTAAACTTCTCAAAGCACTTAGGGTTCCTGTTATATTGCATCAGGCAAGATATTCTATGTTTGACAGATGGGTTGAAGACGAATTACTTGATGTCCTGGATTCGCATGCCGTTGGTTGCATTGCATTTTCGCCTCTTGCGCAAGGACTACTAACCAATAAATATATACATGGTATTCCAGAAAATTCAAGAGCTGTGAAATCTCTCACGTACCTCGAGGAGGCGCAAGTTCATCAACACATAAATAAAATAAAGTCCCTAAATGAAATTGCTGAAAGACGCCAACAAAAACTTTCACAAATGGCAATTGCTTGGTTGCTCAGAAAACCTCAAATATCTTCAGTGCTTGTTGGTGCGAGTTCTTCAAATCAATTAAAAGAAAACGTGAAATCATTAGATAATAATTCGTTTTCTATGGATGAATTAAATGAAATAGATGCTGTTTTGATGTCTAGCTAATTTAATTCTTCAGTAAACTTTATTACCATAAATCATTAATTCCATGAATTGTAAAACATTTCTCTTTATTTCAGCATTTGGCTTTGTTAGTAGTATAAACGCCCAAAACATAACAACGTCATTGTTCGATGAAACCTTAAGTAATTTTGAAGTTTGGATCGGTATTCCTCACAATACTGTGGAGGGTTTGCCAGAAGGTATTTTTCTATCTAATAATGTGCATAATGGGATACCTTTAGGATTAAACAATGACTTAAAAAAGGTATTTACTGTTGAAAAAGAAGCGGCGGAAATTGTTTTAAAAGTTTCAGGGGAAATATATGCAGGCTTAACCACAAAAGAATCGTTTAAAAACTACCATTTGAGTGTTATGTTTAAATGGGGTGATAAAAAATAGGAGCCTAGATTAAATACAAAAAGAGATAGCGGAATTCTATATCATTGCTATGGCAAGCATGGGCGTTTCTGGAAAACCTGGAAAACATCACTAGAATATCAAGTTCAAGAAAATGATTTAGGCGATTTTATCCCTTTAGGAGGAAATTCTGAATCTCCAAAAGTTGATGGGCCTAAAACTGAAATTAGAGGGCAACGAGACGGTAAAAGAAATATGTATAATCCAAAATCAGACACCTATTTAGAAAAAATTGGCTACACCAATGCCTACAAAGAATTGGATGCTCCTCACGGATAATGGAATCATTTAGAGATTTACGTTTTCGAGAACGACGCTGTTCATGTTGTTAATAATGAGATTGTTATGGTTGTTGAAAATGCCATAAGTCCGGAAACAGGAAATCCCCTAACAAGTGGTCAAATACAAATCCAGTCTGAGGCAGCCGAGTGTTACTATAAAAATCTAACCATTACCAAAATAAACAAGTTTCCAAGAAAGATTAAAAAAAGAATAACTCTTAAATAGATTACTGTTTTACTCCAAAATAAAAACTCCTTGAGAAATCAAGGAGTTTCTTTGTAGCGGGAGCTGGATTCATTTCTCCACGTTGTTTCGAAATGGGCCAAAGAGGAGAACAGTCCAAAGAAACTCCGATTGCTTTGCAATCTGATTTTTTCTTTTGTTCTCAAGATGATACAAGCATCACTTGACCCCAAAAAAAAACTCCTTGAGAAATCAAGGAGTTTCTTTGTAGCGGGAGCTGGACTCGAACCAGCGTCCGCCTCAGGCGGATAAGAGCCCGACTATTTGTTTAATAGGTGATAGTATATCCATTTTCTACCGATTCCAGATTTCAGAAACTTTTCTCTTTTTAAAGCCTCTTTTTTAGCTTGAAAAACCTCCACATGGATCACTTCCCAAGGGCGGTATCTTGTGGTGTAGCCTTTTGTTGCGAGTTGATTATGAGAATAAAACCGTTGAATGAGGTTAGAGGTATATCCAATGTAAATTTTATCGAAAGAAAGACTTTTAAGAATGTAAACGACAAACATGACACTAGGGTTTGGGACAAATAAAAAACCCTTCTTTTAGAAGGGTTTTAGTAGCGGGAGCTGGACTCGAACCAGCGACCTTCGGGTTATGAGCCCGACGAGCTACCTACTGCTCTATCCCGCGTTATGAAATGCAAAAATACAAAACTTCCCTGATATAGCAATAGCTCTTTTGCAATCATTACCTTTGCGACATGCATAAAGCAGGTTTTGTCAATATTATCGGAAGTCCCAATGTGGGTAAATCTACCTTAACCAACGCTATTTTGGGTGAAAAGATTGCCATTACTACAGCCAAAGCCCAAACTACACGCCATAGAATTTTGGGCATGCGCAACACACAAGAATATCAACTCATACTTTCCGATACGCCTGGCATTATTGATCCGGCATATAAACTACAGGAAAGTATGATGGAAGCGGTACAGACTGCTTTTGACGATGCCGATGTGTTGATTTATATGGTAGAAATTGGTGAAAAAAAGGGCAAAAGTGAAGCGGTTATTTCAAGATTGTCCAAAACGGATAAACCCGTTATTCTTGCAATAAATAAAATTGATACAGGAAACCAAGCACTTCTTGACGAAACCATTAATGCTTGGAAAGTTCAACTACCCAATGCCGCTATTTGGAGCATCTCTGCACTTGAAAAGTTTCAAATAGATGCACTTGTAGAAAACATTGTAGAAATGCTGCCTGAACACCCACCATACTACCCAAAAGACCAGCTCACGGATAGGTCCGAGCGTTTTGTGGTAAATGAAGTCATCCGGGAGAAAATTTTACTCACTTATGACAAAGAAATTCCGTACGCCGTGGAGGTCGAAACAGAATCGTTTAAAGTAGAAGAAAATATTATTAAAATTAGCTCCATTATCTATGTGGAGCGTTTATCCCAAAAAGGCATATTGATAGGACACAAAGGGGCGGCACTCAAAAAAGTAGGCACGCTTGCAAGAAGAGATTTGCAAAAGTTTTTTGATAAAAAAATTCACCTTGAACTATTTGTAAAAGTCAGTAAAGATTGGCGGTCAAATTCCAATGCATTAAAACGTTTTGGTTATTGACCCTAGACTAAGTTACCTTTACACAAATTATTATGAGAAACCTAGTAGCTATTGTTGGCAGACCAAATGTGGGAAAATCTACGTTGTTTAACCGATTGGTACAACGTAGAGAAGCGATTGTTGACCCTACAAGCGGCGTAACCCGCGACAGACATTATGGTAAATCCGATTGGAATGGTCGAGAATTTACACTTATAGACACAGGCGGGTATGTCGTTGGCGGCGATGATGCGTATGAACAAGAAATTGACCAACAGGTAGAAATTGCCATTGCTGAAGCAGATGCTATTCTATTTTTAGTTGATGTGGAAGTAGGCGCCAATATCATGGATGAGGAAGTTGCTAAGCTGCTTCGTAAATCTGAAAAACCTGTTTTTTTAGTCGTTAATAAAGTTGATAACGCGCTGCGTGTTGCAGCTACTGTTGAGTTTTATTCATTAGGAATGGATAATTTATACCATATTTCCGCCATGAACGGTGGAGGTACGGGAGAGCTTCTCGATGCTTTGGTTGAGTCCCTACCTGAACTAACAAATAATTTACCCGAAGACCTCCCAAGGTTTGCAGTAGTTGGTAGACCCAATGCAGGAAAATCTTCATTTGTAAACGCTCTTATTGGTGAGCCTCGTAACATTGTAAAAGACGAAGCAGGTACCACTCGGGATAGTATTGACACAGTCTATAACCGTTTCGGGTTTGAATTTTGTTTGGTCGATACCGCAGGTATTCGCAGGAAAGCAAAAGTGAAAGCAAATATTGAGTTTTACTCTGTGATGCGCGCCTTGCGGACCATTGAGTTTTCAGATGTCTGTATGCTCGTTTATGATGCCACTCGTGGTTTTGATTCGCAAGTAAAAAATATATTTTGGCTGGCTGCACGCAACCATAAAGGGGTTGTAATTTTGGTTAATAAATGGGATTTAGCCGATAAGAATACCATGACCACCAAACGGGTTGAAGAACAAATTCGAGCTGAAATTGCTCCTTTCGTTGATACACCTATTATTTTTATCTCATCACTTACAAAGCAACGGGTTTTCAAAGCAATAGAAACCGCAGTGGATGTTTATAAAAGACGTTCGCAACGCATCCCAACACGAAAACTAAACGACTATATTCTTCCCATTATTGAAAAAAATCCACCGCCAGCTCTAAAAGGAAAGTATGTCAAAATCAAATTTGCTACACAATTGCATTCCCCACACCCGCAATTTGCATTTTTCTGTAATTTACCGCAGTATGTTAAAGATCCTTACAAGCGTTTTTTGGAGAATAAACTTCGCGCCGAATACAATTTTACCGGCGTTACGATTGATATTTTTATTCGAAAGAAGTAATTACAATTCGGCTTTTATCCGAAGCAATTCTTGACGTATTTTTTGCAATTTTTTAAGCACTTCCAAGTTTCCTTTGCTCCCTTTTGTTAATTGCTTTTTAGCCCCCTCTAGCGTAAAGCCTCGCTGTTTGACTAAAGCGTAAATCAATTCAAATTTTTCTATGTCTTTGGCAGAAAATTTTCGTGTGCCACGCTGTGTTTTTTTTGGACTAATTATTTTAAATTCCTTTTCCCAAAAACGGATGAGCGAGGGCTTAACCTCAAAGGCATGGGCTACTTCGCCAATGCTGTAATATAATTTTTCGGGGAGTTGATGGCGCATTAGTCAAGCGATTGATTTTCTCTGCTTGCTGCTTCCAACATGGCTTCAAACTCATCAGGATTTAAATCTCCAGAGTAGAAATTAATTGGGTTTACCGCTTTGCCATCTTTGTGAATTTCATAGTGTAAATGAGGTGCTTGCGAACGACCTGTATTCCCTACATAACCAATTATATCACCACGTTTTACACGTTGCCCTCTTTTTACATTATATCCACTTAAATGCGCATAAAGTGTCATGTAGCCAAACCCGTGTTCTACACGGACGTGCTTACCGTAACCAGATGCACGATTGTCTGCACGTTTTACTACGCCGTCACTTGTAGCGTAAATTGGTGTTCCTCGTGGCGCTGTAAAATCCATTCCTTTGTGACGGCGACGTGCTTTAGTAAATGGGTCTGTTCGCCAGCCATATCCAGAAGCCATTCGAGTGAGATCGTCGTTTGTAATGGGTTGGATAGAGGGTATGGCAGCTAGAAGTTTTTCTTTGTCGAGAGCAAGGCGTTGTATTTCGTCAAAAGACTTTGACTGGACGACCATTTGTTTGGACAAAATATCAAGTCTTTTTGTGGTACTGATAATGACATCCGAATTGGTAAAACCTTCTAAGTTTTTGTATCGGTTAGCACCTCCAAAACCAGCCTTGCGCACATCTTCCGAAATGGGATTGGTTTCAAAAATCACTCTGTAAATCTGATTATCACGCTCTTGTAAATGATCTAGAACTTGCTCTACTTGCGTCATCTTACGCTGTAACTGCTCATAGTTAAGCTTGTAATTTTCCAATTCACGTGCTTGGGAAATTTCAGTGGGTGTACTCAAAACGGGCGTAGATAGTAAAAATAACACAAAGCCAACACCACATATTGCTGCTGCAGCTACAAAAGCGAATACATTACGTACTTTACGTCTGTTTTTTACTTCAATCTTTCGGTATGAAAGACTCTCGTGATCGTAGTAATACTTAACCTTTGCCATTCAGTAAAATGTACTATTTTTACTCCTTCGAAATGAGTATTAAACAAAGATACGTAATTCAATCCAACCATTAAACGGTTTCATGAAAGCACAACAAATCCGCACACAATTTTTAGACTTTTTTGCTGAAAAAAACCACAAAATTGTTCCCTCTGCGCCTATGGTAATGAAGGACGACCCCACCCTAATGTTTACCAACGCTGGTATGAACCAGTTTAAAGAGTACTTCTTAGGAAATAAAAAAGCCCATGATTTACGTGTTGCTGATACACAAAAATGTCTTCGCGTTTCTGGTAAGCATAACGATTTAGAAGAGGTAGGAAAAGACACATATCACCACACCATGTTTGAGATGCTTGGAAACTGGAGTTTCGGAGATTATTTCAAAAAAGAAGCCATTGCATACGCTTGGGAATTCTTAACCGAAGTCATGCAAATTGACAAAAATGACTTGTATGTTACCGTTTTTGAAGGGGACCAATCCGAAGGTTTAGATACAGATACTGAAGCCATCGATTTTTGGAAAGCACACATTGCTCCGGAACGTATTTTGATGGGCTCCAAAAAAGATAATTTTTGGGAAATGGGCGATCAAGGTCCTTGCGGTCCTTGTTCTGAAATCCATGTTGATATTAGAAATGCAGATGATAAAGCACAAATTTCAGGAGCTGAACTTGTAAATAAAGACCACCCACAGGTGGTGGAGGTGTGGAACCTGGTGTTTATTGAATTCAACCGAAAAGCAAACGGCACACTCGAAAACTTACCTCAACAACATGTAGATACAGGTATGGGTTTTGAACGTCTTTGTATGGTTGTTCAAGGCGTTCAATCGAATTACGATACTGATGTATTTACCCCGCTCATTCGTGAAATTGAAACGCGCACCGCTAACACTTACGGGAAAAATGAGGAAATCGATATTGCTATTCGTGTAATTGCCGATCACCTAAGGGCGGTTTCCTTTTCTATAGCTGATGGGCAATTGCCTTCCAATAATGGCGCAGGCTATGTCATTCGTCGGATTTTGCGCCGTGCCATCCGATATGGATACACTTTTTTAGACCAAAAAGAACCGTTTATTTTTGCTTTGGTTGATACGCTTACGGATCAAATGGGGAGTGCTTTTCCAGAGCTTAAAGCACAGCAAAATCTTATTCAAAATGTAATAAAAGAAGAGGAGCAATCGTTTCTTAAAACCTTGGCTCAAGGGTTGGTACTATTAAATCAATTGATTGCTATCAACAAAGGAAAAGAGCTTTCGGGGGCAAAGGCATTTGAGCTTTACGATACTTTTGGATTTCCTGTTGACCTTACCGCACTTATCCTTTCGGAAAACAATATGACGCTAAATGAAGCCGATTTTAATGCTGAAATGGAGCAGCAAAAATCACGCTCGCGTGCTGCTGCACAAGTTGAAACTGAAGATTGGATTGAACTTAGAAGTGATGACGAGGAAGAATTTGTAGGATATGACACGCTACAGACCAGCGTACGTATTGTCCGTTATCGAAAAGTAACCACCAAAAACGGTACGTCTTTCCAGTTGGTTTTTAATCTCACGCCATTTTATCCAGAAGGAGGTGGACAGGTAGGCGATAAGGGATATTTAGAGGCGCCTAATGGAAATGTCACCTATATCACAGACACCAAACGTGAAAACAATCTCATTGTGCATGTGGCAAATCAACTACCTGTAGATCTTAATGCTACTTTTACTGCTGTTGTAGATGCACAAAAACGAACCGCAACGGCATGTAACCATACAGCAACACACTTGTTACATCAAGCATTACAAACCATTCTTGGGGATCACGTTTCCCAAAAGGGATCAATGGTGCGATCTGGCTATTTGCGATTTGATTTTTCTCATTTTGCCAAGCTTACTCAAGACGAACTTACGTCTGTTGAAGCATTTGTTAATGCGCGTATTCAAGAGCAAATCAATTTAGAGGAACATCGAAATGTGCCTTTTCAGCAAGCAATAGACAGCGGAGCTACGGCATTATTTGGTGAAAAGTATGGCGATACCGTACGTACCATTCGTTTTGGTGAATCTATGGAATTGTGTGGGGGAACACACGTTGCGAATACAGCAGAGCTATGGCATTTTACCATTACTGCTGAGTCAGCAGTGGCATCTGGTATTCGACGCATTGAAGCTGTTACATCTGATGAAGCTAAAAAACGAGTGTATGAACAAGCGGCGATGGTTGATGAGCTTAAAATACAGTTGAAAAACCCAAAAAATTTGGTACAGTCCGTACAGGCTTTACAAGATGAAAACAGCAAACTTCGTAAAGAAATAGAGCAGCTTAATAAGCAATTTGTACAACAACTTATTTTGGAATTGGAAAATAATATTTTCATTCAAAATGCAAAATCTGTATTACTTAAGGAAGTACAGTTAGATGCTGCTGGAATGAAAGATGCCTTGTTCCAATTGGGGCAAAATCGTAACGACTTGGTGGCTGTTCTTGCAAGCCGTAAAAATGGTAAACCTGTTTTATCTTGTTATGTGTCTAAGGCGCTTGCAGAAGGTGGAAATGTCACTGCCAATGTGATTATCAAAGAGATTGGGCAATACATTCAAGGTGGTGGGGGCGGACAACCGTTTTATGCTACTGCTGGTGGAAAAAACCCCGATGGTATTTCTAAAGCTTTGGAAGCTGCTAAAGCGCTTATTTAGAAGAAATAATTTAATTGAGCCAAACTATTCACTTGTATTTGGTGGATAGGCAGCTAAAATTTCAGTAACAAAACCTAATATGCGTTCTTCGCGCTCTTGTGGCGTTCCTTTGCTTAAGCTCCCTGTACCTTTGCCTTGCCATATCAGCTTTTTGCTTGTAGCATCAATAACATCAATGTAGAGTATTCCTGTTGTGGTGGTGTTTACATTGTAAGGTCTATTGAACCCCCAGCCCCAGCCCCAACCGCCAAAAGGACCATAAAACGGGCCACCCCAACCTAAATAGCTTTCACTAACACGCACATTTTTTTCAGCCTTAGTGTGAAAACTAATAAGAACATCTGGCGTTTCTGAGGCGGCAAAACCTTTGGTAGCAAGTGTGCTTTCGAGAGCCCTGAGTACACGACGTTTGTCCAAATCAGAGATTTCAGCTTTGTCTATGCCAGGTTTAAAAAACGCATATGTATCATAGGTTGTAAAGTTTACACCTGTATCATAATCACTAGATACACGAATGCTAATACAAGACGTTAGGAGCAAGGCAGTAGTAAAAAGTATAAACCGTTTCATTGTATAATTTTTTTAAAATTATACAAAAAATATGCCGCAAATCAGATTGTGACTGGAAAGAAATCATATAAATAATCAATACACTATTTTTGAGAATGGATTTTCCTGTTGCGACTAATCAATTATTAGACATACCCGTATTTTCAAAAAACGGCTTATCGATTTTTATCAAACGCGAGGATTTGGTTTTTCCGCTTGCATCAGGTAATAAATGGCGTAAACTAAAATACAATCTTAAAGCTTTTCAGGAATCAAATGCCAGCGCATTACTCACTTTTGGAGGCGCATTTTCCAACCACCTTGCTGCTGTGGCAGCTATGGGTGAACGGTATGACATGAAAACTATCGGCGTTGTTCGTGGGGCAGAGTTGGCAAACAAACCTCTCAATCCAACCCTTGCAACATGTCAACAAAACAGTATGCAACTCTGTTTTGTATCCAGAGAAGAATACCGCCAAAAAGAATTCGGGAATTCCGTTTCAGACCTTCAAAAAACACATGGCACATTATATGTGCTGCCAGAAGGCGGTACTAACGCGCTAGCAGTAAAAGGTTGCACAGAAATTCTGACTCCTCAAGACGCTACTTTTGATACAATTGGCTGTGCGGTGGGCACAGGCGGTACATTGGCGGGTTTAGCCAATTCTTGTAAAACACATCAACACGTTGTGGGGTTTCAAGTGGTAAAAGATGTGTCAATCACAGCGCGTATTCGTACATTTGCTACTAATAATAATTGGACACTAGTGCAGCATCCCGCACATCGTGGATATGCGCAAGTAAGCAATTCGTTGGTTGCTTTTGCACAAGACGTTTTGAAGCAAACAGGGGTTTTATTAGATCCCATTTACACCGCACCTATGTTGTTTCAGTTGGTGCAGATGATAAAAGACGACACATGGACATTTGGAAAAAGAATACTTTTAATACACACCGGGGGAACACAAGGAATAACAGGTTTCAATACGCGATCATCGCTCCAATGGCCCGTGGTTTAAGTATTTTTTTTGTTGCCCTTTTTCTTGTTTCTTGTGGTTCTAAAAAAGTGGTTTACTCTGGTGCTGTAAAGCGAACAGCAAAGAAAATAGAGCATAAATCACCAAAGAAGTCTGTGAAAAAATTAGCGGAGCTAGATGCACATACACGTATGAAAGTATATGTGCTGCAATATGCTGAAATGGCACAAAAAGAAATGAAAAAATTCGGTATTCCTGCAAGTATTACTCTTGCGCAAGGCTTATTGGAATCCCAAGCTGGTATGGGCAAATTGGCGGCAAAGTCCAATAACCACTTTGGAATAAAATGCCACAAAGGGTGGCGTGGGCCCACTGTATCTCACGACGATGACGCCAAAGGGGAGTGCTTTCGCAAATACAAAAAAGTTGAGCAATCATACCGAGATCACTCCGAGTTTTTGCGCTACCGCGATCGTTACAGTAAGTTGTTTAAAATGAAAAAAACAGATTATGTGAGTTGGGCACATGGCCTAAAAAAAGCGGGATATGCTACCGATCCACAATACGCATACAAACTTATTTCGCTTATTGAGCGTTATGAATTGTGGCAGTTTGATGGGAGTAAAGCTCCCCTAAAAACATCAAAAAAATCAAAGGAAAAAAAACACACCTACAAAGTGCAGCAAGGGGACACATTGTATTCTATTGCTAAAGAATTCGATCTTTCCGTAGAAAATATTGTACATATTAACAACCTTAATTCAACCGATTTGGCCATCGGACAACAGCTCAAATTAAAATGATGCAGTATCAACGCAGTAGCACCCTTTTTACCGAGGCAAAACAAGTGATTCCTGGAGGTGTTAATTCTCCCGTTCGTGCTTTTAATGCAGTCGGCGGAACACCTATTTTCTTGACTCACGCCAAAGGCGCTTATTTGTTTGACGAGGATGGTAACAAATACATTGACTATATCGCTTCATGGGGACCTATGATTTTGGGGCATGCACATCCAAAAGTAGTACAAGCCATTCAAAAGCGTGCAGAAAAAGGTACATCCTATGGCATCCCAACGGCATTGGAAACGCAAATTGCCAAACATGCCTTGTCAATGGTGCCTCATATGGATCAAATTCGTTTTGTGAATTCGGGAACAGAAGCATGTATGAGTGCAGTTCGTTTGGCACGTGGCTTTACGGGCCGTGACAAAATCATCAAGTTTGCGGGTTGTTATCACGGACATGCCGACGCTTTTTTGATACAAGCTGGGAGTGGTGCAGTTACTTTTGGTAGTCCTAATAGTCCGGGAGTTACTGCAGGAACAGCGCAAGATACGGTATTGGCAGCCTATAATAATCTGGAACAAGTTGCCGAAATATTTGCAGCAAACCCAGAAGAAATTGCAGCCATTATTGTAGAACCTGTGGCAGGAAATATGGGTTGCGTATTACCTAAAGAAGGTTTTTTGGAAGGACTCAGAAGTTTATGCGACACCCACGGTGCGGTACTTATTTTTGATGAGGTGATGACCGGCTTCCGACTAGCACCTGGCGGTGCTCAAGAACGTTTAGGCGTGCGTGCCGATATGGTTACCTACGGTAAAGTGATTGGTGGTGGGTTGCCCGTTGGCGCATTTGCCGCACGAAAAGAAATCATGGCGTTTTTAGCACCCGTTGGACCAGTGTATCAAGCGGGGACATTGAGCGGAAACCCTTTGGCGATGACCGCAGGACTTACCATGTTACAGTTACTCCAAGAGGAACCAAAAACCTATAGCAGTTTAGATACCAAAACCGCGTATTTACACAATGAAATGACACCACTTCTAGAGCAAAAGGGAATTCCATATCAAATAAATCGCTTGGGTTCTATGCTATCACTTCATTTTACAGACACCCCTGTAGTTGATTTTGACTCCGCAGCTAAAGGCAACAATGACTTCTTTAAAAACTATTTCCATGGCATGTTGAAACGCGGGGTGTATTTACCCCCCAGTGCTTTTGAAAGTTATTTTCTAAATGATGCCATTAGCCAAAAAGACCTCGACAAAACACTTGAGTCGTTTGCTGAAACAATCAAAAAAATATGATAAAAATGTGTTTTAGTAGTTAGATTTATCTATATTTAAGTTCTAATCCTAAAAATTCGAACATAAAAACCTACTTTGAAGCATCCATTTTAAGCTTTCTGACTTCTTTACAGTAATAAGCGTTTCATTATTTGTGATTAGATTTTAATATTATTTATAAAATCACTTCATTATGAAATCCCCCATTCTTTATGCTTTAGGCCTAATTATTCTATTTTATTCATGTAAACCTGATAACGAGGAGCTGCCAAAAACGAAAAATGAAGTTTTAGTAGATTTTAGTTTGGTAAAAAAAATAAGTAGTACAGAACTAGCGGACCTATATACAACCCTTGTTTCCGGACTACCATCAGGATTGGTTCTCCCATTGACTTTTTCAGGTGTTTCTATTTATAAACTAACGTATAAGACCAGTTATCCTGGTGAAGCGACTAAAGTTTTGGCATCTGGTGCTTTGGTTGTTCCAGACCAAATAAAAAGTAATCCCATACTTTCTCTTCAGCATGGGACACTTACTAACCCAAATGAAATTCCATCTTTATTTGCTGGAACATTCCAAAATAACTTTGCCGCACTTTTGGGGGGGCTTGGATTTTATGTTTCATCTCCCGATTATTTAGGATACGGCGATAACAAGGCATTTCACCATTTGTATGAACACGGGGCTAGTTTAGCATCTGCGTCATATGACATGCTTTTAGCTTCGCGTGAGTTTCTGCTTTCAAATGATCATCAAGTTGATGACAAACTGTTCCTTACTGGATACTCGGAAGGCGGGTATGCTACAATGGCACTCCATCAGCACATTGAAAAAGAAGGAAAACTTACTGTTACGGCATCTTCGGCGGGAGCAGGAGCCTACAACAAATCAGGTTTTGCTTTAGCGGTTTTAGCTTTAGACGTGGAATCCCCATTTGTGAGATCTTATTTATGGGTTTTGGATACCTATAATCGCGTATATAATATCAATAAACCCTGGTCGTATTATATCAATGAACCCTATGCTTCTAATATTGATCAAAATGCCCCTTTGAGTATTCTTACGGCGGATATCAGTATGAACCCTTCCAAATTATTTACGCAATCCTTTAAAAGTGAAGTATTAGAAGAACAAGACTCACCATTTAATGATGCATTAAAAGACAATGACCGTTTTGATTGGAAGCCCGTTGCACCTGTTAGGTTGATTTATGGAACAAAAGACGATTATGTTTTCCCCTTAAACTCCATAACGGCTTACGAAGCCATGAAAGCTAAAGGCGCTAGTGTCAACTTAATTCCACTTGAAAATAAAAACCACAGCACAGCTGTAACGGACTTTACTATAAATACGGTAGTTTGGTTTTTATCCTTAAAATAAACCAATTCTTTTATAATTGAATACGACCGATACTTCTTAGCTCGGGTCTAAAATAGCATCAATTCGAACTACAGATTCTTGTAAATGATAGCGGGTATTTTGATCTTTTACTCCTGCTAAACTTTTACCAATGGCTGCTTTTAAATTTACCAGTTGCGCACGACTCACAGCACGAATATCCGACTGACTTACTAACACTCGTGTGCGGTTGCTGTAGCGTCTAGCCGAACCACTTAATTGTTCCTGACTCTCTGTCATAAGATATTCTAAGCGGTCAATATAGGCGCGTTGTAGGTTACGTCTATACATATCAATGGTACTGCTACTGTAAAGTTCCGCCCAAACTCCTTTGCGTAATTCACCCATCATTTGTGTTAGCGAATAGGCATCGTTACCGTTTAACGCCTCGTTTTCAAGCATACGCGCCATACGGTCAAAAGTTAATAATCGATTTAGTGTGCCTGTTTGCATACGTCGCATCCGATCTAAAGCACCAGCAAACTCAATTTTGTTAAAAATGTTTTTATCCAGCATCCACTTTGGAGTTTCAAACAACTCATTTTGTAAAAACTGCAGACATGCCTTTTGATGGCTTTTATCCACATGGGTATAGACAGCCCCTTCTTGGTCGTATGTTTTATAATATTCATAAACACCACCAACATTCGCTGCAACATGGCCCATATAACGATTAAACTGACCTAACACCTGATTATATAAATCTTGTAAATCGTCATAGTTTTTTCCGTCTTCTGCAGTCCATTCTATCAGGTTAGGTACAATGCGTTTTAGGTTTGCAATACCATATTGGCTTGCTTTAATGGCATCATCACCTAAGTCTTCTGTTTGAGAACTCGGGTCAATAGGACTTCCAAATTGCTGGCTCCCAAAGCGATACATAGGGTCGTTTTGGTGTGTTAAAATCCATTGATCGAGCGTTTCTTTTTCGTCCTCCGCTGTTGTTGCAGATGGAATAGGGCGGTAGCCCCAACGCACAGCGTGCTTGTCATAGATACCAATATCAGGCATAAGCGACACATCGCCATCACCAGGCTGTGCAACATAATTAAATCTGGCATAGTCCATAATTGAAGGAGCTGTGCCGTATTTTTTGGTAAAGGAAGGCGACCGCAAAGAATCCACAGGATAGGCAACGCTGCTTCCCATATTGTGTGGCAGCCCTATAGTGTGCCCAACTTCGTGTGCGGATACAAATCGGATAAGTCGTCCCATAATTTCGTCCTTAAAAGCAACCCCTCTTGCGTCAGGATTTATGGCTGCAGTTTGTACAAAAAACCAGTTCCGTAGGAGTGTCATTACGTTGTGATACCAATTGATATCTGACTCTAAAATTTCACCCGATCGCGGGTCGCTTACGTGTGGTCCGTTAGCATTTGGAATTGGGGATGCCAAATAACGCACTACAGAATAGCGCACGTCTTCTGGACTCCAATCAGGATCTTCTTCTGGAGTTGGTGGGTCTTTGGCAATAATGGCATTTTTAAAACCAGCAGCCTCAAACGCTACTTGCCAGTCTTCAATACCTTGTTTTAGGTAGGGTATCCATTTTTTTGGTGTTGCCCTGTCAATATAATAAACAATGGGTTTTTTTGGCTCCACCAATTCACCACGCTTAAACTTTTCTAAATCTTCATCTTTAACCTCCAATCGCCAGCGGTCTAAATAGCGCACTGTTTTACTCTTTTGAACATCTAAACCATAATCGGTTTGACCTCTAGAAAACCACCCCACACGCTCGTCAAAGTAGCGGCGTTTCATTGGGTTTTCTGGCAATAAAATCATGGAATTGCTCATCTCTAAAGAAACAGATCCTGTGCTTGAGTTTGAAGGCGGTTCGCTAGAATTGTAGGTTTTGATGTGCCGCGTTTCAATATTTAGCGGATAGCTTTTTAAAGTATTTATGAAAGATCGCGACTTGTCTAAACTTGAAATCTTATAAGTTTTTCTCCTTGATTGAGGAAAACCAATGGCTTTTACATCTGATTCAAAAAATTTATTTACCTGAATTACCGTCGAAATGGAATCTTTTCCAATGGCCTTGATATCAAAACGGTATAAGATAGGTTCAAAATTAGAATTTACAACCGCCTCGTGAATCGGTAGTGAGTCAGCGGCAACTACCTGATGCGATACCACACGCAATAATACTTTTTTAGCATCTTTTTCCCAGCGCAACACTTGCGTGTTTTGTTTTCCGCCACCAAAACCAATGCCAGAGGCTGTTTTGGCAATCCGAGTAACCATAAGCATTTCTTTGCCGAAGAGTGAATCTGGAATTTCATAAAAATAATCCTCATCAACTTTATGTACGTCAAACAAACCTGTATCCGAAATAGCCTTTTTGGTAATGACTTTTTCGTATGGCTTCATACCATTTTTATTTTCCTTTTTCGGCTTAGGCGCTTCAACTTTTTCAGGTGCTTTTTTCTTTTTAAACAGTTTCGGGATCTGCGCGTTTGTTTGCGTTATTAGACAAAAGACAAATAAAAATCGTATTAAGTTTTTCATAAAATTTAATTAACAGTTGGCTAATTTGTTAAATTATTAACACAATACCAATTATTGTGCTGTCATTTTATAAAATTAAATGAGTGAAATGTATAGCGTTTCGTTAGTTTTTGTTACTGATGCTACAGATTTACTCGTAAGACTTTTGACCGCTTTATCCCATTTTTTATTGCTAAGTCCTGCTTGTTCCTTCACTGTTGTAAGAACGGCGGGACTTTCTTTTTTCAATATATTAATGATAATTTGTTCTTCATCAGTAAGGGCAGGACCTTTCTTTTCTGGTCGCATTTGTGGGAAAAATAGCACCTCTTGAATAGAGCTGTTATTGGTCAGAAGCATCGTTAGGCGATCAATACCAATCCCAATTCCCGATGTGGGCGGCATGCCGTATTCCAATGCACGCAAGAAATCTTGGTCGATAAACATGGCCTCGTCATCGCCTTTTTCTGATAACGACATTTGATCCTCAAAGCGTTCGCGCTGATCTATCGGATCGTTAAGCTCAGAATAAGCATTCGCCAACTCTTTTCCATTGACCATAAGTTCAAAACGCTCGGTAAGTCCTGGTTTGCTGCGATGGGCTTTGGTCAGCGGACTCATTTCTTTTGGGTAATCTGTGATAAATGTCGGCTGGATGTAGTGATGCTCGCACAGCTCGCCAAACAACTCATCAATAAGTTTTCCTTTACCCATCGTTTCATCAACCTCAAGACCCAGTTTTTTAGCCGTTTCACGTAATGCGGTTTCATCCATATCTGAAACATCAATTCCGGTGTGTTTTTTAATTGCCTCTAAAATGGGTACGCGTGGATAAGGCGCTTTAAAATCAATGGAATTTTCACCCACTTGTACGGCAGAACTGCCGTTGGCTGCCACCGCTACTTCTTCAAGTAGTGCTTCCGTGGTTTCCATCATCCAATGGTAATCTTTGTATGCAACATAAAGCTCCATGACCGTAAACTCAGGATTATGGGTTTTGTCCATGCCCTCGTTTCTAAAGTCTTTGGCAAATTCATACACGCCATCAAACCCACCAACAATAAGACGTTTTAGGTACAACTCATTTGCAATACGTAAGTAGAGCGGAATGTTTAACGCATTGTGATGCGTTACAAAAGGCCTTGCGGCAGCGCCACCTGGAATGGGTTGTAAAATGGGCGTTTCTACTTCTAAATACCCACGATCGTTAAAAAACGAACGCATTGTATTTGTAATCTTTGTACGCTTTACAAAGGCATCTTTTACACTCGGGTTTACAATCAAATCTACATAGCGCTGACGGTACCGCTGTTCCGGATCGGTAAAGGCATCATAGGTATTGCCATCGGCATCTACTTTTGGAAGCGGCAACGGACGCAACGATTTACTCAGCACAAAAAGCTTGTGCACTTCAACGGTTTTTTCGCCTACTTGGGTTGTGAATAATTTTCCTTCAACACCAATAATATCCCCAATGTCCAACAACTTTTTATAGACATCGTTATACAAGGTTTTATCTTCGTCTGGACACAGTATATCTCTGTTAAAATACAACTGTACTCTGCCAGTAGCATCTTGCAATTCGGCAAAACTTGCCTTTCCTTGCACCCGTCTCGACATCAACCGGCCAGCCAAACAAACGGCACCGCCTTCTGTGTATTTTTCAGCAATTTCAGTGGCGTAATGAGTGGTGTCAAACGCTTCGGCAGGGTAGGGGTCTATGCCCAACTCACGGAGTTTGGTGAGTTTTTCTCTACGTACAAGTTCTTGTTCTGATAGTTCGTGCATCCCAAATTTTTCTGGCGCAAAGATAACCAATGCGCATGAGTTCTCAAGAACGTTCGAATTTGTATCTTTGACTAACCCATGAGTTTATTTCGCGTACTTTTAGCTATCATATTTCCGCCCTTGGCAGTTATCGACAGAGGGTGCGGATCTGTAATTATTGTTTTTTTACTCACCCTATGTGCATGGGTACCAGGTGTAATTGGGGCGCTTATTATTTTGAATAGACCTTTTTATTATGAACCCTAAACCTGTTGTGCAGGTGCGTAAATTGGGTTTGGCAGCATATGATGCCGTAACCGATTTGCAGCAAGAATTATTTCAGCGCACCATAGACCAGAAAATTCACAACCGTAGAAATCCAGATGCGCAAATGACCACCGAAAATCATTTGCTTTTTGTAGAGCATCCGCATGTATATACCCTCGGAAAAAGTGGCGATGAAAATAATTTACTCGTAAATGCAGAAACCCTTGCTGAAAAAGGCGTTTCGTTTTATCCGACTAATAGAGGAGGGGATATTACCTATCACGGCCCCGGGCAATTGGTTGGCTATCCCATTTTGGATTTGGATTGTTTTTTTACCGATATCCATAAATACTTGCGTTTGTTGGAAGAATGTATCATAAATACTCTTGCTGACTTTGGTATTTCTGCCTCGCGTAGCAAAGGTGAAACTGGTGTTTGGATTGATGTAGATGGCGATAATCCCCGTAAAATTTGTGCCATGGGAATCCGTACCAGTCGCTGGGTTACGATGCATGGATTTGCTTTAAATGTAAATACCGACTTGTCTTTTTTTGATTATATCATTCCCTGTGGAATTCGCAACAAAGGGGTTACTTCTATGCAAAAAGAGTTGGGTAAAACCATTGATATAAAAGAAGTTAGTACCCTTTTTCAAAAATACTTTGCACATCAATTTGAGGCTGAGGTGCGTTAAGGCATTCGGTAAAATCGCAATTCTTTTTTGTTGTTTTGTGCGGCTAAATATACAGCCGATCCGGGCGTTTCTTGTCCCAACATGGCCCAACCCTCGCCGATTACGGGAAAGCTATCCAGAAGTTTTGCGTCGCGATTAAACACATACACTTTTCCCGATTGATTGTCCCAAATTAAAATATAGGTGCGGTTGTTTACCACCTGAATTTGCGGTGGTGCATATACTCCAAAATCCAATTCTACCAACTGGTTGTTGATGGTGATTTTATTTTCGGTTTGGGTAACCAAGGTGTTTTTATTGGCAGCCAACGTATAGCGTGTTTCAAACGGCAACGCTTTTTTGGTAATTTTCCCCGAAGTACTGATTTGAATCAACCTGTTTTTGGCATCAATGCTCACAAAACCGCTTTGGTAAGGGTAGATATTTTGCGTGAATTTGATATCCGTTGGAATTTTAATACGTGTTTTTCCGGTGCGGTGCAGCAGCTCTGCTTTACCCGATTTTTGGACTATGGCAATATAATCACGGTTTCCAATACGAATGTGTTTGGGCGAATATGCCAAACTGCCTGTGAGTCTTGATTTACGCCAACCGCTTACTTTTTTCATACGGCGGTCATACATGCTTAATGTTTTTCCAGTCGATAACACAATGCGGTAGTCCCGTTGATTGTCATAATCAAAAATGCCAAGTGTACTGGACGTGCTCATCCCCGATTTCCTAAACCCTTTTACGGCGTTTCCATTTCTGTCTAAAACTTGAAAACTTTTGGTAGTGGTAAAAGCGAGCTGCAAGCGTTTATTTCGGTATAAGTCCACTTGTTGAATAGCCCCTAAAATAGCGCCATCGAGTTGCTTTTTCCAAAGCAATTTCCCAGTAGAAGTTAACAGGTAAAGTTGATGTTCCTCGTCCTGAACGACCCATTCCAACGCCTTGGAGTTGTGGTTTTTTACTGCGTAGGGTCCCCATGCAATAGGTGTGTTAAATGGTGCTGTTCCAGCCGATTCTATCCCTTGCGATTTGCTGCCGCTTTCGCTAGGTTGTTGTAAGCTTAATGTGATGTAAAACACATCGCCTTCTACAACACCTATATAATCGACTTGACGAAAAGCCCCAAAATCGGTTTTCGCCAATTTTTTTATATATTTTTTTAATGTAGATTCAACTTCTGAAGGCGCTGCCCATGCCCACAGGCTACTTTGACGCGGAAGGGTTTTTGCATAGTTTTCAAAACGAATATCGTTGGCAAGCACATCATCTTTTTCTAACGCATTTAAAAGCGACTCCATCACCGCTTTAGACGTTCCAAAATAGAGATGGTCGTTTAGAAACGCAGCGTATGGATAGGTTTCGTTTTTGGCAAGTGGTACAAGTACGTCTGTCTTTTGGTTTTCTTCTAAAAATTCAAAAATAGTTTGCCCGCTTACGCTGTATTGCGCCTTGGATTGGCGCGAAAGCGCAGTGCGTAATTCTTCCGCTTCTTGATTTGATTTTAACGCAAATACCACATCATTTCCCAATCCAACTTGCGCCACATAAGCGGCATCTAACAGTAATGAATCGGTGGAGGTTTCGGGTTGGTTGTGGGTAATTTGAAAACGTTTCGCAGCTTTTGAAAACACTTCGTCATCAAAGGCAAAGGCCTGAATACTTTTCGCACTGCTAGGCAGGTGCGCTGCCACGTCTTGCAAGGCTGTCGTTTGGTTTGCCAATGGCGATAAGCGCGACGCACCATTTGCCGGAAGCACTCCATAAGCACGTAGATATACGCCGTTCGTATTGACACTTGGCACAAAGGCAGTCCAGTTGCTCCATTCGCTCCACGGTACAGGGGAAATGTCATCAAAAAGCGAATTAAAAAAGGGTGCAATCTTGTTTTGCACAAAAAAGGTATGCGGCTCTTTGGTGCTATTGTAGAGTTGCGTTAGCGTGCTGTCAATGCTATTGGGTGTGCTGCGCAGGCGAATGCTACTTTCCATCAACAGTTTACTTGACGATTGCAAGTGCAAGCTGTCCCAAGTAGCGTAATAGGTGGGCGGGGAAGTCTTGAATTGCAGCAGTTGTGTTTTGGCATAGCTTAGCGTATCGGCAGCTATGGAATCTAACTGTTGCGGTTTTTGAGGGGTAATCCACAGGTAGCTGAGGTTGTCTTTGCCCTCGGGGTGAAAGCTCAATTGCCCGCTGGTGTTTTCCGCTACGGCATCCATTTGGGCAAAGAAGTCTGGAAATACTTTGGCAAGTGCCGCCGCTGCGGTATGCTGCGTGGCATAGGATTTCATCGATCCAAACGATTCACTTTTGACCACCACTACGGCATTGTTGGGCAAATAGTCCAATAATGATGCTGAATTATTTGTTTGTTGTTGGCAAGCACCTATACTAAGGCAGAGCGCGAGGATCAGCAGTCTTTTCATACGACAAAGTTATAAATCCAATGACAGTTGTTTGGGGTATAACGCAAAAGTTTTACGGTGAATTTTAACAGGTCCGTGTTTAAGGATGGCCTCTCGGTGTTTGGCTGTGGGATAGCCCTTGTTGGTGTCCCAACCGTAGTGCGGATGCTTTTGATGATGCGCTTGCATCACATCGTCACGGGTGGTTTTTGCCAAGATGGACGCCGCGGCAATATTTAAAAAACGGGCATCGCCGCCTACCATACAATGGTGCGGAATGTTGTGGTAGGGTTTGAATTTATTTCCATCTACCAAAATGGTTTCGGGCACTAACGCCATTTTAGCGATGGCTAATTGCATGGCTTCTATGGAAGCGTTTAGGATGTTGATTTTATCAATGCGGGTATGCGACACATGCGCAATGCCATAGGCCAAGGCAACCGTTTTGATTTCCTCGCGTAGCACATAGCGTTGGTTGGCAGTTAGTTTTTTGGAATCAGTTAGGAGCGGATGCGTATAGCTGGGCGGCAGGATGACCGCTGCTGCCGTAACAGGTCCCGCCAAACAACCCCGACCCGCCTCGTCTGTACCGCACTCTAGCGTTTGCGTAAACTGTGTTTGCATCTAGGTACTAAATTACAAAAGAAATGGGAGGGGAGGTTTGGGTTTTTTGTACTCATTCATTTTTTAGTTTTTCCAATGTGTCAGGAAAAATTAATACACCGCCAAACCCTCTTTTCTTAAATTGAGAGATTGTCTTATTAATATATTTATCTCTTACTTTATTATCTGCTATAGTGCCTTCAAAGCCATAGCCTGTATAAGTTTGACCATATTTTTTGGCTCCAGGATTAAAGCCCCTTTTTTTTGGATACCAGCGATCAACTTTGAAAACTTCCACTATTAAACCCTTGTATTCGCTCAATACATATTTGACTTTTTCTCTTCGACTTTCTTTAATACGCCAAGTTTCTTTAGTCGCATTGTAGATGGCAGCAATGCCAGAACCTCTTTTATAGGACTTATTGATATTAATGATTAAACAATCATCTTCAATTTTTTCTAAAGGCTGAGCATTATACATTCGAATTATTTCATTAGAAGTCATCAATCCTTTTTCAATTGAATTGAAACCACCTTGTATGTTGCCACGGACAAAACGTAAAAATGAAGGTATGTATCTGAATGTATCAATCAAACTGGCCTCAATAGCAAAAGATTCTTTTTCACTCAAGCCATGTCGTACAATAACATGCTTTACTTTTTCAGGACCAATTCGTCTAATTTCAGCGTATTTAAGACTGTCACCATCATCATCAATTTCTTGATTAATATGTGCGAATATCCGGTTGTTTTTCCCTTTGCCAACGTAAAATGGTTCATTGTTTTCTGGATCAATTAATAAATACACATAGTATTTTAAATTTTCCTTTGTTCTTTCATCAAACATTTACAATTATTATTAAGTATGACGGGTTGCGTAAACTGTGTTTGCATAAAAATACAAAAGAATGTTTGTTTTTGGTTTCACAAAAAAGCGTTCTTGGATACGCCCGAATGTATGTGTAAGTAGCTTATTTTTGCTGCGCCACTACTGGCCACACAAACAGTTTCGTATATGACCGCATTGACCGACATCAAAGACCTTGAACTTCAACGTATTCTTAATGCGTTTCTTATCGCAGGAGTTCAAGTATATCAAGAGGTTAAAATGGGCAACGGCCTAGACCTTGCCGCTGCGTCAAATGCATCTGGAGACAGTCAGTTGAATTTGGACATCATCGCCGATACCTATTTTCAAGAAGCTATTGCCAGCACTACCCAAGTGCGCTATATCATATCTGAGGAACGCCCCAATTTACAATCCTACGGTAAAGGAGAATATAGCGTTTCCCTCGATCCGTTAGACGGTTCTAAATCGGCGGCTGTGGGCATTCCACCGGGTGCTATTTTTGGGGTTTTTAAAGACGCACAGCAGATTTCAGATTTTAACGGGAAGCACATCGTTATGGGTGGTTTTTTTGTTTTTAGCATAAACCTAGAACTCTATTTTTCGCTGCATGGAACGGCCACAAAAGGCGTTTGGGATGCGGATACCAACCGTTGGAAGTTTAGCGCGTTGCCTGTCATGCCAACTAAAAAAATGATAGCCATTAATGCATCAAACCGAACAAAATGGGACAATTGGCTGCAAGACTACTTTGATAGGCTTATCAACCGTGAAGATAAAAACGGCACTTCCTTTAACCTAAGGTGGTATGCTTCTTTGGTTTCCGAAGTCAAACGACTTCTTTTGGAAGGCGGTATTTTTGCATACCCAAACGACAAAAGACCGGGCTATGCCCACGGGCATTTACGCCTGGTGTATGAAGCAATTCCCATGGCGTATGTATTGGAAGCGGTAGGCGGAACATCGTCAAACGGCGATACCGCAATCCTTGACCTTGATGTGACCGAACTCCATCAAAAAACACCTGTGTTTTTGGGCGAGGCTGCCTTAATTGCTGAAATGGAAAAAGCTAAAAAGGGGGTTGGGGTGTGATTTAGAGGAGGGTAACTATTTGTGGATTTCAAGCAAGTGAAAGCAAATAAGAAATGGATTGTGTGATTTCTTTCAGTTATTCCCGAAAGCTATACCTTTACCAAAATTATCTAAGGTGCTACACAAGCTACTTTTTTTATGTTTTTCGTTGGGTGTTTTGGCGCAAACCAATGAGGCTGTCTTCGATTCTATAGTGGAAAACCTACCTGAGTTGCAAGAGTTCCAACAACCTCAAACAGCCCCTACGGCTCCTGAAAACACCACGCCCGAAATAGCCATTACAGACTATCTAATTATTTCGCAAGCGCGCGATACCACCCATGTGGATACCACGCTTACCATGGCAAAATACTATAAGATGAATTCCCAACGGCGAGACAATTTTGCGTGGGTATCATTAAACAATTCAGGGCAGGCGCTTAATCCGCTTTCGTTGGAAACCTGGCGTAAGAATACTGCTGCCGTTGCTGGTTTTCGTGCCAAAGAAAGCCAACGGTTTTTACCACATCAGCTTGCGTACTACCACGTACCTACACCGCTTTCGGAGGTGTTTTATAAAAGCACACAGTCACAAGGGCAGTCTTCCGATGCGTTGATTACCGCCAACATCCACCCAAGGTTAAATTATGCCATTGGCTATCGCGGACACCGTTCGTTGGGGAAGTATCAACATCAAATTTCTGGGCGTAGCCAATTGCGTTTTACTACCCGTTACGAAAACCCAAACGGGCGTTATCGCTTGCGCTTACAAATCGCCAATCAGAAAATAGAACAACAAGAAAACGGCGGTTTAGAGGCTGCGTCTATTGACAATTTTAAATCGGGTGATGATGAATTCTTTGACCGAGATCGGCTAAGTGTTTTGTATGAAAATGCGAATAACAATTTTACCGGCAAATTCTACCTGTTGGAACAAGATTATTTGGTGTTGCGTTCCAACGATTCGCTGCAAAAGCCACGACTGCGCTTGGGTTATAGGGCGCAAAGTAACATCCACGACAATCAGTTTAATCAAACCTCCGCATACGAAGGCTACGGCAGCTTGGCAGAAGGGATTTCTAAACCTTACGACAGAACACATTACAGCCTACGTCAGTTTGATATATATACGATATTTACGAATCCTTCCGTGGGGTGGTTTTCGGGCTATGCACGCCACCACAAATATAGATTTGCAGAAAGGCATATTGAGGATAGTGCTGCGCTATCGGAAAATGCCTATTCGGTAGGAGGCGAGTGGCGTAAAAACTTTGGCGCATTGCGCCTTCGTGCTGAGGCGGAATTCGCCCTTAGCGGTTCACGCACAGGAGATTTCCTAAACGGTGAAATAGCGTTGCCTTGGTTTAAAACAGGAAGTATCACGGCGGGAATCCGCATACAACAACAACATCCGGGGTTTGTATTTGAACGTTTTACCAGTAGCTACGCCGATTACCGATGGAATACAACGCCCAAAATGGAGCAGCGAACCGCCATTTACGGGGCTTTACTTCATCCAACTTTTGGAACACTTTCGGTAACCGCAACGAATATCAACAACCACGCTTATTTTTTACAAGCCGATGCCGATGCGCTAACGGTAACGCCCACACAAACAGAAGAGGCAATAAACCTATTGCAACTCGATTGGGAAGGCGGACTAAAATTTGGTGTGTTTCGTTTCGATGCCAAAGTACGTGCCCAGCAACTTAGCGGCGCTACAGACGCCATGCCATTACCCGATTTTATTGGACGAACTGCTTTGTATTACGAAGATCACTGGTTTGAAAAAGCCATGTTTTTACATCTTGGTGTAAGTGCACATTATTTTTCTGCCTTTAAGATGCGTGCCTATCATCCACTTCTGTCAGAATTTGTGGTGCAACAGCACCAAGAGCTTGGCGGTTATCCTGTGGTAAACGCCTTTTTTAATGCCAAAATCAGGCAAACACGTTTGTTTTTTGTGGTAGAACACGCCAATGCCAACCGCAAAGCCCCCGACTATTTTGCTGCTCCCGGATATCCACATCGCGATTTATTGATTCGCTTTGGAATTGTGTGGAATTTCTTTCAGTAGATTAATTCGCAGGTAAATCGCCACCTTCCTTGATAGGAAGTTTAGACGATCCCATCAAAAAGGCGTCTACGTGGTGTGCCGCTTCGCGACCTTCCGAAATGGCCCAAACAATCAACGATTGCCCACGACGCATATCACCAGCAGTGAATACATGTGGTACATTGGTTTGGTACTTTTCGTTTCCTTTTACGTTAGAACGATCGTCTTGATCCAAGCCTAATCGCTCGGCTAGTGTTGGCTCAGGACCTGTGAATCCAAGGGCTAACAATGCCAATTCGCAAGGCCATTCTTTTTCAGAATTGGGTTCTTCTACCAGTGTAGGTCTGCCGCCTTCTTCGTTCTTTTCCCAACGTACATTCACCGTTTTTAAGCCTTTTAGCTTACCCTCTTTGTCTGCAATAAATTCTTTCGTCATGATGCTCCACTCGCGGTGAATTCCCTCCTCATGCGACGAAGTCGTTTTGAGTTTGAAGGGCCAAAACGGCCAAGGGTGATCTTCGGTACGTGTTTCCGAGGGCTTTGGCATAATTTCAAAGTTGGTCACACTTTTTGCACCTTGTCGGTTCGATGTTCCAATACAGTCAGAACCCGTATCACCACCACCAATCACCACCACATTTTTATTGGCAGCGTGTAATGCATTATCTATATCCGTAAGCCCATCTACCCATCGGTTGCTCTTAGGCAAGAAGTCCATTGCTTGTACTACGCCCGGCAAGTCTGAACCAGGAATGGGAAGTCTTCTGCGAATGGTTGCGCCGCCACATAGTACGACAGCATCAAATGCGTTTAGCTCCTCAACCGGCATGTTTTTTCCGACTTCAACACCCGTTTTAAACTGAATGCCTTCTTCTTCCAAAATAGTTAAACGGCGATCGATAACGTTTTTTTCCATCTTAAAATCTGGAATACCATAACGCAATAATCCACCTACTTTTTCGTCGCGTTCAAAAACGGTCACGGTGTGTCCGGCACGATTTAATTGTTGTGCGGCGGCAAGTCCAGCAGGGCCAGACCCTATAACGGCAACGGTTTTTCCAGTGCGCTGTGCAGGTGGGTCGGCTTTAATCCAACCTTCTTTAAATCCACGTTCTACGATGTATTTTTCAATCATTTCAATAGATACCGGTGGATTGACAATACCCAAAACACAAGCCGCTTCGCAAGGAGCAGGACATAACCGCCCTGTAAACTCTGGGAAGTTGTTTGTCGAATGTAAAATGCGTAGTGCCTTTTGCCACTCGTTACGGTAAACCGCATCGTTAAAATCAGGAATCATATTTCCTAATGGACAACCGCTATGACAAAACGGAACACCGCAATCCATGCAGCGTGCGCCCTGATCTTGTAGCGTTTTTTCGCTTGGCGTTACTGTAAATTCTTTGTAATTCTTCACACGGTCTTCAACAGCAATGTTCTGTTCATTCACGCGCTCATACTCCATAAATCCTCTTAACTTTCCCATGCTTATGCGTTTTGTTTTTCGTTCGCCATGCGCTCAAGTGCTGCCTTGTAATCTGTTGGCATTACTTTAATAAAGTGCTTTTGCGTTGTTTTCCAGTTTTCTAAAATTTGTTTTGCTAACGGGCTTCCCGTATAGTTGATGTGGTTTTGAATCAATTCCCCAACATGCGTAATATCTGTATCGCTAAGGTCTTCCAATCCAATCATTTCCATATTGAAATTACGATCGTCAAACACCCCATCTTCAGCATAAATATAGGCAATTCCACCGCTCATTCCCGCTGCAAAATTTCGTCCAATTTGACCTAAAATGATGGCTTCACCACCTGTCATGTATTCGCAACCGTGGTCACCAACACCCTCAACTACGGCAATGGCTCCTGAGTTACGAACACAGAAACGCTCCCCAGCAATTCCATTGATGTACGCCTCACCGCCTGTTGCACCATAGAATGCAACATTTCCAATGATAACGTTTTCTTCTGGTTTAAAGGTTGCTTCTTCTGGTACTTTAGCCACTAAGCGTGCGCCTGAAAGTCCTTTTCCGAAGTAGTCATTGGCGTTCCCCGTGACTTCCATGTGAAGTCCTTTGGTTGCAAAACAGCCAAAACTTTGTCCTGCAGCTCCAGTAAACAACAGCTTAAGCGTATCGGCTGGAAGCCCATCACGACCGTGTGCTTTTGAGATTTCGTTACTCAATAATGCACCAACACTTCTGTTGGTGTTTTTGATGTCAAAATGCAGTGTTTGCGGCTCTTTCGAAATAATCGCTTTTTGCGCTTTTGACACAATATCCACGTCAAGTACGTTGTCAAGACCGTGGTCTTGCTTTGATATATTTCGAACCGGAACATTTTCAGCAACATCAGGCTTGTATAAAATAGCAGATAAATCAATGCCCTGTGCCTTATAGTGCTCAATGGCAGAGTTCATATTTATCTTTTGGCTTTGCCCTACCATTTCGTCTACGGTTCTAAAGCCAAGTTGTGCCATAATAGCGCGCATTTCCTCTGCCACAAAGTGCATG
The DNA here is from genome assembly GCA_965657545.1 of Flavobacteriaceae bacterium. Taxonomy (GTDB): domain Bacteria; phylum Bacteroidota; class Bacteroidia; order Flavobacteriales; family Flavobacteriaceae; genus UBA7446. Next base: position 29,673 of record CBFHOG010000002.1, on the reverse strand, counting down.
AAGTTGATGACGTGCTCAGGCTTTCCTTTAAAGTTTTTACGTAGTTCTGGATCTTGCGTTGCAATTCCAACAGGACATGTATTTAGATGACATGCACGCATCATAATACAACCAGAAGCAACAAGCGGTGCAGTAGAGAAACCAAATTCCTCAGCCCCTAAAAGACATGCAATAGCAACATCACGTCCCGTTTTCATTTGTCCATCACACTCCATAACGATACGTCCGCGGAGGTCGTTCATGACAAGTGTTTGTTGTGCTTCGGCAATACCAAGTTCCCAAGGCAATCCAGCGTGTTTTAACGAAGTTAAAGGCGAAGCACCTGTACCTCCGTCATAACCCGAAATTAAAATTACATCTGCTTTTGCTTTAGCAACACCAGCAGCAATGGTTCCAACGCCTACTTCAGAAACGAGCTTTACATTAATTCGCGCTTCACGGTTGGCATTTTTCAGGTCATAAATAAGCTGTGCCAAATCCTCAATAGAATAAATATCGTGGTGAGGTGGTGGCGAAATCAGCCCTACATATGGGGTAGAATTTCGCACCGAAGCGATATACGGATTTACTTTTGGACCAGGGAGCTGACCGCCTTCTCCGGGCTTTGCTCCTTGTGCCATTTTAATTTGAATCTCGCGCGCATTTGTAAGGTAATGTGATGATACGCCAAACCTCCCCGATGCAACTTGCTTGATGGCAGAATTACGCCATTCGCCGTCTTCATCGCGTGTAAAGCGTCGTGGGTCTTCACCGCCTTCACCAGAGTTACTTTTACCGCCAATGCGGTTCATGGCTTTGGCTAAGTTTTCGTGTGCTTCTTCGCTGATAGAGCCCAAAGACATCGCTCCTGTTTTAAAGCGCTTTACAATAGCCGTCCAAGGCTCAACTTCTTCAATTGGAATAGGGTCTAAGTCGGTAAACTCAAACATACCACGGAGGGTCATCAATTGTTTGGATTGATCGTTTACTAATGTTGAGTATTCTTCAAAAGTATCGTAACTTCCTTTGTTGGTAGCGAGTTGCAGTTTGGCAATACTAGCGGGGTTTAGCATATGCGCTTCCCCGTTTCTTCGCCAACGGTAGCTACCGCCAATTTCCAAGTCTAAGTTTTCTCCAGCCGCTTTTTCACCGAAAGCAAAATCGTGACGTTTTGCAATTTCTTGCTCTATTTCTTTGAGTCCAATACCCTCAATACGCGTAGCGGTATTACAGAAATAGGTATTGATAAACTTCTTGCTTAGTCCAAGTGCCTCAAAAATTTGTGCTCCACGATACGAGTGCAAGGTAGAAATACCAATTTTATTCATGACTTTAACCAAGCCTTTTGCAATGGCTTTATTGTAATTTGCAATCGCATTTTCAGTAGAAAGTCCTTTGATAGCGCCTGTTTCAATTTGCTGCTCAATGACTTCGTTTACCATATACGGGTTGATGGCACTTGCGCCATATCCAAACAACAGTGCAAAGTGGTGTGGTTCGCGTGGTTCAGCAGATTCGATAATGATTCCAAAATTAGAACGCAAGCGATGTTTCATCATGCCGTGATGTACGTGTGCACACGCCAATAACATAGGAATGGGTGCTTTTTCGTTACTCAATCCCCTGTCCGAGAGAATGATAATATTTGATCCGGCTTCCACTTTTTTCTTAACGTCCAAAAGTAAAGCGTCTAAAGCGCGCTCCAAGCCGTTGTTACCCGATTGAACATCGTAAAGCGCTGTAACAGAACTTGCGCTAAAGTTTTCGTGCTCAATAAATTTAATTTTGTCCAAATCCTCATTTGAGATAATTGGATTTTGGATGCGAAGTTTTTTGGCATGATCAGGAGTAACATCAAAGATATTCACATCGCTTCCAACAGACATTGAGGTGTCTGTCACAATTTCCTCACGAATTCCATCAAGCGGTGGATTTGTTACCTGAGCAAACAATTGTTTGAAGTAGTTATAAAGTAATTGTGGCTTATTGGAAAGTACTGCCAGGGGGGTATCGGTTCCCATAGAACCAATGGCTTCTTTTCCTTGTGTGCTCATGGGTGTTATCAGCGTTTTGATATCCTCCTCAGTATATCCAAAGGCTTGCAAACGCTTCATAAAAGGCTCTGCCTCAACGGGTGTTTTGTTTCCTGTGTAGGGAACATCTTTTAAGGGAAGTAAGTTTTCTTTCAACCAATCTCCATAAGGGTGTTTGGAGGAAATTTTTTCTTTTACCTCGCGATCTTCAATGATGCGCCCTTCTTCCATATCGACTAAGAACATACGTCCTGGCTCTAAACGTCCGTGGAGGGATACGTTAGCAGGATCGATATCAATAACTCCTGTTTCGGAAGACATCACCACATAGCCATCTTTGGTTACGGTGTAACGAGATGGGCGAAGTCCGTTTCGGTCTAACAATGCTCCAATATATTTTCCATCGGTAAATGGTACAGAGGCAGGTCCGTCCCAAGGCTCCATAATACAGGCATTGTATCCGTAAAAATCTTTTTTAGCGGGCTCCATAGATTGGTGTTTTTCCCAAGCTTCAGGTACCAACATCATCATAACTTCTGGTAATGAACGTCCTGTATGCAACAGTAATTCAACAACCATATCCATTGAGGAGGAATCTGATTTACCAGGCAGGACAATAGGAGTGATATGCTTCATATCTTCTCCAAAAAACGCGTCTGCAAAAAGTTCCTCTCTTGCTTTCATGCGTATCACATTTCCTCTGTACGTATTGATTTCTCCATTGTGGCACATATAGCGGAACGGTTGCGCCAAATCCCAAGTTGGGAAAGTATTGGTAGAAAAACGTTGATGCACGAGAGCTAATCGTGTAACCACACGTGGGTCTTTAAGATCCATGTAAAATCCTTCAATATCCTCAGGCATGAGTAGCCCCTTGTAGATAACCGTACGTGTAGAAAAACTGGGTAAATAAAAATATTGATTTTGAGACATTTTACTGCCAAATACACGGTGTTCTGCGCGTTTGCGAGCAATAAATGCTTTTGTGTTCAGTTGATCTTCTGTGAGTGTTCCCGAGGCATCTTCTACAAAGACTTGCTTGATGTTTGGTAGGGTTTGTTTGGCTATTTTGCCAACCACATCAATGTTTGTGGGAACGTCACGCCATCCAATAATACTAAGATTTTGTCTTTTTAGTTCTTCTTCAAAAATCTCAACACAGTGCGTGCGTTGGTTTAGCTTTTGGGGTAAAAACACCATGCCAAGGGCATAGCTGTTTGGCGCAGGAAGTGTAAAAGAACAAACTTCTTTCAAAAAATCATGTGGAATATCAATAAGAATACCAGCCCCATCACCTGTTTTGCCGTCGGCACTAACGGCGCCGCGATGCTCCAGTTTTACAAGGATATCCAGTGCTTTGTGGATAATGTCGTTCGTGCGTTTGCCTTCTAAACTACAAATAAAACCAGCACCACAATTGTCGTGCTCGTTTTCTGGGTGGTATAAACCTTGAGGGTTAGGTAACATATTGAATTTTTCTCAAATATAAATTTTGACTTTAAATTATTTAAATAGGTTCATATTATAATCACGCTCAACTACTGTATTCCCAAAATCTCCATTCAATATTACCAATTAGTCAAATTCACAGCCGTATAATTAGTGAATTATAAATAAACCCACATGTCTGAACATACAACCCCTTCTATTTTAGGGGGTTGAATATATTTTAGCGTATTTATTATCATTTATACCCACGCATTATAAGGGTTAGATATTAAAATAAGTACTTATATATGATTCTCAGTATCGTTATTAAACTGTTATTCTCCAAAAATCATATTTTTCAAACTCTTTTACATTACTATATTTGTGCCTTTCAACGATATATCTATAATATGGAAACCATTATTCTGATTGTATTCTTTTTGGGATACCTGTCTATTACTCTTGAGCATAACCTCAAAATAGATAAGCTTATTCCTGCGCTTGCCATGATGGCTATTTTATGGGCACTTATCGCACTTGGGCATCTTCCCGTTTTTGATGTAGATACCGTTTCTAAAAGCCTGCACGAAACACATATAGATGAGATTTTATTGCATCATTTGGGTAAAACAGCAGAAATATTGGTTTTCCTTTTGGGTGCTATGACCATCGTTGAAATTATAGATTATTTCGATGGATTTGCTACCATAAAAGGATTTATTCGGACACGTAGCAAAGTCAAGTTGTTGTGGATTTTCTCCATTTTAGCGTTTATTCTATCTGCAATTATTGACAACCTTACTGCTACAATTGTACTTATAACTATTTTGCAAAAAGTCGTGAAAGATCGCGAGACCAGGCTTTGGTTTGCAGGGCTTATTATAGTAGCTGCCAATGCCGGAGGAGCATGGTCACCCATTGGAGATGTGACGACAACCATGTTGTGGATTGGTAAAAAAGTAACCACTCCAGAACTGATTAAATACTTACTCATTCCGTCTTTGGTTTGTATGGTTGTACCTACGCTTATTGCTAGTCGATATAAAGCTTTTAAAGGGAAAATAGATGCTATTGAAGCCAATGAGAATTCCAAAACTCGCTTTGGGGCAACGATGCTTTATTTGGGTCTAGGCTCTATTTTGTTTGTCCCTGTTTTTAAAACCGTTACGCATTTGCCCCCTTACGTTGGTATGATGCTTTCTTTGGCTGTTGTGGCAACCTTTGCGGAGATTTACAGTAATTCAAAATTTTCGATGTCATCCATTGATGCTGATTCAGACGCACACGGCTCACACAGTCCTGTTCATAGCGCACTTACTAAAATTGAGTTGCCTAGTATCCTCTTTTTCTTGGGGATTTTAATGGCTGTTGCTGCACTTGAGTCCTTAGGTTTACTATTTAACTTTGCACAAGACTTAACGGCTACTTTCCCTAACATGGACGTTGTGGTGGCGTTGCTTGGTTCGGGATCCGCTGTAATTGATAACGTGCCGCTTGTTGCTGCAAGTATGGGCATGTTTTCGCAAGGCGTAGATGACCCGCTATGGCACGCCATTGCTTTTGCTGCTGGTACTGGAGGGAGTATGTTGATTTTTGGATCTGCCGCTGGCGTAGTAGCTATGGGTATGGAAAAAATCAATTTTTTCTGGTATTTCAAGAAGATTTCACTGTTGGCATTTGTTGGTTTTGTAACAGGTTATATTACCTTTATGCTGTTGCGTGATTACATATTTGTGTAATGGATTATGTGGCGACGCTACAATGGCTTTTCGCTCAACTTCCCATGTACCAACGTGTGGGTGCTGCAGCACTCAATCCAAATTTAGACCGAATTGTATCCCTGGTTTCCCATTTGGGTCATCCACATACAAAGTTTAAAAGCATTCACGTTGCAGGAACGAACGGTAAAGGATCGTCTTCCCATATGCTAGCTTCAATATTGCAAGAGGCAGGCTATAATGTGGGTGTTTATACCTCTCCACACCTTAAAGATTTTAGAGAGCGCATCCGTATAAACGGTACGCCAATAGATGAGGAATTTGTTGTACGTTTTGTGGCAGAAAACAAAGCTTTTTTTGAAGAAGAGGCCTTTTCGTTTTTCGAAATGACAGTAGCGCTTGCCTTTGATTATTTCGCATCTCAACAGGTGGATGTAGCCGTGATTGAGGTTGGTTTGGGTGGACGGTTAGACGCTACCAATGTAATAGTTCCAGAAGCTTGTCTGATTACCAATATCAGTCTAGATCACCAGCAATTTTTAGGGACTACCCGAGCTGAAATAGCGGCAGAAAAGGCAGGAATCATCAAGCCTAAAACGCCTGTGGTTGTGGTGGAACACGATACCGAAATACTTTCAGTTTTTAAAGCGATAGCACAAGAAAAAAATGCGCCTTTACACATTGCATCACAGCACGATTTTGAATCTGATTTGTTGGGAGATTATCAAAAACAAAATATCAACGGTGTGGTTTCGCTTATTCACAAATTGCCTCAATTCTCCATTTCAGACGAAGCGATAAAAAATGGTTTGTACAATGTAGTGTCAAATACAGGGTTACGCGGCCGTTGGGAAATAATAGGCCAACACCCCAAAATAATTGCAGATGTGGCACATAACCCCGCTGGATTAGAAGCTGTTTTTACTCAATTAAGGCATGAGTGTTTTGAAACCTTGCATGTTGTTTTTGGGGTTGTTGCCGATAAAAATACGGATGATATCCTGGCATTATTACCTAAAAAAGCACATTACTATTTATGTGCTGCAGACGTTCCTAGAGCAATGCCAGTTGCTGATTTGGCAATCGAATTTAAGAAGAAGAACTTTGATTTCAGCACATATCTCAGTGTTGAAAATGCATTGACAACGGCCAAATCGAGGGCGTCAAAAGAAGCTTTGATTTTTGTGGGCGGAAGTTTGTTTGTAGTAGCGGAAATACTACCATAAAAAATTACTATAAAAGTGATTTTTGTAAGAATGGATTTTTATATATTTGCACCCCTCGGGCGCTTAGCTCAGTTGGTTCAGAGCACCTCGTTTACACCGAGGGGGTCGGGGGTTCGAATCCCTCAGCGCCCACATCAAACAAAATCCTGATGCATTGCATTGGGATTTTTTAGTTTTTAAAATGAGGAAATCTTGTTTTTTCATTTAAAAACACAAAAAAAAGTGCACGAAGTGCACAGGATTTTATTTGCAGAAGCGGTCGAAAATGGAAATTAAATCCCTCAGCGCCCACATCAAACAAAATCCTGATGCATTGCATTGGGATTTTTTGTTATTTATAAGTTGCACCCAGAAAATACAATATCTTTGTCAAAACTTAGTTTTTTAACAAAACATCAACTATGTGTGGAATTGTAGGATATATTGGGCATAGAGAGGCTTACCCCATCATTATTAAAGGACTCAAACGCCTTGAATATAGAGGATATGACAGTGCAGGAATCACGCTTTACGGCAATGAAACACATCTTGTAAAAACAAAGGGAAAAGTTTCTGATTTGGAACAGCTTGCTTCAAGTGAAGACATACATGGAAATACTTTAGGGCTGGGCCATACGCGTTGGGCCACGCACGGAATTCCGTCTAATGTAAACTCACATCCACATATCTCAAACTCTGGCAATATATCCATTGTACACAACGGTATTATTGAAAATTACGCTGCCATTAAAAAGGTACTGATTGATAACGGATTTACCTTTTCATCAGATACAGACACTGAGGTTTTGGTTAACCTTATTGAATATGTCAAGATCTCTCAAGATGTTAAAATCGGACAAGCGGTACAGATTGCACTCAATCAAGTGGTGGGTGCCTATGCCATTGCGGTGTTCGATAACGAAAGACCCAATGAAGTGATAGTTGCCAAGCTCGGAAGTCCATTGGCTATTGGTATTGGAAAAGACGAATATTTTATTGCCTCAGATGCCTCTCCATTTATAGAATATACCAATAGAACCATTTATTTGGAGGATAATGAAATGGCGGTAATTTCTAGAAAAAAGGGTTTTAAAATGTATTCGATAGCCGAAGATAAAATCGTAACACCAAAAGTTCAGGAAATTCAATTGTCGTTAGAGAAAATTGAAAAAGGTGGTTTTGATCATTTTATGCTAAAAGAAATTCACGAGCAGCCTACGGCCATTACCGATACATTTCGGGGGCGTTTGTTTGTAGAAGATCAAAAAATTAACATATCGGGTATTGAACAACACTTGGACGTTTTTAAAAAAGCAGAGCGGATTACTATTGTTGCCTGTGGTACCTCTTGGCATGCTGGTCTTGTAGCCGAGTACCTTTTTGAAGATGCAGTTCGAATTCCCGTTGAAGTAGAGTATGCTTCTGAGTTCCGATACCGTAATCCAGTAATTAAAAAAGGAGATGTAGTTATTGCTATTTCACAGTCAGGTGAAACAGCAGATACGCTGGCAGCTATTAAGCTTGCTAAAGAAAAAGGCGCCTTTGTTTTTGGTATTTGTAATGTGGTGGGGTCGTCTATTGCCAGAGAAACCGACTCGGGTGCTTATACCCACGCTGGTCCTGAAATTGGGGTGGCATCTACCAAAGCATTTACCACACAGCTTACTGTAATTACCATGATTGCACTCCGTTTAGGTCAGCTTAAAGGAACTATTGATGAGGAAAGTTTTAACAGAGTAGCTACGCAATTGGTATCACTTCCAAATCAAATTCAGGATGTACTCAAATACGATGCATCAATCAGAAAAATTGCTGCTGCCTACAAAGATGCGTCTAACTTTTTGTATTTGGGCAGGGGCTATAATTTTCCTGCAGCCTTAGAGGGCGCACTTAAGCTTAAAGAAATTTCCTATATACATGCTGAAGGTTATCCCGCAGCAGAGATGAAACACGGTCCTATTGCTCTTATTGACGAGAACATGCCCGTAGTGGTTATTGCTACCAATAAGGGGCATTACGAGAAAATTGTTAGCAATGTGCAAGAAATAAAATCTCGGAATGCTAAAATTATTTCAATAGTGACCAAAGGCGATGAAAGTGTAAAACTACTTTCTGACCATGTCATTGAGATACCTGAGGTTACCGAAGCCTTGGTACCAATTTTGGCTTCCATTCCCCTTCAGTTGTTATCGTATCATATTGCTGTAATGCGTGACTGCAACGTGGATCAACCTCGAAATTTAGCGAAGTCGGTTACCGTGGAATAGGTTAGTCATTTTTGAAAACCGTCTTAAAATACTCACATGAAATTAGCATATTTTCATTGAAGTACTCACCCGCTTTTTCCATTTCTCTGCTGTAGTATTCTTTATGAGCTTTTCTCCAAAAGGATAAGCTTTTGTCTCCCTCACCTTCAGCTTTTGCAAACGCTTCCGTAACATCTTTAAAGCGTATCAGTTCTATTTTTGTTATTTCAATAACGGCTTTTGCCGTACCGTACCAATCCGTAACAATAAACAAATCTCCCACTTTTGGCATGTGTTCGTTATGGTATTCATACCACCAAACAGAGGGTGCAGTGGCTTGCTTGATATTCTTAACCACTAATTCAGCACATATGTTGGCATCCTGCTCATTATTACAAAAGTAAAAATGCGGAGGTATAGGAGTATTGGCATATTTGGGGTGTTCCTGAACAAAAGATTTCCAGATTTCAAGGACAGAATCGCTAGGTAAATTCATAGGTTAAAAATACATATTTCAATAGAAGATTGTATCTTACCCCTATGCAGCCCAAGACGATTTCTCGACTTCAAGAATACACGACTTTTTTGCAGCAGTCCTATGGGTTACACTTTCCCGATTACGACAGTCTTCACCAATGGAGTATCACTAAACAAGGTGTGTTTTGGGAAAGTATTGCACGTTTTTTTGATATTAATTTTGACACCCCTTACCAAGAGGTTTTTGTGTCAGGGACGCATTTTTGGGAAACCAAATGGTTCACTGGTGCTAAACTGAATTACGCCCAACATATTTTTAAAAATGCGTCAACAGAGCGTCCGGCCTTGGTGTTTCAAAACGAAACAGGCAAGCTTCTAGAAATTAGTTGGGCGCAGCTTATAGCAAAAACATATCGCTTTCAAAAAGAGCTTATAGCACAAGGCGTAACTAAGGGCGATGCTGTGGTTTGTTTTGGTACAAATAGTCCCGAAACAATTGCGGCGTTCTTGGCGACAAACGCCCTTGGTGCGGTTTGGTCTTCGTGCTCGCCAGATTTTGGCACACCAGCTGTTTGCGATCGCTTTTCACAGCTTCACCCCAAAGTACTTTTTGCGCATCAATCATATCAATACAATGGAAAGCAACAAGATTGTACGGAGCGTATAGCTGCAATTCAAAAACAAATTCCGTCCATTACGCATACAATTCATTTGGATACACATACTGTTTTTGACGGTGCGCCTGCCCAAATAGACCAACTTCAATTTCTTTCTGTTTCGTTTTCTGACCCCATTTGGGTGTTGTTTTCATCCGGTACAACAGGGAAACCAAAAGCACTTGTACATGGAACTGGACATATGCTATTGGAGCACTTGAAAGCACTTGCATTACATCAAAATGTTTGTAAAGGCGATCGCTACTTTTGGTATTCTACCACCGGTTGGATGATGTGGAATTATGCGCTTAGTAGTTTGCTTTGTGGCGCAACATTGTGTTTGTATCAAGGGGCACCCAACTATCCCAAAGAAGATTCCCTGTGGCGTTTTGCTAAAGCGGTAAAAATCAATCATTTTGGTGGGGGAGCGGTGTATTTTCAAAAACAGATGGAGCGACCTACGGCATTTGTACAATCAACAGATTTCTCGTTTTTAAAAACAATGGGTTCCACGGGATCGCCTATGTCGGCAGCAGTATGTCAGAAACTACAACAGCAATTTCCAAAAACACAAATTATTTCTTTGAGTGGGGGTTCTGACGTATGCACAGCCTTTGTGGGCGGTCATCCTGATTTGCCCATTATCCCGGGTGAAATTCAATGTAAAATGTTAGGTGCTGCCGTGGAGGTTTGGAGCGCTGATGGGGATAGTATAAATGAAGCACCAGGCGAATTGGTGCTTACCGCACCCTTGCTTTCTATGCCAATTTATTTACTTAACGACCCAAATTTTTTACGCTATAAGCAAAGCTATTTTTCAATGTTTGAATCTGTTTGGAGTCATGGAGATTGGGCGGCGATAACCAAAAATGGGGGCATTGTTATCTATGGGCGTTCGGATGCAACCTTAAACCGCTTCGGAGTACGTATTGGTACTGCGGAGATTTACGCTGCTTTGTCGCAATTTCGGGCAGTTGAAGACGCATTGATGGTGCACTTACAACATGATGATAAAGACGAGTTGCTGTTGTTTGTTCAATCCAACAAACAACTAGATTTTAAACAAATAAAGGGACATATCCGTAAAATCTGTTCTCCTCGTCATGTACCAGACCAGATTTACAATGCACCCGAAATTCCATATACTATAAGTGGGAAAAAAGTGGAAATTCCTGTGAAACGCTTGTTACAAGGAGAAAAATTAGAAGACGTAGTCTCGTTAGATTCACTCAAAAACCCAAACGCAATGCGGTGGTTTTTACGTTTCCGAAAGAAACTTAGCTTTTAAATATACCTTGCATAAATACTTCTTGCTCATCGGCAAGATCTTTATCTACCAAAATACGTCCGCTATGCTCATCAGTGATGATTTTTTTGCGTGATGCAATTTCCATTTGTACTTGTGGTGGAATGGTGAAAAATGATCCGCCAGAGGCGCCTCGTTCAACCGAAACAATGGCTAATCCGTTTTTCACAGAGGAACGAATACGTTGATATGCTGTAACCAGACGCTCATCAGCTTTAGCAGCAAATTCCTCCGATTTTTTCAACAGTACATCTTCTTCTTTTTGCGTTTCTGCTAAAATAGCATCTAACTCATCTTTCTTGTGTTGCAAGTGGTTTTTTCGCTCTTCAAGTTTGGTATTTGTTTCTGTAACGGTTTCGTTTTTTTGCTCTATAAGCGCTCTGAGCTGCTTAATTTGTTTTTCAGACAATTGTATTTCAAGTTCTTGAAATTCAACTTCTTTATTTAGCGACTCGTATTCACGATTGTTACGCACGCTTTTTTGCTGTTCAGCGTATTTTTTGATGAGTTCTTTAGAATTTTCTATCGCGTTTTTTTTCGCTTTGATTTCGTCATCGTAAGCGACTAATTCAATTCCTAGATTACTCGATCTTTTTTCTAGACCCGCAACTTCGGCTTCTAAATCTTCAACCTCTAGGGGAAGTTCGCCACGTACATTTCTAATTTCGTCAATACGCATATCAACGAGTTGGAGGTTATACAGGGCGCGTAATTTTTCTTCGACAGTTGTTTCCGCTTTCTTTTTAGCCATAGTTAAAAGTAATGAACTGGATTTGTATCCGTTTTAGATGAAATGAACGCAAAATTAGGGAAATTTTTGCTAAGAAACTCCATGATTATTTTTTTGGTGAATTGTTCACTCTCATAATGCCCTACATCAATCAGTAAAACTTTGTTTTCACTCTTAAAAAAATCATGATATTTTAGATCTGCGGTGATGAAAACATCGGCATTTTGATGCTTTGCAGCATTAATGGCAAAACTTCCAGAGCCACCCAAAAGCGCCACCCGTTCAATTTTTTTACCCATAAAACCACTATGACGTAGCATGGGTGTATTTAAAATGTTTTTTAAATCTTTAAAAAAATCTTGTTCTTCTATTGGATTAGGTAGTTGTCCCATGCAACCCATTCCCAAATCTGTTCGTGTATTTTCCAACACACTTAACTCATAAGCTACTGTTTCGTAGGGGTGGAACAGTTGTAATGCGCTTATTACCTTATTTTTATAATGCTTTGGCAATACCACTTGCAGTTGCGTTTCTGGCTCCGCATGTCGATTTCCTTTTTTGCCTACATATGCAGAACTGCCTTCCAAAGGCATAAAACTCCCTGTTCCCTCAGATGAAAAACTACATTCGGAATAGTTTCCTAAAGCGCCAGCACCGGCAGAAAAAAGTGCTTCTTGTACTGTTTTAAGATGTGCATGCGGTACATACGTATTGAGTTTTATTAAACTCCCTTTTGACGGAATCAAAACCTTTCGATTGCTGAGTTGAAGTGCATCTGCAAGTCCTTTATTTACACCATAAAGCTGCACGTCAAGTGCCGTATGTAAGGCGTAAATGGCAATGTCATTTTTGATGGCTTTTGCTACAGCTCGCTCCACATAAGTGCTAGTTGTAATGCGTTTAAGTCCTTGAAATATGATTGGATGAAAGCAAATGATAAGCTTACACTTTTCTTTTATTGCCTCATCGATAACCGTTTCAATTGCGTCATGGGTTATTAGTGCTCGCTCAATTTTTTGGTCCAAGTCGCCTACCAATAATCCTACATTATCAAAATCTTCAGCATAGGCTAGTGGTGCCCATTGCTCCAAACACGATGTTATTTCACGTACTGTCATAGTTCCAAAGATAAAAGTTCTACTTTTGTTTTTATGGCTAAATGGAGAAAAGCATTATTTCCACTTCAAGTTATCTTTTCAGCAGGGGTTTTCTTGCGTAAATCACTGTACAAAAAGGGTGTCTTTTCGCGTTACACGGCACCAGTTCCTGTTATTGCTGTGGGTAATATTTCTACTGGTGGTACCGGAAAAACGCCGATAGTAGATTATTTAATTACCAAATTTTCCAAAAAATACAAGCTCGGAATTCTCAGTCGTGGGTATGGACGTAGGTCAAAAGGCTATGTCGTTGTTACACCAAATACTACTGCCACTGAGGTTGGTGATGAGCCTAAAATGCTTGCTCAAAAACATCCAAACGTCGCGGTATCCGTATGTGAACACCGCCCCAATGGACTTATGCAAATGCTTGAAGAATACCCTAAAATAGATGCCTTTTTCCTAGATGATGCGCTTCAGCATTTACGTTTAAAATCGTCTTTTAAAATAGTACTCACTACCTTTCAAGATCCGTGGTTTTCGGATGCACTTCTCCCCGTTGGAAATTTACGCGAACCTACTTCGGCAGCCCAACAAGCTGATGTGGTTGTGGTGACCAAATGTCCCGCAATATTACCCGAAGAAATTAAAAAAACATATGCAGAAAAACTTGACGTTTTGCCAACGCAACAATTGTTTTTTACAACCCTCGATTATGACACTAAAGTTCGTGGCGCAGCTGAAATGCCTTTGGAAGAATTTATTAAAACTCCTTTTGTCTTGATTACTGGTATTGCCAATCCAAGTACATTATGTGCTTTTTTGGATGAAAAAAAAGCAACCTACACACATCAGTCTTTTCCAGACCATCACGTGTTTACCAAAGCTGAAATAGCAGCTTTACAAAAAATTAATAGCCCAATATTAACCACAGAAAAAGATGCAGTACGCCTTGCGCCTTACAACGTACCAAAGCTATACTCATTGGGTGTTCGAGTTCGGTTTTTGGGAAATGAAAAGAATTTTTTAGCAGCAGTTGCTGGTGCCATTAAAAATTAATTACGCAATGTGTTTGTGTGCTTTATACGAAGAACGCACTAGTGCGCCACTTTCCACATGACGAAAGCCCATTTCTTTGCCCAAAACCTCATATTTTTTAAATTGCTCTGGTGTAATAAACTCGGCAACAGGCAGGTGTTTTTTAGAGGGTTGCAAATACTGACCAAGTGTGATGATATCTACGTTTGCCTTACGTAAATCCTCCATGGATTCAATGACTTCGTCTTCTGTTTCACCCAAGCCAAGCATCAAGCCAGACTTAGTACGATGAACACCCTCTTGCTTTAGGTACCGGAGCACTTCTAAACTTCTGTCATATTTGGCTTGAATACGTACTTCGCGCGTTAGCCTACGCACGGTTTCCATATTGTGTGAAACTACTTCTGGCGCTACGGTAACGATACGATCGAGCAGGTCCTCTCTTCCCTGAAAATCTGGAATAAGCGTTTCAAGCGTTGTATTTGGATTCATACGTCGGATGGCCTGTACGGTTTCGACCCAAATAATAGTACCTTGATCGGGTAAATCGTCACGGTCAACGGATGTGATTACCGCATGTTTAATGCCCATGATTTTAATTGAACGCCCCACTTTTTCGGGTTCTGCCCAATCCACGGTGTCTGGACGCCCTGTTTGTACGCCACAAAACCCACACGAACGCGTACAGATGTTTCCTAAAATCATGAACGTTGCTGTTCCTTCACCCCAACATTCGCCCATATTGGGACAGCTCCCCGAGGTGCAAATGGTATGCAGTTCGTATTTATCAACCAATCCTCGAAGCTCCGTATATTTTTTACCTGTTGGTAATTTTACACGTAACCATTTCGGTTTGGGTGCTCGTACAGGAACGGTAGTGGTAACAGTATCAGACATTCAGCAATTTTAGAATACAAATTTACAAAACAAAAACGGTATCAAAAAAGTACGTTGAGGTATATAACGCTAAAGCCAATTAAGAACAAAATTCCTAACACACTAGCTACGCGGAGCCATTTTTTAGGGCGATTTTTTTCAGGCATATGACTACTTGTAACCAAGGCTAAATTTGCAGCGGCATAAAAAGGCGCTGTCAAAAAGGAAAGGATTGTTGCAATTTGTACAAGCAATCCCATTTCGGCAGCAAAAACCAAAAAAATAAGACAAGTACCTGCCGTAAGAATCAGCACCCACGTATGTTGTTTATTGGCATATTTTCCATTCAGTATTTTGGTGATATGCGCCATAACTCGTGGAGAAGCATCTAAAGTAGTTAAGGTAGTACTAAACATGGTGGTAAGTGCTGCAATGGCAATAATCACAAACCACTCACTTCCCATAAGTGAGGTGTATAATCCGATTAGTTGACCTGCAAAAGTTGCACCACTAGAAGAAAAAGAAACACCTGAGTCAAACATCACCGTTGCGCCCAAAACAACAAAACAAAGCCCCAAAAACAAAGTCACACCATATCCAACATTAAAATCAAAAAGGGAAGATTTCAGTGTAGTTTTTGGATTGATTTTTTTCTTTTCAAGTGCCCATAGGGAATGCCATATTGAAATATCTAAAGGACCAGGCATCCAACCCATGAAGGCAATAAGAAAAACCCATTCAGATGAAGTTACGGGTAAAACTTGTGTAAAATTCAGATTGGGTTTTGTCCCAAAGGCAAATAGCACTGCAATTAAGGTACTAATGCTTAGAACAAGAACAATAATTTTCATGCTTTTATCCAGCCAGCTGTATTTACCACGCCAAAGCACAGCAAAACACAACAGCGCTACCATAACAGACATCATAGCTGAGGATTCAATGCCCAAAAGTCGTGCTGCGATTCCAGCGGTTACGGCAGTAACTGCAGCCTGAATGGTAAACATGGTGGCTATATTGAGGATGTAATACACAACCAAAACACCCTTTCCCATACGGCGATAGCCCTCCAATAAACTTTCCCCAGTTGCCAATGCATAGCGCGGTCCAAATTGGAAAAAGGGATATTTTACTAGATTTACCAAAATGAGTGCCCAAACCAGTCCAAGACCAAAATCAGCTCCTGCACGGGTAGATTGTACCAAATGCGAAACACCAATCGCTGCGCCCGCAAAAAGTAACCCTGGTCCTAATCGTCTAAAAACGGCTATCAATTTAAATATTTTGATTTGCTAAAATTTCAGCCAATAGTTTTCTCGCTCGCATTAGTTTTACCTTAACCGTACTTTCACTACTGTCTAATTTTTTTGCCATTTGTTTAATGCTAAGTTCTTGTAAGTATTTGAGTTGGATTACTTCCCTATAGTGTGGTTTTAGTGTTTTGATATTGTTCAGCAAAGTTTCGAGGCGTTGTTTTCGAATTAAATCGTCTTCTGGATCGGGTGCATTATCAGCAATATTTTGTGCTATTTCTTGATTTGATTCTGTGGTAACAGTTGGTAGTGTTTTTTTTCGCACCTGATCTATATGCAGGTTTTTGGCGATGGTCGTTAGCCAAGTCTTAAAGCCGTAGTCTGGGTTGTAGGTGTTAATTTTCTCAAAAGCTTTTCCAAAACACCGAATGGTAAGTTCTTCTGCTTCGTTTTCATTTTGGGTGCGTAGTAGCATAAACCCAAGTACGTCACTCCAATAAAGTTCTAATAAATAGCGAAATGCATGTTGGTCACCTCGTTGGGCCAACGCAATTTTTTCGTCAAGTGCCGCAGGTTTTGCCACGGATTAGTTGTGTTCGGGTTTGGGTAGATCGCAGTCTGTTTGTTGATTTGGCAGTTTTCCGCAAAGACTACAAGCTTCGCCTTCTTTGTTTAGAAATGGACTCTGACTTGCGCAAGTGCCTGCAAACTCCCCTCCTTTTTTCGCCCATATTTTAATGGCAATTCCAGCAAAAGCTAAGGCTAACAATATGAGGGTAATAATAAAGAGTTCCATGGAATAAAAATAGAAAAAATTAATTGATAAGGTTTACTTCGGGTTCTAATTCAACATCAAATTTTGACAATACCGCCTCCATAACCCGTTGTGCGTGTTCCCATAGTTCAGTTCCAGTGGCCGCTCCATAATTCACCAATACCAACGCTTGATTTTTATGCATACCTACATTTCCGAAAACCTTTCCCTTAAATCCTGATTGTTCAATGAGCCAGCCCGCAGGAATTTTAGTAAAGTTTTCATCAATGTTGTATGCCGGTATATCGGGGAAGTCCTTAGCCATTTGAGTTGCTTTGGATTTTAAAACGATTGGATTTTTAAAGAAACTTCCCGCATTGCCCAGCTTGGTCGGGTCTGGGAGTTTTGCGCTTCTGATTCGAATGACGGCTCTTGCCACATCGTCTATAGTTGGTGCTGCAACACCCATTTCATCAAGTGTTTTTGAAATACCTCCGTATTCCAAATGAAGTTTATGTTTTGATTTTGTTAGTGATAAGCGTAGAGTTGTGATTACATATTCATCTTTTAATTCATTTTTAAAAATGGAATCACGATAACCAAATGCGCAGTCTTTTGTCTCAAAAATTTTTGAATCTCCTGTTTTTCTACCAATTCCGATAGCGTTGTGAAATACATCACTCAACTCAACCCCATATGCACCAATGTTTTGAATAGGTGCTGCGCCTACCAAACCTGGGATAAGGCTAAGATTTTCAATACCGCCCAAATTATTTACGATACTCCACATTACCAAATCGTGCCAAACTACGCCTGCACCAGCTGAAACGATAACAGATTGCTCATTTTCTTCAATAATCCGAATGCCTGGAATAGAGATTTTAATTACAGGTCTAGTTAAATTTTGAAGCAACAATACATTACTTCCACCCCCCAAAATTAGCGCGTTCTTAAAACGTGGATCTTTAAGTACTTCTTGTAACGCCAAACTTGTTGTGACTTCAGTAAAAAGCGGTGTATGAACAGCAAGGCCAAAGGTGTTTAATTCCGCTAAAGAAAACTGGTGTTTAACTTCCATGTCCTTGATTAATATATGTGGCTAAGCCTAATTTTAGCAATTCTAACGCCCTTTTGAGTTTATCAACTTGGAGTACAAAAGCGATGCGAATCATGTCTTTTCCCGAAATATCCCCGGAGAAAAAGCCATTTGCAGGTGCCACCATAAGTGTTTCATTACTATCCTGAAAAGACTCAAGCATCCACTTGGCAAAATGATCGCTATCAGAAACAGGAAGGCGTACCAAACAATAAAACGCCCCTTTGGGCTGAGCTACCTCAACTCCTTCTATAGACTTTAGATATGTCACGGCAGCTTCTCTTCTTTTGTAATATTCCGCGACAGCATTTGTTAAATATTGCGCCGGTTCATCAAGAGCTGCTTCACAAGCGTGAAGGGCAATTGTTGGCGGACAAAGCCTTGATTGTGCAAATTTTAACGCAGCATGTGTAATTTCCTTATTTTTTGTGATTAAGCATCCGATCCGTGCTCCACACATGCTGTATCTTTTTGACATTGAATCTATCAAAATGGCATGTTGCTCGAGTCCTTTAAATTGTAATACAGATATATGGGTGTTGTCATCGTAAACAAACTCTCTATAAACCTCATCAACGATAAAAAAAATATCGTGTTTTAGCGCCAGCTGAGCCAAATCCTCAAGTTCGGATTTCGTATATACATAACCCGAGGGATTGTTGGGGTTACATATAAACAGCGCGCGTGTTTTGGGTGTAATTGCTGCTTCAATTTTATCAATTGAAGGTAAAGCAAATTGACTTTCAAAATCTGAGGGAATACCAACAACACTTACACCGCAAGCCGCGGCAAAGGTTTCATAGTTGGCATAAAAAGGTTCTGGAATAATAAGTTCATCGCCTTCGTTTGTAATACAATCAAGCGCCATTATAATTGCCTCACTTGCGCCTGTAGTAACCAAAATATCTTCAGCATCCACATCGACATTGTGTTGTTCGTAGTATGCCGCTAGTTTTTCACGAAAAGATTGTGTTCCCTCGGAAGGGCCGTAAGCAATTACAGTTTCCTTGTATGATTTTATAGCATCCAAAGCCTTATTGGGGCTTGGTAAATCGGGTTGTCCTATATTAAGGTGATAAACTTCCACGCCTCGTTGCTTTGCAAGTGTGGCTTGACGTGCTAGTTTACGAATAGGTGAGGTAGGTAAATTGGCTCCTTTGCGTGAAATGTTTGGCATGAACTAAAGATAATTTGCCTGCAAAGATGCGAAAAATGAGCGTGTAGTGTTAGATTTTATTCTTCCTCTACGGGTTCCTCTTGGACTTCCCCTTTAATTTTTAAGGCTACCATTCCATTGGAGGCATTGGAAGCTACCGTTATGGTTTTACGAATGGGCCCAACACGTTGGGTGTCATATTTCACTTCAATTACGTCAGAAGCGCCAGGCGCAATAGCACCAGAAGGCTTTTTGGGGATGGTACATCCACATGAAGAGCGTACTTGCGTGATTTGCAAATCTGCAGTTCCAGTATTGGTGAATTTAAATTGACGAATGCCATCGTCCCCTTTGTTTATTGTGCCATAATCTACGACCAATGAGTCAAAAGTTATGGTTGCAACTTCTTGAGCAACAGCACAATAGCCTAAGATTACAAAAAATATAGATAGAAATAATTTTTTCATGACTTGAAATTTGGTTTGACTAAATTACACATTCTGATGAATTGAGCAAAATTAGGTCTTTCAATTTCACCATTCGATGCCTACATTTGCGTTTGTTAACGCATATTATATGTCCATCCCTTCTAAGTTTACACCCGCTGCAGTAGAGCAAAAATGGTACGATTACTGGACGCAACACAATTATTTTCACTCTACGCCAGACAACCGTAAGCCTTACACCATCGTTATCCCTCCACCCAATGTGACAGGAGTACTGCACATGGGACACTTAATGAACAATACTTTGCAAGATGTTCTTATTCGCAGGGCACGTATGCGCGGTTTCAATGCTTGTTGGGTCCCTGGTACAGATCACGCCTCCATAGCTACGGAAGCTAAAGTGGTGAATAAGCTCAAAAATGAAGGCATCGATAAAGCCGATATTGGTCGAGAGGCTTTTCTAGCACATGCTTGGGATTGGACGCATGAACACGGTGGTATTATTTTGGAACAACTAAAAAAATTAGGTTGTTCTTGTGATTGGGAACGCACCAAATTTACTCTCGATGCAGACATGTCGAAATCTGTAATTAAGGTGTTTGTTGATATGTATGAAAAAGGACTGATTTATCGCGGTTATCGTATGGTAAATTGGGATCCTGAAGCGCAAACTACCTTATCCGACGAAGAAGTTATTCACGAAGAAAGACAAGGAAATTTATATCATATTTCCTACAACATCGAGGGCAGTGATGAAAAAGTGGTAATTGCTACCACCAGACCTGAAACCCTTTTTGGAGATACAGCTGTTGCCATTCACCCAGAAGATGAACGTTACACAAATTTACACGGTAAAAGAGCGATTGTTCCACTCGTTAATAGAGCAGTACCCATAATCAAAGATGAATATGTAAGCCTTGAGCTCGGAACAGGATGTTTAAAAGTTACCCCTGCTCACGACGAAAATGATAAGTTGTTAGGGGATAAGCACAACCTTGAGTTTATTGATATTTTTAATTCCGACGGAACGCTTAACCACCAAGGGCTTCATTACAAAGGACAGGACCGATTTGCAGTACGCAAGGCTGTTGTAAAAGAACTTGAAGCTAATGGGAGTTTGGTTAAAATCACACCTCATACGCATAAAGTTGGTACTTCTGAGCGCACTAAAGCAGTGATAGAGCCACGCCTTTCCGATCAGTGGTTTTTGCGTATGGAGGATTTAGCAAAACCTGCAATTGACGCTGTGGAAAATAATGATGTACAGCTTGTCCCTAAAAAATTCATCAATACTTACAGGCATTGGATGAATAACATCCGTGATTGGAATATTTCGCGACAGCTGTGGTGGGGACATCAAATACCGGCCTATTATTATGGCGTTAATAAGGAAAATGTAGTTGTAGCATCCACAAAAGAGGAGGCCCTAGCAAAAGCGAAAACCGCTTCCAAAGACGAGACCCTAACATTGGATGATTTATCGCAAGACGATGATGTATTGGATACGTGGTTTTCTTCTTGGCTTTGGCCTATTTCGGTTTTTAATGGTGTGTTAGAACCAGAAAACGAGGAGGTTTCCTATTATTATCCAACACAAGAATTGGTAACAGGTCCCGATATTTTGTTTTTTTGGGTTGCAAGAATGATTATGTCAGGTTATGCGTTACGCGATGAAAAGCCTTTTTCTCATGTCTATCTGACAGGTCTAGTTCGTGATGGTCAAGGCAGAAAGATGTCGAAACAACTTGGGAATTCACCGGATGCCATAAAACTGATGGATACTTATGGTGCAGATGGTGTTCGGGTTGGGTTGCTACTAAGTGCAGCGGCAGGAAACGATTTGTTATTTGACGAAAATCTATGTCAACAGGGAAAGAATTTTGCCAATAAAATCTGGAATGCCTTCCGGTTGGTGCAAAGCTGGAATGTGGATGAAAACCTTTCTGCTTGTACAACAGCAACTATTGGATTGGATTGGTATGATGCAAAGTTTCAGCAAACGCTTGAAACCATTGATGATCACTTTAGTAAATATCGGATTTCAGATGCGTTGATGGCGACTTACAAACTTATATGGGACGATTTTTGTTCGTGGTTATTGGAGATTGTAAAGCCTGCTTACGGCGCAAGTATTGATGCAGAAACCTATCAAAAAGTATGTGCGCTTTTCGAAGATAATTTAAAATTATTACATCCGTTTATGCCTTTTTTATCAGAAGAATTGTGGCATGCTTTTAAATCACGTTCAAAAGAAGAAGCACTTATTGTTTCTTCATGGCCAGAGCAAAAAGATATAAACGTTGATGTATTGAAACAATTTGAACACTCTACTGAGTTGATTTCCCAGTTGCGTACCATTCGTAAAAAACAAAATATCCCTTTTAAGGAACCTTTGCAATTGATAGAAACAGCGAAAGATGGAATTTCTTTGCGACCCATTGTAAAAAAGCTGGTAAACGTTTCATCTTGGGAACAGATTTCTACTGCTCCCGATCAGGCACTATCGTTTCGTGTACATGCACATGAATATTTTGTCCCTGTAGCTGCATCAAATTTGGAAGAAGAACGAGCTAAAATTGAAGAAGAGCTTGCGTATCAGGAAGGATTTTTAAAATCGGTACAGAAAAAGCTTTCTAACGAACGCTTTGTGACAAATGCACCTGTGCAAGTAGTTGATTTAGAACGCAAAAAAGCTAACGAAGCGGGAGAGAAAATTGCAACACTCAAGTCCCGATTGGATTCGCTTTAGTTAACTTGATCTGAAATTAGCGTAACACCGCCTTTTACTTTTTGTCCTATTTCCACATTCACAGGCGTGTTTGGAGGTAAAAAGACATCAACACGTGATCCAAATTTGATAAATCCAGCATCAGTGCCTTGAACGGCATCGTCGCCTACTTTGGCATAATTCACAATGCGACGCGCCACCGCACCAGCAATCTGCCTGTAAAGCACATCTCCAAACAGAGGATTATTAACCACAATAGTGGTACGCTCATTAAGTGTAGAAGATTTTGGGTGCCATGCTACTAGATATTTTCCTGGGTGATATTTACTGAAAACTACTTTTCCAGAAACAGGATAGCGTGTAACATGCACGTTTAACGGTGACATAAAAATAGAAACTTGCAGCCTTTTCCCTTTGAAATACTCAGGCTCTTCTACCTCTTCAATGATAACCACTTTTCCATCAACGGGAGCTATAACAGCGTCGGATAGCGAGAGTGATGGACGACTTGGGTTTCTGAAAAATTGCAATATCAATACCAAAAAAACTAACAAGCTTAGTTGTAGTAAAATGCGTAACCACTTTAAGGCTACAAATTGTTCTACAATTAACGCAGCCGCTGCAATAAGCACAAAACTTATAATAATAATGGTGAATCCTTCTTTATGAAACATATCCGAAAACAAATAATATTAATATATAGATTGGAATGGCGAGTAACGAACTATCTAATCGATCGTACATTCCGCCATGACCTGGTAGTATTTTTCCGCTATCTTTTACGCTGCACTTGCGTTTGATTTTGGATTGTACCAAATCCCCCAACCCACCAAAAATAGCGGTAATTATAGTTAAAATAAGTATTGTTTTGATGTCAAATAATTCAAAATAATCCCCCACAAAAAACATGATTACAGCAGTAATGATAACACCGCCAATGTTACCCTCAATGGTTTTATTAGGTGAAATAGTAGGCGCCAAAGCACGTTTTCCAATCGTTGAGCCAATTAAATAGGCACCCGAGTCATTGAGCCAAATAACACCAAAAAGGAAAGCAACAAAATCTGGATTTTGACTGCTTAGTAGTGCCAACATAACCAGTGGGATAGTCACACCAAAAAATCCCAAAGCAGTTACAAAAGTTTTTGATAAATCAATATTTTTTTTAGTGAACAAAAAAATCACCATTAGCAGGGCACCAAATATTCCAGCAATAATTATTGCAAGATTGGCTTGCTCAAAAACAAATGACAGGAGCAGGATTAGCGGGAAGAAGACATAAACGACCGCCACTTTATTGGTGGTTATTTTTTGAATTTCAAACAATGAAATAATTGTCATGGCAAATATAACCACTGAAAAAAAAGTGGTATTTATATATAGGCTACCCAGCAAAAGTCCAGCATAAAAAAAGGAGGTTATAAAACGAAGATAAAGTGTCATGAAAAATCCTCAAGCAATAATAGATATACTTCTTTTACCCCACTTCCGTAATTCATATAGTTGTCATCTTTGAAAGTGTCGGATTTGAATTGTTTTATTGATGTAATGTTAAGAGGAATATTATCTGCATAATGATGCTTGATGTTTTTCAATGCATCCGAAACCGTGTTGGAAAACTGTCGTGTACCTGCCAAAATCACAAGTGTTTCGGGTAAATCAGAGAGTTTATTCGCCCCTAACTGATGCTCGCAAACCACAACGCTTCCATCATAGGCAACAAGTGATTCACAGCTGCATAGCATCATTTTGGCGTTAAGATTTGTTTTGGTTAATGTGATTCCAACATCAAGTTTTTCTGCTAATTTGGGGTCTAAACAAAGTAACTCCCGTATTTCGGAGGGATATTCTTTAATGATGTCATTAAAGGCAGATATGGCATCATCGATTTGCTCACAGTACACAAATTTACCACCACGGCTGGTAAACTTTCCCACAAAAATTTGCTCAATGGGCATTTCTTTTGCGGGCATATGTGGCCCACGCTCTTCCGCATCCAGTTTTTTTGGGACTGTCTTTTTACCAAATAATCTTGACCAAATTTTACTCACGAAACATACTTGTTACACAAAGGTAACAAATCGTAACTATTTTGCATCTTTTGGATTTTCGTCTTTGGTTGTTTTTGCTTTTGTTGAAGTACGTGCTTTGGGGGTTGCTTTTGGCTTTTTCGGTGCCACTTCCTCAGCTTTTTCAAACGGACGTGCGCCAAAAATACGTTCCAAGTCATCTTTGAAAATCACCTCTTTTTCCAATAATCGCTCTGCAAGTTCTGTGAGTTTTCCTTTATGCTTTTTCAGCAGTTGAACAGCGCGTTTATATTCTTTCTCTACAATAGCCGAAATTTCAGTATCGATGAGCTTTGCCGTTTCTTCAGAGTATGGTTTTGTAAATCCATAATCACCCTCATTAGCTTGATAATAGGTGATGTTTCCGATTTTATTATTGAGTCCGTATATCGTTACCATTGCTCTAGCTTGTTGCGTAACTTTTACTAGATCACTAAGGGCGCCGGTCGAGATTTTATTAAATATAATATCCTCTGCAGCACGTCCACCCAAAGTGGCACACATTTCATCAAGCATCTGCTCGGTGCGAACAATTTGGCGTTCTTCTGGCAAATACCATGCAGCACCCAGCGATTGACCACGTGGCACGATAGTGACTTTAACAAGTGGTGCTGCATGCTCTAGCATCCAACTTACGGTGGCATGTCCAGCCTCGTGGAATGCGATTGTTTTCTTTTCCTCTTGCGTTATGATTTTACTCTTTTTTTCTAATCCACCTACAATTCGATCGACAGCGTCTAAAAAGTCTTGACGGCCTACCTTTTTCTTATTTTTTCTGGCAGCAATAAGTGCTGATTCATTACAGACATTAGCAATATCTGCTCCCGAAAATCCAGGAGTTTGCTTTGCTAGAAAATCCACATCGAGTTTTGGATCAGATTTTAATGGCTTTAAATGCACCTTGAAAATTTCTTTTCTCTCGTTTAGGTCGGGTAAATCTACATAAATTTGACGGTCAAAACGTCCTGCACGCATAAGGGCTTTGTCTAGTACATCAGCACGGTTTGTAGCTGCAATTACAATAACGTTAGTATTCGTGCCAAAACCATCCATTTCAGTAAGTAGCTGGTTTAGTGTGTTTTCACGTTCGTCATTAGACCCAGTCATGTTGTTTTTACCTCTAGCTCGTCCAATGGCGTCAATTTCATCAATAAAAATAATCGCGGGAGATTTGTCTTTAGCTTGCTTAAATAGATCACGCACACGCGATGCCCCTACACCTACAAACATTTCTACAAAATCTGAACCCGAAAGAGAGAAAAACGGCACTTTTGCTTCGCCTGCGACTGCCTTTGCTAATAGGGTTTTTCCTGTTCCTGGGGGTCCTACCAATAATGCACCTTTAGGAATTTTGCCTCCTAAAATGGTATATTTCGTTGGATTTTTAAGAAAATCTACAATTTCTTGTACTTCTTCTTTTGCGCCTTCAAGACCAGCAACATCTTTAAACGTTATTTTGACATCGGTTTTTTCGTCAAACAGTTTTGCTTTAGACTTCCCGATATTAAATATTTGGGCGCCGCCTCCACCGCCTCCACCGCCGGACATACGGCGCATAATAAATAACCATATGGCAATAATGAGAATGAGCGGTAGAAATCCAATAAGCACGTCGAGCCAACGATTTTCTACGGTTCTAAATTCGTAGTTAAATTCTACTCCATTTGCTTCAGCAGCTTCTAATTTTTTTTGAAAAAGCTCTAGATTTCCAACTTCAAACTGATAATGCGGACCTGCATCGTTAGTGCGTCCTAAAATATCAGAACTTTTCGCTTTTTTGTGTTTTGTTTCTTCTAGCGCTTCTTCCGTTAGTGTTACTTGGGCAGTATTTTTATTCACCACAACCACGCGGCTGACTTCACCGTCATTTAAGAAGCGTTCAAATCTTGAAATATTAATTTTTTGGTCCTCGCCCAATCCATCACCGCCGCCAAAAAATGACATTCCCAAAAAGAATAATACAATGGATCCGTAAAGCCAATATGGATTTAGCGCTGGTTTTTTAGGAGGTGTTTTTTCGTTTTTAGCCATAACTAATATTTAGATTCCACAAGGGTTTGTTTAGCATCGCCCCAAAGGGATTCAATGTCGTAGTGTGAACGTGTTTGTTTTTGGAAAATGTGCACAACAATATCTACAAAATCCATTAATACCCATTCGCCTGTCTCTTGACCTTCTACATGCCATGGCTTTTCGTGAAGGGCTTTGCTCACTACTTTTTGCACAGAGCTAGATATGGCGTTTACTTGTGTATTGGAATTCCCAGAACATACCACAAAATACTGACACACATTGTTTTCAATGTCTCGTAAATCTAAAATGTTGATGCCTTCGCCTTTTACCTCTTCAATACCTTCAATAATGTGTGCAAGAAGTGCGTCTGTATTTGTTTTTTTTGTCATGCAATTTTTGTCTTCGTAAAAGTAGTCGATATTTATGTAACTACTTTATAAAACATGTAATTTTGTATATGATTTTAATCAAACTTAGTGCCATTGACTCCACCAACAGCTTTTTAAAGCAGTGGGTGCAGCAAACCAAAGCGCACAACGCTATAGGTGTTTGGGCAGATTATCAAACCCACGGCACTGGACGTATGGGCTCAAAATGGCATTCTGAAAAAGATCTTAACCTGTTGTGTTCTGTTTTTTTGGGAGATATTTCAATTCTTAGTAACAGTATTTTTGATATAAACAAGCTTGTCTGCTTGGCTATTTTAGACACGCTTACACCACACAACATTCCTGCACTCCAAATCAAATGGCCCAACGACATTTTGTCAGGAGGTAAAAAAATTGGAGGCGTTTTGGTAGAACCCATTTTACGAGGAAAACAAGTTACAGGAGTGGTAATTGGCTGTGGAATCAATGTAAATCAACTCGAGTTTCCCAATTTACCTTGTGCTT
Organism: Flavobacteriaceae bacterium; assembly: GCA_965657545.1. GTDB lineage: Bacteria > Bacteroidota > Bacteroidia > Flavobacteriales > Flavobacteriaceae > UBA7446. The sequence continues at coordinate 2,479 of CBFHOG010000002.1, read as the reverse complement.
CCTCTTTGCGTAAAGCTACCGGTAAAACCCATGCGATTGAGCCGCTATTTGAAAGTTTAGCTCATAATATTGAGTCAACTGTTCGCGCTAGTAATACTGATAATTCAAGATATTTGGAAGCCTTATTTGGATTAAACAAATCATGTGATTTTGAAAGACTAGATGGGGCATCATTTGTAGCGACAATTGTAGGAGTAGCTGATGATGGAAAATTAATGCTCAAACATGGTGATGGAACATCTGAGCTTTTTGAGGAAAAAAAGCTCGTGTTTAAAGCTTTTGCACATTGCTAATTAACGCCTCTAAAAATTGAGTCAATGGCTTCTTCACCATCATTTGCATCATGGGATTGATGTCACCTTCAAAGACCAATTGAATCTGCGTTTGATCTTCCACGGTGCTCAAATTTGCATGGAGTTCAAACGGTACGTTTCCACCATTCGCAGCTAAAACAACTTGGCTATGAGGGTTTTGGCGTTCCATCTTTAGTGGAATTACGGGCATACTACCTAGCTTAAAACTAAAGTGAGATTCATCCATAATTCTAAAACTAGCCTCTTCTGGCATGAGTCTTTCGTAAGTGCTTGCTTTTGTAAGCTTTTCAAATACCTCTTTAATAGGGCTGTTTACGCAAGCGATACTACTTTCTATTGTCATAACTTATGCTTTTGGCGTCCAAAGCTGAGGTGCCTCACGCCATTTTTTTAGAATTTTTTCTTGTTCAGGAGCAATATAATTTGTGGCAATGGCAGTATCAATAAGCGCATTGTATCCCGATAAAGTTGTGAGTTCAATGGCTGCATCGTGCATATTTTTTGTAGCCACATCAAATTCATAGCTGAACAAGGCCACCATGCCCAAAACATTAATGTTTTCTTTCCGTAATGCCTCAACAGCCTGCAGGCTACTTTTACCTGTGCTGATTAAATCTTCAACCACAACTGTAGGAGCATCAGGGTCAAAATGTCCTTCAATTTGATTTTGTCTGCCGTGTTTTTTGGGTTCTGGCCTTACATACATAAAGGGTAAATCGAGAGCTTCAGCAACTAGCATTCCAATACCAATTGCACCAGTAGCAACACCTGCAATGGCTTTTACCCCTGGATAGCGGGTTTTAATTTCTTGTGCCATTGCATCGCGTAAAAACGTTCTGATGCTAGGATACGAAAGCGTGATTCTGTTATCGCAATAAATGGGAGATTTCCAACCGCTAGCCCATGTAAATGGGTTTTCTGGTTTAAGCTTTATTGCTTTAATTTGTAAAAGGTATTCGGCTACTTGTTGAGCAGTGGAGGATTCCATAGACATATAACGCAAATGTATAAAGTTTTTGTCAATAAGAAGGAAATTATCCTAACCGTTGATGCACCTAAGGAGTCAAAAGCAAAAGTGCTTCCGCTTCAAAGTACTCCACTAAAAAAAATCATTCGTATTCTTAGGACAACCAAAGTAGAAACACTTTACTTGGTACATCATAATCCAAAAAAATTATTACCCCTGTTTAAAAAGAAACTTCCTGTAGCAGTTGCCTCTGGCGGGGTAGTCCAAAACAAAGCGGGTAAAGTATTATTTATTTACCGTAAAAAAAGATGGGATTTGCCAAAAGGAAAGGTTGAAAAAGGCGAAACCTTGGAAGAAGGCGGAAAGCGTGAGGTTAAGGAAGAAACGGGTGTGAAAAAAATTAAAGTAGGGGAGTTGGTAGGAGTTACGTATCATATTTTTAAGCGTAATAACCGCTACCAATTAAAAGAATCCCACTGGTTTCATATGACATCTAAACACGAAGGAGTTTTGGTTCCTGAAACCAAAGAAGGTATCACTAAAGCGGTTTGGAAGGATAAAAAAAAGGTGCGAAAAGCATTGGAAAATACCTATCCGAATATTTCCTATTTGTTTGATAAAGCAAAGCTGTTTAGATTTTTATTTGGGGAGGAATAAAGGTGCTGTAATCTCCATTGTTTCGAATAATTTCTCTCACGATACTACTGCTGATATAGGATGTTTCTGCTGAGGTGAGTAAGAAAACGGTTTCAATTTTGGACATATGCCGATTGGTTCTGGCAATTGCTTTTTCAAATTCAAAATCTCCATTGTTTCGAACGCCACGCAAAATAAAATCCGCGTCAATTTCCTTGCAAAAATTAATGGTGAGACCTTCGTAAGTTGATACGCGAACCCGTGATTCATTCTCAAAACAGGCTTCGATAAATGCCAAGCGTTCTTCTAACGAAAACATGTATTTTTTTTCGCTATTGATGCCAATTCCTACAACGATTTCATCAAATATTTTGATCCCTCGCTCTATAATATCTAAGTGCCCAACAGTAAACGGGTCAAATGAGCCTGGAAATAATGCGCGTTTCATACCTCAAAGGTATTATTTTTTAGACAGCTATAAATCATATCTGTAAACAAGTCACTGAGTTTGATTCCCACCTCACGCGCTTGTTGTGGGAGTAAACTTTCTTCCGTAAGTCCA
>CBFHOG010000001.1:0-249539 GCA_965657545.1 Flavobacteriaceae bacterium | reverse complement strand
AAGTTTGAACGCTTTTCCACCTTTTTATACCTCGCTATGGGCTGGCTGGCCATTATCCCCTATGGCGAACTTACCGCAGCCTTAGACCCCAAAGGATTGGCATGGCTGATGGCCGGCGGTGTAGCCTATACCGTTGGCGTGGTGTTCTATGCCGTAGAACGCATTCCCTACAACCATTTTATCTGGCATCTGTTTGTCTTGGGCGGTGCCGCCTGTCATTTTGTGATGGTGTATGGCTATGTGATTTAAGGATTTGTTTAAGGCCTTTCTGTAGCTCTTTTCCCTGTAAAATACGCTGGTGCGCATCTGTGACGCATATCTATCTTAAATAAGTTTGTATCTTTAAGTACCCTAAACACCTACTAATGCCACACAAAACCACAGTTTTTTTTAATAGGAATTGCCACGATTATGGGGCACAGGACGCAACCCATTCTTACGGCTATCGCCTTCCGCGTTTTTTATTCCCCCCGCTGGCCTGCCCGAAGTTCAGGCGGGCGCGAACTTGCCTGCTGCGAGCAGGGCTGTCTCTCGTGCCAAAGAAAACTTAATAAAAGGCACAAGACACAGCCCTGATCCAGCGGTTGGGCATATGAATTATGGCTTCTTAGTAGGATTGTCTTTTGTTGGAAATACGATATAAATAACTACCTCATTTTGAATAATGCCATACACAATGACGTAAGGGAAAACCTTTAAAACAGCTTCTCTAAAATTTTTGTATTTCACTTGAAAGTGATACGGATAGGCTTTGATGTATTTAAACATTGCGTCAAGCTCAAAAACAAAGCGAGATCCTAACCCCTCTCCTTTTTGCTCATACCATAAGAAAACTTGAATTATTTTTTCTTTGGCTTCTTGGGTTATATTAAGGCTGTAGGTCATGATTAGCACTTAATTCTTGCTTGATTTCTTCCCAAGAATAGGCAGTGCCTTCACCAGATTCATAACGCTCAGCAATTTGATCGAGTGCTTTCTTTTGCGATAAGGTTAAGGTAGAGGGACTATTATCGTTGTTATAGTTTTCAATAACTTCTACTATCCGCTTAAAAAGAGAAGCATCGTTCGTCTTTAATGAAGCATCTATAATATTTTTTAATTCAGCAGTACGCATAGTAGTTTGCAACTTATATCCCAAATATACAAAAACTATAGGATGTATTTGATTCTGCAAACAGGCGGCACGTGAACACGCAACCCATTTTTACGGCTATCGCCTTCCGCGTTTTTTATTCTTTTTATTTTTTGAAAAGCGGCTAAAGTCCCCGCGGTCGCGGCCTTTTGAACGGCCTTTTCCAGAGCGTCCTCCAAAGGCTTGTTTCCCATCCAAATGCTGCCCTCTTTTTTGCGTAACACGCACGTTTATAGAACGGCCGTCCATGGCAAAATTTTCAAATGCTGCTAAAACAGCCTCTTTTTTATCTGTTGATGTATTAAAATACGACAGGTTGTCCGTCACGTCTACATGGTAGATATCGCCGGGGTTCATCGATAAGAAATCGTTCAAGAATGCTTTTAAGCTTTTCCAATCGTAATCGTCTCTACTGCCAATATTTATGGTGTATCGCGTGTCTTTTGCTTTTGCTGGCCTGCCAGAATCATCGGTGGATTGCGGAGTCATCGCATTGGATTTTTTCTGATAGTACGAATGTAATCTGGTAAACTCCACAGACATCAGGCGTTGCACCAATTCGTCTTTCGAAAAGTCGGCTAAAATTTGATTTACTTCCGGGAGATAGGTTTCAATTTCTGGGTGTGCGTCCGTGGCTTTTATCTGTTGAGCCAAATACTGCAATTGCTTTGTTAGAATATCCGAAACATCTGGAAGCGATGCCGAAGAAATCTTGGCATTAATGATGCGTTCCAGTTTACGGATTTTGGCAATCTCCCCTTTGGTCATGATAATCATGGAGGTTCCCTGACTGTTTGCACGACCTGTACGTCCACTTCGGTGCGTATAGGTTTCTATTTCATCTGGAAGTTGGTAGTGAATAACATGGGTGATGTTATCCACGTCAATGCCTCTTGCGGCAACATCCGTTGCCACCAATGTTTTTATTTGTTTTGCACGAAAAGACTTCATGACCATATCGCGCTGATTTTGACTTAAATCGCCATGTAAAGCACCTGCGTTATAACCATCTTCAATAAGCTTTTCGGCTACGCGTTGCGTATCCCGTTTGGTTCTACAAAATACAATGGAATAGATGTCGGGATGTGTGTCTGAAAGTCGTTTTAGCGCACTGTAACGCTCGCGTCCCGCCACCACATAATACTCGTGCTGAATGTTGTTAGAAGCCGCGTTTTTGGTGCCCACGGTAACTTCAGCAGGCTTGTGCATAAAGTCCTTGGCAATATTCGCTACTTCTTTTGGCATCGTTGCCGAGAATAACCAGGTGAGTTTATCATTTGGCGTGTGGGCTAAAATATTGGTAATATCTTCTTTGAACCCCATATTGAGCATTTCATCTGCCTCATCCAATACACAGTACTCAATGGCAGAGATGTCAATCATTTTTCGGCGCATCATATCTTGCATACGCCCAGGAGTAGCAACCAAGACTTGCGCTCCTTTTTTGACGGCTTTCGCCTGATCGTTGATGCTTGCACCACCATAAATTGGAACGATGTGCAGCCCCTTTTTATGCGAGGCGTATTTGGTTAACTCTTTACTTATTTGCAAACAAAGTTCTCGCGTTGGCGCAATCACAAGGCCTTGTGTAATTCTACTGTTGGCGTCAATGCGTTGCAGCATGGGAATGCCAAAGGCGGCCGTTTTACCGGTTCCTGTTTGCGCTAAGGCTACCATATCCTTCTCTTGAGTGAGTAAAATCGGAATGGCTTGTTGTTGAATTTCGGTAGGTGTTTGAAAACCCAACGCTTCAATGGCTTCTAGAAGCATGGGCTCAATACCCAATGATGAAAAGTCTGTCATATAATTTTGCAAAAGTAATGCAATGTTTGATACGTTAGCCGAAAAACATTTTTAATCCCTTCCCTTTTCCTATTTTTGCCAAAACGTTTCCATGAACATACTTATTTTAGGCAATGGCGGCAGAGAGCATACCTTTTGTTGGAAGCTATCGCAAAGTCCGCAACATCCCACATTGTTTATCGCGCCCGGAAATGCGGGTACCGCAGCCTTAGGCACCAATTTACCCATCAGCCCAACCGATTTTGATGCCGTTGCAGAAGCGGTAAGCGAAAACAAAATTGACCTTATTGTGGTAGGCCCAGAAGCACCGCTAGTAGCAGGAATCCACGATTTTATTGCAGCGCATCCAACCTTAAATCATATTCCCGTAATAGGTCCAAAGCAAGAAGCAGCACAATTGGAAGGAAGCAAGGCTTACGCAAAAGCCTTTATGGAACGTCACAATATTCCCACGGCTCCTTACAAACAATTTACTGCCGATACCCTTTCAGCAGGACTGGCCTATTTGGAAACCATTCCTGCACCCTATGTGCTTAAGGCCGACGGCCTTGCAGCAGGAAAAGGCGTGTTGATTATTAAAGATGTAGAAGAAGCCAAAGCGGCGCTAACAGATATGTTGGCAAACAAAAAATTTGGAGCAGCAAGTGAGCAGGTCGTTATTGAGGGGTTTTTAGATGGGATTGAACTTTCCTGTTTTGTCCTTACCGACGGCAAAGGCCATGTAACCTTTCCGTTTGCCAAAGACTACAAACGCATTGGCGAAGGGGATACTGGATTAAACACCGGAGGAATGGGCGCTGTATCGCCTGTGCCCTTTAACGATGATGTGTTTAAGCAAAAAATTGACGAACGCATCATACAACCCACACTCGAGGGGCTTAAAAAAGACAAGATCGATTTTGTAGGTTTTGTGTTTATTGGACTCATTCGCGTGGGCGATGACCCCTTTGTGATTGAATACAACGTCCGTATGGGCGATCCCGAAACGCAAGTGGTATTGCCCCGTATCGAAAACGATATGGTGGAATTATTAGCTGCTACTGCCGAAAAACGTCTTGATAAAATATCCATACAAATAAGTTCAGAAGCTGCTGCTACGGTAGTGGGTGTTTCAGGAGGCTATCCAGAAGCCTATGAAAAAGGGAAAGAAATTACTGGCATTCCAACCGATGCCTTAATCTTTCATGCAGGGACAACACGACTAGACGGAAAATTGGTAACCAACGGCGGACGCGTGTTGGCATCTACAGGTTTTGGAACGGATGTGCACGATGCGCTAACATCAGCCTATGCAAACCTTACAAACGTAGCGTTTGAGGGCATGTATTTCAGAAAAGATTTAGGTTTCGATTTATAGAAACGAATGCGAGGTAGAGTCGCGGTCTTCTTCGTTGTTGGCGTTAAATTTCTTTAACTGGCCCAACCAGTAAAATAAACCTGCAAAACCAACAAGCAAAAACAGCCAGTTAAAGGCATTGGCAAAAAACCAGCTCGTAAGCTCTAACTCACGTAGCATGTTTAGTGGAATAAAAAGAACTTCTTCAAATAGGTAGGCTATGGCTTCAAAAATGGATTTCATAATCTTGGTTTTGCGTGTCAAAAATACAGCTAAAATGGATGTGGTGCAAGTTTCATCGGCTTTTGGATTTTGACCTATCTTTGACAAAAATTTACCCATGACAAGCGCAGCAGCATTCGCTATTTTTGAGCAGAGTATTCACACCTATCACGTTTTGGATATGGTGGACCAACCATTTGAAAACCCTTTTGATGCTCAAACTCTTGATCATTTATTGTACCGTAAAAATTGGATTGATACCGTGCAATGGCATTTTGAAGATTTGATTCGCGAACCCAATATTGACCCAGTTGCTGCCTTGGAACTCAAACGTAAGATAGATGCGTCAAACCAAGACCGCACCGATACCGTTGAATATATTGACAGCTATTTTTTAAAACAGTTTAAAGAAGTTTCTACCCTTCCCGATGCCACCATAAACACCGAAAGTCCTGCATGGGCCATCGACCGACTATCCATTTTAGCGCTTAAAATTTATCACATGCAAGAGGAAGCCAATCGCGTTTCTGCATCAGAAGAGCACCGTGCCGCTTGTACCAAAAAACTCGCTGTGTTATTGGAACAAAAAACAGATTTGTCCACCGCCATAGACCAACTATTAGCAGATATGGCCCAAGGCCGAAAATACATGAAGGAATACAAGCAAATGAAAATGTATAACGACGAGTCACTTAACCCAGTCTTGTACCAAAAAAATTCTTAATGAAAAGCAAACACATTTTGGTGTTTCGTTTTTCTGCACTTGGCGATGTAGCCATGTGTGTTCCCGTATTGCGCTGCTTGTTACAAACCTATCCCGAACTTCAGCTTACTATAGTCACCCGAAAACGTTTTGTACCACTTTTTGAGACATTGCCTAACGTGCAGTTTTTCACCCCCGATTTTAAGGGCGAGCACAAAGGAATTGTAGGATTATATAGTCTATTTAAAACCCTAAAAAAACGGCGTCCAACCGCCCTTGCAGACCTCCATCAAGTGTTACGCACACAACTATTGATGCTATATTTTCGTCCATTGTTTTGGATAAAACAAGCCCATATAAACAAAGGCAGGGCAGAAAAAAAACGCCTTACACGTCTAAAACCCAAAACCTTAGTGCCGCTACTGCCGCAAGTGCACCGCTATGCGCAAGTGTTTGAAAAGCTAGGCTTTCCGTTGTCTTTGAGTGCACACGAATTTCCGCCAAGACCCATTTGCCCAAATACAGAGGCTTTATCATTAGACGAAAATCGCAAGTGGATTGGGATTGCGCCCTTTGCCGCGCACACAAACAAACAATATCCACTAGACCTCATGCAACAAGTAGTAGCATTTTTACAGCAAGAGCATCAAGTTATTTTGTTTGGTTTTGGAAAAGAAGAATATACACAATTGAACATTTGGGCAAATGCCTACAAACATGTAGCCAATGCTACTGGTGTCTATGCGTTTGCAGCTGAATTGCGACTTATTGCTCAACTCGACCTAATGATTTCAATGGATTCCGCAAACGGACATTTGGCAGCAAACTACAATGTGCCTGTTTTGAGCCTTTGGGGCAATACGCATCCGTGTTTGGGGTTTGTACCGTTTGGGCAGCCAAAAAAAAACAGCCTTACGCCCAACTTTACCGAATATCCATTGTTGCCCACCTCCGTTTATGGCAACAAAAAGGTAAAAGGCTACCAAGATGCCATGCGCAGTATTGCGCCTAAAGCGGTTATTGAGTTGGCGCTGGAAGTGTTGGGTTAGACTAGCTTAAAAAAAATTTATATTTGTTAGCTTAACAACTCACCATGCTGCAGCGTTTTTTGTATTTACAATGGAAGTCTTTTACTCGCGGTGCGGGCTTTGCTACAGGCTTGGCGCAGAAAATCCTGTTGGGCTTCGCGTGGATATACTTTGCGGCGATATTCGCCAGTCTTGCCTTTGTGGCTTTTTGGGGAGTACAAGAAGAACTTGGTGAAGATCCATTGCCTATCGTTAGCGGATATTTGCTTTACGCCTTTGCCTTTTGGATCGTACTCCGCTACTTTCTCCAAAAAATGCCTATCGTACACATCCAACCCTTACTGGTATTGCCCATTTCTAAAAAAAGAATTGTTCGATTTGGTTTACTCAAAACAGTATTCAGTTTTTATAATATCAGCAACCTCTTCTTTTTTGTGCCCTTTGGCATTATTCTAATCCAACAAGACTACAATTTACTTGGTGTCATAGGCTGGTGGATTGCCATTGGAAGCATCATCTTAACAACCAATTTCTTAAACATCATGCTCAATAGCGTTGACCGTATTCTTATTCAAGTTGCGGTATTGCTATTAGGCCTTTTTGCCTTACAATATTTCGAGATTTTTGACCTTACTGCATGGACTGCGCCCATTTTTATGGCAGCCTACCACCAACCGTTTTTTTGTATAATTCCTCTTGTGTTATTGGGGTTAACCTATCAATGGAGCTTTACCCACTTTAAAAATAAATTGATGTTGGATGGGGAAACCATTCAGCCTAAAGCGGAAACACATCGCGGGGCGGATCTCGACTGGTTAGACCGGTTTGGCAGAATGGCGATTTTCTTAAGAAACGATATCCGACTGATTATCCGAAATAAACGAGCACGCATGGCGGTTTGGATGGGTGTTGGCTTTTTGTTTTATGGGCTTATTTTTATGAGCGACATCTATAAAGGGTCGGCGATGACAGTATTCGTAGGGATTTTTGTAAGCGGTGGTTTTTTGTTTGGTTTTGGGCAATATGTACCCAGTTGGGACAGTAGCTACTACCCCCTTATGATGAGTCAAAATATTGCATATAAAGAATACCTGACGTCCAAATGGTGGCTGGTCGTTGTAGGCACTTTAATAGGCATGGTCTTATCAAGTTTTTATGTGTTTTTTGGCTGGGAAATGTACCTCGCTATTTTGGCAGGGGGCGTCTATAACTTGGGTATAAATGCATATTTGGTGCTGCTTTCGGGGGCTTATACCCGTGTTCCAATAGACCTTACCGCTAATAACAAAGCATTTGGCGATAAACGATCGTTTAATCTAAAAACCATTTTACTAAGCATCCCGAAAATTATAGTACCCATGTTTGTGTATTATGTGGGCGTACTCATACATAGCAAATCCTTTGGTCTTATACTGGTTGCCCTTGTAGGTATATTGGGATTTGCCTTCCGAAACTTGGTTTTTGGTTGGATAGAAAAAATATATCAAGAGGAAAAACACAAAACGCTGCAAGCCTATAAACAAAAGAACACATGATTGATATTACTTCACTTTCCAAAACCTATGGCGAGCAAACCGTGCTTGACATTGAGCAACTTCACATTCCTACTGGCCAAACCTTTGGGCTTGTGGGCAACAACGGTGCTGGAAAAACCACACTTTTTAGTTTGATGTTAGATCTCATTGCACCAACTACAGGAACAGTAACCAACAACAATGTTGTGGTGCAAAAAAGCGAGGATTGGAAAATCCATACCGCGGCCTTTTTAGATGAACATTTCCTTATTGGCTACCTCACCCCCGAAGAATACTTTATTTTTATTGGAGGTTTACGTGGCTTGAAAAAAGAAGAAGTTGATACTTCGCTTAAACAATACTCCGATTTTTTTCACGGTGAAGTACTGGGACAAAAAAAATATATCCGTGATTTATCTAAGGGGAATCAAAAAAAGGTAGGCATAGTAGGATCACTTCTTTCCAATACGCCCTTGGTTATTTTAGACGAACCTTTTGCCAATTTAGACCCAACCACACAAATAAGGCTTAAAAATTTATTAAAAGAAGAAGCCAGTGCCACGGGAAAAACATTTTTGATTTCAAGCCACGATTTGCAGCACGTTACCGAAGTTTGTGACCGTATTGTAGTACTTCACAAAGGAAAAGTAGTACGTGACGAAAAGACCTCAACAGGTACGCTTCAAGAATTAGAAGCCTTTTTTAGAGAGCAGCTATAAAATGTACATACTAAAGCCGTGTTTTTTCAGTTTTTATCATAGGTTTATAGCATGAAAAGAACACTTCTTTTTTTCGGGTTAATTTTGTTAATAGGTGCCTGCTCTACCAAAAAAAATGGCGCTATAAACAGGGCTTATCACAGTACTACTTCAAAATTTAATCCGCTATTTAACGGGCAAGAAGCACTGCGCTACGGCACCCTTGACATCACACAAAACTATCAAGATAATTATTGGTTGCGCCTTTCCGTTGATCCATACCAACTACCCGATATCTTTAGTGAAGAAAAAAACAGCAATCAATTTTTTGACAGAGCAGAAGAAAAAGCAACGCTCACTGTTCAGAAACACTCCATGCTTATTGACGGAGAACAACGCAATAAGCAAATTGCGAAAGCCTATTTACTTTTGGGTAAAGCGCGCTATTTTAACGGCAGCTACTTGCAAGCCGTTGAGGCGTTTACTTATCTGGTCAAAAATATGGGAGACTCCAATGAGGCGATCGAAGCCGAGCTATGGCGTGCAAAATGCTATTTGGAGATGGGGCAAGAAGCAAGGGCAGCGCGTGAATTTACGAACATTGCGCAATCGGGAAATCTTACTACCCAACAATATGCCCTTGCGCAATCAGCACTTGCCGATGCGCGGTTAAGAGAAGAAAAAGATACCTTGGCTACACAACCGCTAAGGCGCGCATTAGCCACTGAAGAATCAACTTCCAAAAGAGGTCGATACGCCTATCTGCTAGGGCAGCTATACGAAGATTTAGAATACGCCGACTCAGCGATTATTGCCTACCAACAAGTCATGGATTTAAACCGTCGTATCCCCCGTGAACTGTGGATTCATGCTCGCCTAGCACAACTGAAAAATAACCTCCCTAAAGACGAAAATACATTGCTGGCTTACAAAAAGCTGTTAAGAAGCGATGAAGACCGCAGGTTTAGAGATAAAATCCATTACTTCTACGGGGTCTATTTATTGAAAGGACAAGACACATTACGCGGGGAAAAAGAGCTAAAATCATCCTTACAAACAAACACCCAAGACCGTTACTTAAAATCGCTTATTTATGAGCAATTGGCCAGTAATCGTATAGACCAATTGGCGTTTGTTACTGCAGGGGCCTATCTAGATAGCACCCTTCAAAATTTAGATGATAACACCAGACGACACCGAAAACTCAAGCGTCAACGAGGAAAGTTAGACGACATCATTACCTACGAAAAAACCATTGTCTCTTCAGATAGTTTATTGCGTTTGATGAACATGCCTGCTGAAGAGCAAAAACAACTCGTGGACAATTACATCAATCAGCTTAAAGCAAAGGATGCGAAGGCCAAAGATGCTGCACAAGACGCAAGTACTGCTTTACTTATGGGAAGTTTCTATTTCTATAACAGCCGACAGCTAGAAAAAGGAAAACTTGATTTTCAACGTGATTGGGCAAACGTCACTTTATCAGACAATTGGAAGTATGCGGCGCCTACTTCAACTGGACTTATGGCACAGACCAACCCCGAAGTAGAAAGCACAGAAAAGGAAGAAAACCCTGCCTATAATCCGCAAACATACTTAACACAAATTCCACCACCTGAAGCCGCAGACAGCATCAAGCAGCTGCAGCACGAAGCTTATTTTCAAGCCGGATTGGCATATAAAGAACAGTACGGGGTAACGCAAACTGCTATTGAAAGATTTACCTCGCTTTTGTCTGCAAACCCCAATGAACGCTATCTTCCACCAACCTTGTATCACTTGTATAAATTACATGCAGACAACGCTGTGGCGCAACGCATATACAGCAATCAAATTTTAACTGACTATCCACAAAGCGACTACGCCAAAATAATTCAAAACCCAACAGCCTTAGCACAAACCAAAGAGCAAAATACAGCTGTATTGATGCGTGCCAAAGAACTGTTAGCTAAGCAAGATTACGCTGCAGTAATTGCCAAAAGCGACCAACAGATTCCATTTTTGACCGACAAAACACTACAAGCAGAATGGGCCATGTTACGCGCCATTTCTATTGGCAGATTAGATGGTCTTGATGCATACAAAGAAGCATTAACCTTTCTGATGCAAACCTATCCAAAAACCGAAAGCGCATCAAAAGCAAAAGCACAGTTAGCGGGTTTTGAGGTGTATAACGATCTTACACCCGGAGATAATGAAAAAGCCAAACTGGTGTTTTTACGCACTCCTGAAGACCGCAAACAATCTGAACAAGACCTATTGTGGATTGAAACTTGGATTAAAGCGCAAGGAATTGACAAGCGCTTACAGGTTTCATTAGATGTTTTTGACCGTAATACAGAAACCTTGGTCATCCATGGATTTCGATCTGAGTTAAGTGCAGGTGAAACCCGTAACCTCATGAAAGCGAGCAACCCACGTTTGATGGAAACCAAAAATATTGTAGTTTTGGCGTCCAATTATAGGAATGCGTTAGTAAGCAAACGCTTTGAACAATTGGAGAAGAATTAAGAAATGTTTTCAGAAAAAAAGCAAAAAAATATGGACTCAAATAAAAACGCAGTAAAAATCAATTTTATTGAGCCTAACACGCGTATCATTGGTGAAATTGAATCAAAATCAGATTTCCGTATCGATGGAACGCTTGAAGGAAAAATTAATACTTCGGGGCGTGTTGTTGTAGGTAAGGAAGGAAGTGTGCAAGGGGAAGTTCATTGTGGTTATGCAGACATCATGGGGAACTTTAATGGCAAATTATTTGTTGATGGTTTGCTTACCATAAAGTCTGATGGAATCATTGAAGGTCAAATTACAATAGGCAAACTAGCCGTAGAATCTGGCGCAACGCTTAATGCACAATGTAGTATGAAATCTGCTGCAGTAAAGTCTATTATAGATGAAGAGCCCAAAAAATCCGAAAAAACGGCCTAAAGCTTGGGCGGTCCTTTCTGGAGTAGCCATTCAAATGGGCGTTTCGCTCTATTTGGCTTCCCGTGCTGGCAAAGCACTTGACGCACATTGGGAAACCGGTAAAACTTTTACCCTCATCATTTTAATGCTCGTGTTGTTTTTGAATATATACTGGCTTATTAAATACTTAGAACGTTTTAATTCGTGAAGCAATCGCTTTGGCATTTAGGCCAACTCATGGCCTTGGTTCTTATTATTGGTAGTGTTCATTTATTCACTATACTAAATTTGAATTATGCTTTTAATACAACAACCCTTGTTCAACTTTATGCAGTTAACTTTATCATGGCTATTGCTGGGTATGCTATGATTCGATTTGCGTATTGGATGAAATCACAAGTAGAGGGTTTTGTGTTTCTGTTGGGTAGTTTTATAAAGTTTGGTGTGCTTTATGGGCTTTTCTTAGCAAACGAATCAGCCGCTCTACAAGATTCCAAACAGGCGTTTTTACATCTTTTTATTCCCTATGCCATTTGTCTCATTTGGGAAATTGCGACATTGTCCAAAATATTAAATCAAGCACCCAAAAGTTCTGTGTGATTTTCATACCATTTACTTTTTTTTCTTATTGGTAAAAGTGTACATTTGCAGCGTTTTAATCTCAACAGCAAGTTGCGTCTAATTCAAAACATTTGAAACGAATTTTTACCGCCCTTTTTGCACTTCTATTAGCAGCTACCGCTTTTGCTAACGCTCCTTTAAAAGAAAAGGAAAAAGAAGGTTCTGTCAAAGACGAAATAAAAGCCTACATCCAACACCACTTAAAAGATTCGCACGACTTTTATTTAGGGTCTTACAAAGAAGATGGTAAAAAACATTATGTAGGATATGTTGGTTTACCCATTATAATATGGGATAAAGGCTTACATATTTTCTCCTCTGCGAAGTTTAAACATGGAAAAGCAGTTGTTCAAAAAGGAAGTAATTTCTACAAGCTCGATCACGGAAAAATTTATAAAACAGATGCCGCTGGAACCATTACCTATGACGAAGCGCATCACCCTACAAACGAAAAACCATTAGACTTGTCCATCACAAAAAGTGTATTGACAATGTTATTAACGGCCTTATTAATGTTCTTTTTATTCCGATCGTTGGCGCGTTCTTACAGTAAAAACGGCAATATTGCAGCTGGAATAGGTCGATTTTTTGAACCCATTATTTTATATGTTCGTGATGATATCGCCATTCCTAATATTGGTAAAAAGCACCACGGACGATATATGAGCTTCTTGCTCACCGTGTTTTTCTTTATATGGTTTTTAAACCTACTAGGACTTACACCGCTAGGAATTAACGTCACAGGAAATATCGCGGTAACTTTTGGATTGGCACTGATTACGTTTTTACTGACCAACCTTACGGCAAACAAAAACTATTGGGCACACATTTTTTGGATGCCAGGTGTTCCTGTGCTTATGAAAATAGCACTTATTCCAATCGAACTATTAGGTGTTATTATTAAGCCCTTTTCGTTGCTTATTCGTTTGTATGCTAACATGCAAGCAGGCCACATTGTATTGATGAGTCTTATCGGGCTTATGTTTATTTTTAACAATTGGTTAGGAACAAGTTTATCATTTGCTTTAGCTTTTGCTATTTCAATAATCGAATTATTAGTAGCCTTATTACAGGCTTATATTTTTACCATGTTATCGGCACTCTATTTTGGGTTTGCCGTTGAAGAACATCATGATGAAGCGCATTAAAAACAATTATTAACAATTAAATACACACACATGGAAATTCCATTAATCGTAGGTGCAGGACTCGTCGTAATCGGCGTTGGTATGGGAATCGGTAAAATCGGTAGCTCTGCTATGGAGGCTATTGCTCGTCAACCAGAAGCATACGGGAAAATTCAAACAGCAATGTTGATTGCAGCCGCTCTTATTGAAGGGATCGGATTTGCTGCATTATTTGCTGTATAATCAATAACATCACACGATAAACGGTAGCCAGGCTGCCGTTTATCTTGCTGAAATATAAGCGTATGGAAAAATTATTAGGCGAATTTTCGTTTGGTTTGTTTATATGGCAAACTGTTATTGTGACAGCACTTATTTTATTGCTGCGCAAATTTGCATGGAAACCCATCCTAAACACCATCAACGAAAGAGAAGAAGGCATCCGTTCCGCAATGGAGTCGGCTGAAGAGGCGCGTCAAGAGATGCAAAATCTTCAATCAGACAACCAGCGAATCTTAAAAGAAGCGCGTGCAGAACGTGACGGATTGCTTAAAGAAGCGCGAGAGCTTCGTCAAAAAATGATTGACGATGCCAAAGAAGAAGCAAAGGCACAATCTGAGCAACTTCTTAAGCAAGCCAAAGAAGCGATCGAAAGTGAAAAACAAATAGCCATTACATCGCTTAAAAACGAAGTGGCTGATTTATCACTTCAAATTGCTGAAAGTTTGACGAAAGAACAACTTTCATCAGACAAAAAGCAAGCCGAATTGGTTCAAAAACTACTTAAAGAGGTAGATCTTAAAGCATGATAGGTACTCGAGCAGCATTGCGATATGCGAAAGCAGCCGTACAAAAGGCCATTGAAGATGGTCAATTGGACGCTTTGGCCAAAGACATGGAAGTGGTGTACGATACCGTACAAAACAACCGTGACTTGGAAGCCGTTTTGCAAAGTCCTGTGATAAGCACTGACTTAAAGCACAATGCTCTTCAAGCCGTTTTTGCACAATGCAGTGATGCCGCTAAAAACCTATTACGCTTAGTAGCAGAAAACAATCGAGCGCACAACCTTGATGGTATCGCCCTAAAGGTAAAGGAGCTATACCACGAGCACTTGGGACTTGTTGAGGCTGTAGCCACAACAGCGGTGCCCATTTCCCCAGACCTAGAAAAAGAAATTTTGGCGAAAGTCGCTACGCTTACCGACAAGAAAGTGACCCTCGTCAACAAAGTTGACCCAGAAATTATTGGTGGGTTTATCATTAGGCTTGATGACATACAGCTCAATGCTAGTGTGGCACATCAACTGAATACATTAAAACAAAACTTACGTTCAAACGCAATATCATGGCAGAAGTAAAAGCTGCGGAAGTATCCGCGATATTAAAACAGCAATTAACAGGATTTGACAGCAGCGTCTCTTTAGACGAAGTGGGATCGGTTCTACAAGTAGGTGATGGTATCGCTCGTGTTTACGGGCTTGCCAATGCACAATACGGCGAACTCGTTTCCTTTGATTCAGGTCTTGAAGGCATTGTCCTTAACCTTGAAGAGGACAATGTTGGGGTCGTACTTTTAGGCCCATCAAAAGGCATCAAAGAAGGCGATACCGTAAAACGCACCCAACGCATTGCGTCGATTAATGTTGGTGAAGGTGTAGTAGGACGTGTAGTTAACACACTTGGTGTTCCAATTGATGGAAAAGGACCAATTGAAGGCGAAACGATAGAAATGCCATTAGAGCGTAAAGCGCCAGGAGTAATTTACCGCCAACCCGTAAACGAACCTTTACAAACAGGTATCAAATCTATCGATGCGATGATTCCTGTAGGTCGTGGACAACGTGAGTTGGTTATTGGTGACCGCCAAACAGGGAAAACAACCGTCTGTATTGACACCATCCTAAACCAAAAAGAATTTTACGATGCAGGCGAGCCTGTTTATTGTATCTATGTGGCCATAGGCCAAAAAGCTTCTACGGTAGCAGCCATTGCAAATACGCTTCAAGAAAAAGGCGCCATGGCATACACAACTGTTGTTGCGGCAAATGCTTCTGACCCTGCGCCAATGCAAGTATATGCTCCGTTTGCAGGAGCAGCTATAGGAGAATATTTCCGCGATACAGGTCGTCCAGCGTTGATTATTTATGATGATTTATCTAAACAAGCCGTGGCATACCGCGAGGTATCCTTATTGCTTCGTCGTCCACCGGGACGTGAGGCTTATCCTGGTGATGTTTTCTATTTGCACTCGCGCTTGTTAGAACGTGCTGCAAAAGTGATTGCTGATGACGGCATTGCCAAACAAATGAACGATTTGCCGGAAGGACTAAAATCAAAAGTAAAAGGCGGTGGTTCGTTAACAGCGCTACCTATTATTGAAACACAAGCAGGTGACGTATCTGCTTATATTCCAACAAACGTAATTTCGATTACAGATGGACAGATCTTCTTAGAATCCGATTTGTTTAACTCGGGTGTTCGTCCAGCGATTAACGTAGGTATTTCGGTATCGCGTGTAGGTGGGTCGGCACAGATTAAATCCATGAAAAAGGTGGCTGGTACGCTAAAACTTGATCAGGCGCAGTTCCGTGAATTGGAAGCCTTTGCCAAGTTTGGTTCTGACCTCGATGCAGCTACCATGAATGTGATTGAAAAAGGAAAACGCAACGTGGAGATTCTTAAGCAAGCGCAAAACGATCCGTTTGCCGTTGAAGATCAAGTCGCTATCATTTTTGCTGGATCTAAAAACTTGCTCCGTCAAGTTCCTGTAAACAAAGTGAAAGAATTTGAACAAAGCTATTTGGAGTTGCTAAATGCGAAACACCGCGATGTGTTAGACACATTAAAATCAGGTAAACTGACAGACGAGGTAATCGAAACGCTAACTAAAGTAGCAACAGATTTAGCTGGTCAATACGCATAAGCCATGGCAAACCTCAAGGAAATACGCAATAGGATTAGTTCTGTATCGTCAACGATGCAGATTACCAGTGCCATGAAAATGGTATCGGCGGCAAAGCTGAAAAAAGCACAAGACGCCATTACGGCCATGCGCCCATACGCTGCCAAACTAACCGAATTATTG
The DNA here is from genome assembly GCA_965657545.1 of Flavobacteriaceae bacterium. Taxonomy (GTDB): domain Bacteria; phylum Bacteroidota; class Bacteroidia; order Flavobacteriales; family Flavobacteriaceae; genus UBA7446. Next base: position 233,358 of record CBFHOG010000001.1, on the reverse strand, counting down.
CAAAACCTTAGTGGTGCCGACCAAGACGGTGATGAAAATCCATATACACAATCTCGAGAAGTTAAGCGTGTGCTTTACGTTGCTATTACGTCGAATCGTGGGCTTTGTGGCGGATTTAATTCCAATATCATCAAAGAAGTAAAGGCGCGTGCTGCTGCTTCGGAAACAAACAGTACCGTTTTTACCATTGGAAAAAAAGGGAATGATATTTTAAGCAAGGAGTTTGATGTGGTAGGGCATAATGTTGCCGTATTTGACGACCTTAACTTTGCAAATGCTGCCAATCTTGCACAAGAACTTATGGACGGTTTTGTTGCCGAGCAGTACGACGAAGTGCATTTGGTGTATAACCGATTTAAAAATGCAGCTACGCAATTGGTAACCGTTGAACCGTTTTTGCCTTTGGTGGCTGAAGCTTCAGCAACACAAAGCGATACGGATTATATCTACGAGCCAGAAAAGGAAGAGATTTTTAATACGCTTTTACCAAAAGCATTAAAGATGCAATTGTTTAAGGCGCTACGCGATTCGTTTGCCAGTGAACACGGCGCACGTATGACGGCCATGCACAAAGCGACCGATAACGCTACTGATCTGCGTGACCAACTCAAACTGACGTACAACAAAGCGCGTCAGGCGGCTATTACCAACGAAATCTTAGAGATTGTTGGCGGTGCTGAGGCGTTAAACGGGTAATCTTGTTTCGTTTAAGAAACATTTTTCTATTTATTTTTATTCTTCTATTAGTTCTTATTTGGATGGAGCTAGCTATAGGCATTTTTGGATCGCCTTTTGCGGGCAACTAAATCTCCTTTATGCTATAACATTTAAAATTGTGGTGTGATAGGGGCTTTTCTTATTTTTGTACATATGAATATACGTATTGTAAACCAATCCCCACACGAACTACCCAGTTATGAAACCTTAGCTTCGGCAGGTATGGACCTCCGTGCCCACATGGATACGCCCGTAACATTACAACCTATGGAGCGAGGGCTTATTAAAACCGGGCTTTTTATGGAGCTTCCAGTGGGAGTAGAAGCGCAAGTGCGCCCACGAAGCGGCTTGGCGCTCAAAAAAGGCATTACGGTTCTTAATTCCCCAGGTACTATCGATGCAGACTATAGAGGCGAAATTGGCGTTATCCTTATAAATTTGTCCAACGAGCCGTTTACCATCAATAGTGGTGATCGAATAGCACAGTTGGTCATTGCCAAACACGAACGCACCGATTGGCAACAAGTTAAATCACTAACCGAAACTGAACGCGGAGCGGGCGGTTTTGGCAGTACAGGTACCGCATAATATGAAAATCATTGTTCCTATGGCGGGTCGAGGGTCACGCCTTCGTCCGCATACGCTAACCGTTCCTAAACCTTTAGTACCCGTAGCGGGTATGCCCATTGTACATCGATTGGTTCGCGATATTGCAAAAGTACTCCCAGAACCCGTAACGGAAATTGCCTATGTCCTTGGTGATCCTGCCTTTTTTGGGGATGAGGTCGTGGAAGCACTAACCGAACTCTCCGACAGTCTAGGCGCTAAAACAAGTATTTACCGTCAAGATGTCCCGTTGGGCACCGGCCATGCGGTGATGTGTGCTGCACCTTCGCTTTCTGGCCCGGCAGTAGTGGCCTATGCTGATACGCTTATTCGTGCAGATTTAAACCTTGACCCGGACGCCGATAGCGTTATTTGGGTGAAAAAAGTAGAACACCCTGAGCAGTTTGGCGTAGTGCAACTGGACAAAACAGCTGCAATTAATGCACTCATCGAAAAACCTACCGAATTTGTTTCGGACTTGGCAGTCATTGGGATTTATTATTTTAAGGAAATTGAAGTACTCAAAGATGCGCTTCAAAGCGTTTTAGATGAAGGGCTTACTCGTGGTGGCGAGTATCAAATCAACGATGGTATTTTGCGTATGATGCAAAACGGAAAACGCTTTGTCCCTGGCGAAGTAACCGCTTGGATGGATTGTGGGAACCCAAAAGTCACCATAGAAACCAATGCTAAAATGCTGGACTTTATTGCCGCTGAAGGGGAGCCACTTGTTGGTGATATAACCCTGAACAACAGTACCGTTATTCCGCCTTGCTACATTGCGGACGGTGTAACGCTAACCAACAGCACCGTGGGACCGCATGTGTCAATTGGTGGAGGCACTACAATTGCGGATAGCACCATTGAAAACAGTATCATCCAATCGAATAGCGCCATTGAAAATGCAACACTCAAAGAGTCAATGATTGGCAACCACGTGCGCTACAATGGCGCATTTACGCACATAAGCATTGGCGATTACTCGGAATTAAAATAGCAGATGAAAAAGCTTGCACTACTTTTTATTGGATTGGTTTTAGTAGTGGGATGTAAATCATTAAGCCTAACTGCTCCCTCTTCTGCAACCGTTGACAATTCGATAAAACCGCGTATTGTGCAACAAAAAATTGCGTCCAACGCACTCGATTTTAAAACTTTACAGTGGCGCGGACAAGCCGTGCTTGAGCGTAGTGGAAAACGTCAAAAAATAAGTGTTAGCACACGCTTAAAACAAGATGAAGGTATCTGGATTAATGGAAGTGTCATCGTGCCACTAGCGCGTGTTTTTATTACGCCCAAACAACTTCAGGGGTATGAGAAAATAAACCGGCAGTATGCGCAAATAGATTTTCGTGCACTTAAAAAGCTGTTGGGTGTTCCGCTTAATTATAAAATAATCGAAAATCTACTCACTGCAAAACCTGTAGATGCACGCGCTTTTAAGCGTGCAAAACTATCATTTGCTAAAAATGCTTATGTATTTAGCTTACGCAAAAGAGGTGTGGAATTGAAGTTTATTTTTGATGCTGAATTTCGACTTACTGAACAACGCCTTAAAGAAAATAAGACAACCATTAGTGTGTTGTACGACGCCTACAAAAAAATGGATGGGCAATGGATTCCAGAGCAATTAAGTGCAACTCTTTTTGGCGAGAATGGTGCTACAACACTCACGCTAAATGTGAAACAGGTACAACTTAATGGTAATGTTAATATGCCGTTTGCTATTCCGGACGGATATAAACCCATTTTTATACAATGAAAAAGTGGCTTTGGATTTTGATGCTTATTCCGGTATTGGGTTTGGCTCAAGATAAAAAAGCAACGCTTGAAGCCCAAAAAAAACGTTTGCAACAAGAAATTGTACAAATCAATGCACTGTTAAAATCGAGTGCAAAAAAGCGCGCCAATGTACTTACCGAGGTAGAAACGGTACAACTCAAAATGGACCGACAAGATGCGCTCATACGACTCACCAACCGTCAAATTAATCGACTAAATCAAGAAATTACGCTTAATCTACGCAATATAGAAAAGCTGCGCACCGAATTGATACAACTCAAAAAAGACTATGCTGAAATGGTCGTTGCAGCACGTAAAAATCAATCTACCCAAAACCGATTGATGTTTTTACTTTCATCGGAAAGTTTTTGGCAAGCATATAAACGTATGGCGTATATGAAACAGTATGCCGCATACCGCAAGCAACAAGGGGAACAAATTGCCGAAAAAACCAAAACATTACAGCAATACACCAACGATTTGGTAGTGCAACGAAAAGATAAAGAGCGATTAATCCGCGAAAATAGAGACGCACAAAAAGCATTGGATAGCGTGCGTGCACGACAAAATAAACTTATGCAACAGCTTAAGCGGAAAGAAAAAAGCTACGCATCTCAAATCAAGAAAAAACAACAGCAACAAGCGGCTATTGACAAAGAAATCAATCGCTTAATTAGAGAAGCTATTGCTGCATCGAACAAAAAAGCGGGTACTAAAACCAATAATTTTATACTAACCCCCGAAGCCAAAGCATTAGCTGCGAGTTTTGTTGCCAACAAAGGGCGATTGCCATGGCCCGTTGAAAAAGGGATTGTTATTCAAAAATTTGGCACACAACGCCACCCCGTAGTACGCACAACCACCATTAAAAGTAATGGGGTAACGCTTTCCGTACCCGAAGGAGCCGAAGCACGCAGCGTGTTTGAAGGAAAGGTGTTAAATATTGTACAATTTAAAGGGAGTAATCCCATTGTACTTGTGCAACATGGGAATTATATTACCAGTTATAAAAACCTGAGTAAGGTCTATGTTAAAAAAGGCGATAAGCTTAGTGCGAAACAAGCCATTGGGCAAATTTTCACCAATAAAGACACGGGCAAAACTGCCTTACAATTTAGTCTATTCCAAAATACCACACCGCAAAACCCAGCGCTCTGGTTATATCAAATGAAATAAGCCTTTAATGCTTTATAAGCTTATGCTGTGTAGATTCCCCGTTATGTGTTATTTCAAGTAAATAAACTCCCGTAACTAGTCGCGAAACATCTACACTATGATTTGTGCGTGTACGCAATACAAGCTGACCCGTCAATGAAAATATGGAAACCTCCGCCTCTTCATTTAATCCGTCAATAAAAAGGGTGTTTACAACTGGGTTAGGATAGATATGCAATGTGGAGGCTTTTGATGCCATAACACTGAGTACCTGGTTGCTTGTATTTGGAGAGGGCGTTCCCGCTTTAAAACTACCATCTGCTTGGAGTTGTAGAGAATTTATTGCGCCATTGTCTCCCTCATCCTCATTAAACTGTGTTGTCTTACCCAGCCCTGACAAGAGGGCGGTGTCGTCTGGGTGATTGTTGTCATAAACAACTGCATCAACCAAGTTAGTTGTAGTTACACTGGTGTCGCTAGGGAAGTCTGTGCCATTCGCTTGATATAATGCCACGGCATCAGGTCCATTTTGAATATTTGACGAAGAGGAACTAGAGAAGACTTTCTTAACTCCTGTAACACCTGAATCTCCAATAAGAAAGTATCCGTTAGCGTCGGTGCTATGTCCGTCTAAATCATAGGTGGCGTAACTTGCATCATCGCCACCGTTAAATAAGACCAATACATAACCGTCTAGACTTGTATTTGGGGTTGTGGAATACAGCTCGATAAATTCAGCGTCGTCAGTTCCGGGACTATCGGACTCTACTTCGCTGATAACTAAGGATTGAGCACTTAAAAAAGTCATGCCCACAAAGGGGTAAAGTATATAAATAGGTTTCATAATAAATAAGATTTGTACTGTAAATATATAAAAAATGGGCGGGGTACAAACAATTGTTAGCTATGCTATCGCATCTTGGCTATGTATTTACCAACCATATCAAATTCAATATTCACCAAATCTCCAAGCTGTAATTGGTGAAAAACGGTGTGTTCATAGGTATAAGGGATAATCGCAACACCAAAAGAATATGCCTCAGAGCCAACTACCGTAAGGCTCGTACCATTTACACAAATAGAGCCTTTTTCAATGGTAATATTTTTAGAGCTCTCTTTGTAATCGAAACGAAACAACCAACTGCCGTTTTGGTCTTCAATGTGCGTACATGTGGCTACCTCATCTACGTGTCCTTGAACCAAGTGTCCGTCTAACCTATCGCCCAAACGCATGGCGCGTTCTAAATTAATTTTATCCCCCACGTTCCATTTTTGAAGTGCCGTTTTGTCTAAGGTTTCTTGAATGGCGGTAACGGTGTATTGGTCGCCATCAATGGCAACAACCGTAAGGCAAACACCATTGTGCGCCAAACTTTGGTCAATTTTTAATTCGTTTGTAATTTCACTCGAAAGTGTGTAGTGCACATTCCCGCCATCTTTTTCGATGCGTTCGATAGTGCCCATAGTTTCAATTATTCCTGTAAACATAAACGGTGAATCCTGTACCTTTGTGCAGCAAAAATACACAAAATGTCTGCGCTTCCTATTGTTGCCATTTCTGTCGGTGATCCAAACGGGGTGGGTGTTGAAATACTATTAAAAGCATTTCAAGACAACACCCTTTTTGAGCGCTGTATTCCTGTAGTATATGCAGATCTTGCTTTTATGCAAGCACAACAAGCACATTTTGGAACTCAAGTGCCTTTGCAACTTCTAAAGGGTCTTCCAAATAAGGGGGTTTTGAATGTGAAATCGGTTTGGGAAAAACCTCCTGAAATTGACTTTGGTAAGCAAAGCACCGCTGCTGGAACCGCTGCCTTTGAATCGTTGCAGGCAGCTGCAATGGCTGTACAACAAAAAGAAGCAAATGCGCTGGTAACGGCGCCCATTCACAAAGCCGCTATCAAAAGCGACGCGTTTGCGTTTGCTGGACATACGCACTATTTAGCTTCGGTCTGGGGCGGAAAGGCATTGATGATTTTAGCGCATCAAAAACTTCGTGTTGCACTACTAACCGATCATATCCCTTTGGCAGAGGTAGCGTCGCGCATTACTTCTGAGCTAATTCAAGAAAAGACAATTCAATTGGCTCATACATTGAAAAACGATTTTGGATGTTTAACTCCAAAAATTGCGCTTTTGGGACTAAATCCACATGCCGGCGACCAAGGTGTTATTGGTGCTGAGGATGATGACATCTTAAGCCCAAGTGTTGAAAAGCTACAAAAAGAAAAAATAGATATTTCTGGCCCTTTTGCTGCTGATGGTTTTTTTGGACAAAAAAGCTACCAAAACGTTGATGCGGTATTATCGTGTTATCACGATCAAGGGTTGGTTGGATTTAAAACCATTGCTTTTGGTAACGGAGTTAACATCACTGCAGGGCTGCCATTTGTGCGCACTTCCCCAGACCACGGAACAGCCTTTGATATTGCAGGCAAAGGCATTGCCAAGGAACATTCGTTTGCCAATGCCGTTAAGATGGCATGTGACATTTGGAATACGCGTCAAAAGAACAACTAAATACAAGGCTGTACCGCCAAATTTTATATATTTGCCGACTGTAATGAACGATGCAAAACATGTTTTGGCTCCTTTTGTCTTAGCATTTGCTGGACTAAAAGAAGGAATTCATCATTTTTCGCTCGACATTACATCTAAGTTCTTTGATGCTTTTGACTATACCGAGTTTAACGCTGCTGCGTTGAATGCAAAGGTTGAATTAAACAAAAAGGCGAGCATGTTGGAGTTACATTTTACCATTTCTGGAACTGTAAATGTCAGTTGTGATGTTTCTAACGAGCCGTTTGATTTACCCATTAACCCTAAACATGAGTTGGTGGTGAAATTTGGAGAAACCTTTAACGACGAAAACGATGAGTTACTTGTGTTGCCACATGGATCACATCAGGTTGATGTTGCCCAAACTATTTTTGAAACTGTTGTGTTAGCAGTGCCACAAAAACGAGTTCATCCCGGTATCGAAAATGGAAGCTTACACTCTGATTTGTTAGACAGATTAGATGCGTTGCATCCAAATGAAAGCACTAAAGAAACTGAAGAAATTGATCCCCGATGGGATGCGTTAAAGAAATTAAAGAAAGACTAAAACAGCTGTTATGGCACATCCAAAACGAAAAATATCCAAAACGCGTCGCGATAAGCGCCGCACACATTATAAGGCAGTTGCACCTCAAATTGCTACATGTAACACCACCGGTGAATCACACTTGTATCACCGTGCCCATTGGCATGAAGGAAAGCTATACTACCGCGGAAAAGTTTTAATTGACAATTCGGTAGAAACGGAAGATTAATATTTTCGACTTCTTAAAAATAATGAGCGTCTTTCGTAAAAGGCGCTTTTTTTGTCTATTTTTTATAATTTTTTTGCGTTTTTAGCTTAAAATGAGCTGATTTTTACTAATTTTCGCCAAAATTTGTAGAAAAGTACTTTTTGTGCAATTCGGGTTTTATGACTACAAAAACTGCAGCCATAACCGCCGTTGGAGGCTACGTTCCTGAGCATGTGCTCACCAATGCCGCTTTGGAGCAAATGGTGGATACAAGCGATGAGTGGATTACTTCCCGTACAGGAATAAAAGAGAGACGTATTCTAAAACCTACCTCACTTGGAACTTCATTTATGGCCATTGCCGCAGCCCGTGAACTTATTCAGAAAAAAAACCTTGACCCTGCTGCTATAGATTTGGTTATTGTAAGCACTGCTACACCAGACATGCCTGTTTCCTCAACGGCTGCATTTGTTGCAACTGAAATTGGAGCAATAAATGCTTTTGCGTACGATTTGCAAGGTGCTTGTTCCGGGTTTTTATACGGAATGTCTGCAGCTGCAGCACACATTTCTTCGGGGCGTTATCAAAAGGTTTTACTTATTGGCGCAGATACCATGTCATCTATTATTGACTATACCGACCGTAGTACTTGTGTTATTTTTGGTGATGGCGCAGGCGCTGTTTTGTTTGAACCCAACGACGAAGGTTTAGGGCTTCAAGATGAAGTTCTTCGCGTTGACGGCAAAGGCAGGGCGTTTTTAAAAATTGAAGCTGGCGGTTCTATGTTACCCGCATCTTCCAAAACGGTGGACGAACGGAAACACTTCCTCCATCAAGAGGGGCGATCGGTGTTTAAATTTGCCGTTTCCAATATGTCATCTGCCATTAATCAAATACTTGATCAAAATAATTTAACCAAAAATGATATTGACTATGTGGTGGCGCATCAAGCCAACAAACGTATATTAGATGCCATTGCAAAAAACTTAGACTTAAACTACGGGCAAATGCTTGTGAATATTGAACGCTATGGGAACACCACTGCGGCAACACTTCCTTTATTGCTTTGGGATTACGAAAGCAAATTAAAAAAGAACCAAAAATTATTATTTACTGCCTTTGGCGGTGGCTTCACTTGGGGAGCTACCTACCTAACGTGGGCATACAACACCTAAAAACAATAGATCATGGAATTAAAAGAAATCCAAAACTTGATAAAGTTTGTAGCCAAATCAGGCGCTAGTGAGGTAAGCCTTGAGATGGGCGATATTAAAATTACGGTCAAAACAGACAAAGGAGAAACTGCAGTTCCTGTTGCAGCCATTCCACAAGCTGCGCCAGTAGTAGTTGCGCCAACTCCAGAGGTTGTGGCCGCTCATGCTACTCCATCAACACCTGCTGCACCAGCTGATGTAGCTACAGACGGACATACCGTGAAATCTCCCATAATTGGAACTTTTTATCGCAAACCATCTCCAGATAAGCCCAATTTTGTTGAAGTGGGTGACCGTGTTGCCGAGGGCGATACGCTTTGCGTAATCGAAGCCATGAAACTATTCAATGAAATTGAAGCCGAAACAAGCGGTACAATTGTAAAGATTTTAGTTGACGATTCATCACCCGTTGAATTTGATCAACCCTTATTTGTTATTGACCCATCTTAAACTTTGCCTATGTTTAATAAGATTTTAGTCGCCAATCGTGGCGAAATTGCGTTGCGTGTTATTCGTACGTGTAAAGAGATGGGTATCAAAACGGTGGCCGTTTACTCTAAAGCAGATGCCGATAGTTTACATGTTCGCTTTGCAGATGAAGCCGTTTGTATAGGCCCTGCACCAAGTAGTGAGTCGTACCTAAAAATGGCAAATATCATTGCAGCTGCTGAAATTACAAATGCAGATGCCATTCATCCAGGCTATGGGTTTTTGTCTGAAAATGCTAAGTTTTCGAAAATTTGTGAAGAACACAAAATCAAATTTATTGGTGCCTCTGCACAAATGATTCAGCAAATGGGTGATAAGGCAACCGCTAAAGCAACCATGAAAGCTGCTGGAGTGCCTACTATCCCTGGCTCGGAAGGCATTATTCCATCTTTTAAAGATTGTCAAAAACTTGCCGAAAAAATGGGATATCCCGTTATGCTCAAAGCTACTGCTGGCGGTGGTGGAAAAGGTATGCGTGCCGTTTGGCAAGAAGATGAACTTGAAAAAGCATGGGAAAGTGCACGTCAAGAGTCAAAAGCAGCTTTTGGCAACGATGATATGTACATGGAAAAACTTATCGAAGAGCCACGCCATATTGAAATCCAGGTTGTTGGAGATGCCTTTGGCAAAGCCTGTCATTTGTCTGAACGCGATTGTTCTGTACAACGCCGTCACCAAAAACTTACCGAAGAAACGCCCTCTCCGTTTATGACAGATAAACTCCGTGAAGATATGGGTGCTGCTGCTGTAAAAGCAGCTGAGTATATCAAATATGAGGGTGCGGGAACCGTAGAGTTTTTGGTGGATAAACATCGTAATTTCTACTTTATGGAAATGAATACGCGTATTCAAGTGGAGCACCCCATTACAGAGCAAGTAATTGATTTTGATTTGATTGCAGAACAGATAAAAGTAGCGGCTGGTATTCCTATTGAGGGCAAAAACTACTTGCCTAAACTACATTCAATTGAGTGTCGTATCAATGCCGAAGATCCATTTAACGATTTTCGTCCATCCCCAGGAATTATAAAAACACTGCATACACCAGGCGGACACGGAGTGCGTTTGGACACCCATGTGTATGGGGGGTATATGATTCCACCACATTACGATTCCATGATTGCGAAGTTGATTACCACAGCGCAAACGCGCGAAGAGGCCATCAATAAAATGAAGCGTGCTCTAGACGAATTTGTCATTGAGGGCGTAAAAACAACCATTCCATTCCACCGTCAATTGATGGAGCATCCTGACTATGTAGCGGGTAATTATACCACCAAGTTTATGGATGATTTTGAAATGGAGGAGTAGTTTTACCCTTTTATTTTTTTATTTGGGAGTACTTTATAGCCCATATTATAAAGTGTAAAGGCAAAGATATCGGCGTATTGTTCAATGGTTTTGTCAACAGGAGTGCCTGCTCCATGTCCAGCATCCGTTTCAATACGGATCATCACTGGTGTTTTACCGACTTGCTTTTGCTGTAATTCAGCTGCAAATTTGAAAGAATGTGCAGGAACTACTCTATCGTCATGGTCTCCGGTTGTAATTAATGTTGCAGGATAAGCCGTATTAAAATCTACATTATGCACAGGAGAATATCCTTTTAGATACGTAAACATTTCCTTTGATTGTTCTGCTGTTCCGTAATCATATGACCAACCTGCTCCCGCAGTAAAGGTGTGATAGCGTAGCATGTCTAATACTCCCACTGCAGGTAATGCTACTTTGAACAACTCAGGACGTTGGGTCATACAGGCGCCAACTAATAACCCTCCATTGGAGCCGCCTCTAATGGCCAAGTATTCTGGACTGGTATATTTTTCATCAATAAGGTACTCAGCTGCAGCAATAAAATCATCAAATACATTTTGCTTTTTCATCTGAGTGCCTGCATCATGCCACACCTTTCCGTATTCGCCTCCCCCTCTAATATTAGGCACGGCATATACACCACCCTGCATCAGCCAAACGGCGTTGGTGATACTAAATGAAGGGGTTAAACTAATATTAAAACCTCCATACCCATATAACATTGTTGGTGTGTCTCCAGTAAGCTTTAATCCTTTACGATGGGTTATCATCATGGGAATACGAGTTCCGTCTTTAGAGGAGTAAAAAACTTGTTTAGATTCAAATTCATCAGGGTTAAAGGCAATTTCTGGCCGCCAATACTGTCTCGTATCTCCCGTTTTGGGATCTAATATAAATGACGATGACGGTGTGTGATAATTTGAAAATGTATAATACAATAGCTCTTGCTTATCCTTTCCACTGAAGCCACTGGCACTACCTGCTCCTGGGAGTTTTATCTCTCGAATAAGAATTCCATCATAGGTGTATTGAAAAACTTTTGATAAGGCGTCAGCCATATAATTCGCAAAAAAATAGTTGCTCCCACTACTAACGTTAAGCACGTTTTCCGTTTCTGGTATAAGGTCAGTCCAATATTTCGGCGATGGACGATGTGACTTGGCGACAACTACTTTTTTATTTGGTGCATCAAGGTTTGTCACCAAAAACAGTTTTTCGCCTGCTGTGTCTAACACATAAGTATCTGATTTTTCATGAGAAACAATGGGCTTTATTTCTGATGTTGGATTTTCTAAATCAAGCATAAAAAGCTTATTTCCAGAAGTTGTATTGGATGCGCTGATGAACAAATAACGCTGATCATCAGAAACATATCCGCCCACATAACGATGCTTTTCGGAAGCGACACCTCCAAAAACTACCTCATCATCAGACTGAGGAGTCCCCAATTTATGGTAATACAACTTGTGCTGATCCGTCTTTGCTGAAAGTTCAGAGCCCTCTGGCTTATCATAAGATGAATAATAAAACCCTTTTGTGCCACGCCATGAAACTGAGCTAAACTTAACATTTACTAGCGTATCTTCAATTATGGTTTTTGATGCAGCATCCATGACGATAATCTTTCGCCAATCTGATCCTCCTTCAGAAATGAGATACGCCAATCGGCTACCATCTTTGGTAAAGCGAACACCTGCCAAAGAGGTTGTCCCGTCTTCCGAGAAACGGTTCGGATCAAGAAATACTTCAGCGGCATCATCTCCTTTCTTACGGTACAATACGTAATGGTTTTGAAGCCCGTCGTTTTTATAAAAATAAGTATAGTCTCCTTCTACAAAAGGCGTTGATTGCTTTTCGTAATTCCAGAGTTTTGTCAGTGTTTCTTTTAGATCATTTCTATAATCGATCTTATCCAAATAATCAAAGGTTAATGCATTTTGGCGTTTTACCCAATCTTCTGTATCCGCCGAGCGATCGTCTTCTAACCAACGGTATGGATCCGCTATAGCCTGTCCAAAAAAAGTGTCGATAACAACTTCTTTTTTGGTATCGGGGTATATCATGGGAAATTTTTTTGCGCAAGAGGAAACTAACGCAGCTAGAATTAATACTAAATAGGGGCGCATATTTTTGGTTTTGCCCAAATGTAGAAAAAATTAAATTAAATTTTGTTCTACTAAATACTCTGCAATTTGAACGGTATTTGTTGCAGCACCTTTACGAAGGTTGTCTGCTACAATCCAAAGGTTTAGCCCATTGTCTTGCGACGTATCTTTTCGAAGACGTCCAACAAAAACGTCGTCTTTGCCATGCGCTTGAAGCGGCATGGGATAGTCGTTGTTTTGAATATCATCTTGCACTACGACGCCTGGCGTTTCTGAAAGAACACGGCGTACTTCTTCCAATTCGGCTGGCTTGCTTAAGGTCAAGTTTACCGATTCACTATGTCCACCCACAACAGGAATGCGAACGGCTGTAGCCGTCACACGAATGTTAGGGTCAAGGATTTTATGCGTTTCGTTCACCAATTTCATTTCCTCTTTGGTATATCTATTGTCTAAGAACACATCGCAGTGCGGCAAGGCATTGCGGTGAATGGCATGCGGATATGCCATCTCGCCTTCAACTCCTTCATATTCGTTTTCCAATTGTTGTACGGCTTTGACACCTGTTCCTGTAATGGATTGATAGGTAGAAACCACCACGCGTTCAATGCCAAATGCGCGATGAATAGGCGCAAGCGCCATCACCATTTGAATGGTAGAACAGTTTGGATTGGCAATAATTTTGTCCTCAGCTGTAAGTTCGTTCGCGTTGATTTCAGGTACGATAAGTTTATGATCGGGATGCATACGCCATGCCGAAGAATTGTCTATAACCGTACAACCAACCGCTGCAAATTTTGGCGCCCACGCCAAAGAAGTATCGCCGCCTGCAGAAAATAAGGCAACATCTGGTTTTAGTGCAACAGCATCTTCAAGGCCTACAACCGTATAGGTTTTACCCTGATATTCCAATTGTTTTCCCACTGAACGAGCCGAAGCTACTGGGATTAATTCGCTAATTGGAAATTGACGCTCTGCCAATACTTGTAACATCACTTCGCCTACCATTCCGGTGGCACCTACTACCGCTACGCGCATATCTTAAATTTTGCTGCGAATGTACGCCATTCAATTATTATAATAACGTGGGTTTAAAGCTTTATCAAAAAAATAACAGTTTGTTGTATTTACAACAATTATAAGATAATCTTGCGCGGAATACGCTGCGAAAGTCCTGTTATAAACTCATAAGAAATGGTTCCTGCGTGGTTCGCTAGGGCTTCTGCGCTTTCGTTTTCGCCAATCACAATAACTTCATCGCCTTCTTTACACGAGATATTTGTTACGTCCACCATAATCATATCCATACACACATTTCCAACAATGGGTGCTTTTTGTCCGTGAATCCACACATAGCCGTTGCCGTTGCCATAAATACGTCCAATGCCATCGGCGTGGCCTAGCGGAAGCGTTGCCGTTCTGGTTTTCTCTTTTGCGACAAACGCACGGTTATACCCCAAAGAATCGCCATTTTTTAACGAATGAAGTTGTGATATGACTGTTTTGAGTGTTAAAACTGGCTTAAGTTGGGTGTCCACAGCACTGTCGTTTCCATAACCATAAAGGCTAATGCCGGTTCTCACCATATCGTATTGTGCAGCCGCATAATTCAAAACACCCGAGGTGTTGAGTACATGAAAAATTGTATCAGGGTGTTTGGGTTTAATTTTCTGAACAATCGCATCAAAATGATTTAATTGTGCTTGGGTAAACGATTCTTCATCTAAATCATCAGAAGCAGCAAGGTGCGAATACACCCCTTTTAATTCTAGTAGATTCTTGTTTTGGTCTAACAAATCCAAAAGTTGGTTGGTCTGATTGGGTTGAAATCCTAACCTGTTCAGTCCTGTGTTAAATTTTAAGTGAATGGGGTAATGTGTGGTTTTTGTAGCTTTGAGTGTATCCAAAAAAGCGTCCAAAATACGTTGACTGTAAATAGCGGGCTCAAGCTTGTGCACAATTAATGCTTCCAAATTTTGTTGCTGTGGATGCATCACCAAAATAGGCTGTGTGATTCCTGCATTTCTGAGTGCAATTCCTTCTTGAACATAGGCCACGCCGAAGTAATCAACGCCACAAGCGGCAAGACATTTAGCCACGGCAATGGAGTCACTGCCATACCCAAAGGCTTTTACTACCGCCAATAGTTTGGTATCATTGACTAAGTGTTTCCGTAAAAATTGATAGTTATGCCTAAGCTTAGGCAGGTGTATTTCTAAAACCGTTTCGCTCATTTGCCCTACGCCTTTTTACTTTTTTTTGAAACCTGCTCTTCGTCGGTTACGTTCATTTTACGCACTTTTTCTCTAAGCATCGCCTTATAAAACGCTGCTCTGCTAAGGGGTTCATATTCCTCTGTTTCGCCAAGCATTACAAGTCTTTCGTTTTCATTTTTCCTAAAGCTATGATGAGCCAATTGTCCTGTGCGGGTACAAATGGCGTGGACTTTGGTTACGTACTCGGCAACAGCCATAAGGTTAGGCATTGGGCCAAATGGGTTTCCTTTAAAGTCCATGTCTAATCCTGCAACAATAACGCGTACACCCCGATTGGCTAAATCGTTGCAAACACTAACTATTTCATCGTCAAAAAATTGTGCTTCGTCAATCCCAACCACGTCGCAATTGTCAGCAAGAAGGCGAATGTTGGCCGCAGCAGGTACCGCCGTTGAAATAATTTCATTCGCATCATGCGAAACAACCTTGTCTTCGTCGTATCGGGTATCGACCTCAGGTTTAAAAATCTCCACTTTTTGTTTGGCAAATTTGGCACGCTTTAAACGGCGTATAAGCTCCTCCGTTTTTCCCGAAAACATAGAACCCGTAATGACCTCTATCCAGCCAAAAGATTCGTTTTTTTGATGTGTGTTTTCGAGAAACATTCGTATTATTTTGTTGTGTTTAGACTTTTATATGCCCGAACCATTCAAAAGTATTAAATTTAGGCAGCCAAACGTATGGAAGAGAAAAAAATTATTCAAAACACTGCGGAACAAGAGTTAATGAGTCTTGCGCATGAGATTTTGCGCAGCCGAAACCGCATGGAACTTACCGATATACACGCAAAAGCATCCGCTATACTAGCGCTTACTATGCCAAAAACAGCAGATGAAGCATCTCCAACAGCTCCTAAAAAACCCGCACCAACCGAATTAGAAGAAGCCCTTTTAACCCCTGTTTTGGAAGCGGAGTTTGAAACCATTTCGATAGATTTTACCCAACATCTTTTTGAGGGAAGCAGTGCGGATTATCAGCGCGTAATGTCGATGCTTAACTCTAAAGAAACGCTTGAGGAAGCGAAGAAATTTATCGAAACACAAATTCAGCCTGATTACGACTGGAGTGACAAACAAAAGGAATTCGATGCGTTTATGTCGCACGTTGAAACACTATTTGATTCCTAATTTCCTTAAATGAAACAGACGAACAAACATGATGTCTCTTCGGGGCTTTGGCTGGTGCCAACGCCCATTGGGAATTTGAGCGATATAACCCTAAGAGCATTGGATACGCTGCGAAGTGTTGATTTGGTGTTGGCTGAGGACACACGAACTTCTGGGAAACTGTTAAAACACTACGAAATTGAGGTGCCTATGCGATCCTATCATATGCACAATGAACACAAATCGGCTCCAAAAATTGTTAATGAGTTGCTAGCTGGCAGTAAGATTGCCTTGATATCCGATGCCGGAAGCCCTGGCGTTTCAGATCCCGGGTTTTTGTTGGTGCGTGCTTGTGTTGAAGCAAACATTCCTGTACATGCCTTGCCGGGCGCAACTGCGTTAATTCCGGCACTTACACTTAGCGGATTGCCCTCTGAACGTTTTGTTTTTGAAGGCTTTTTACCGCAAAAAAAAGGAAGGCAAACACGTTTAGAATCTCTTGTGAACGAATCCCGAACAATGGTGTTTTACGAATCCCCACACCGATTGGTAAAAACACTAACCCAACTTGCCACGCATCTTGGTGAAGAACGAAATGTGAGCGTTTCGCGAGAGCTTTCCAAAAAATTTGAAGAAACCGTACGAGGAACACTAACTTCTGTGTTGCAGCATTTTACGGAAACGCCTCCAAAAGGCGAATTTGTTATTGTAGTAGAAGGAGGATAATATGCGCTGGAAATTCAAATCTACTCCTACTGAAACTACTGTGGCGCATCTAAAATCGTGTTTGGGTGTAGATGATGTTATTGCAACACTGTTAGCGCAACGCGGTATCGATACTTTTGAGGCTGCAAAATCCTATTTTCGACCGCACTTGGGACAACTTCATGACCCGTTTTTAATGCAAGACATGGACAAAGCCGTTACACGATTGTTGGACGCTATAGCGGAAAGCGAAACCGTAATGGTTTATGGTGATTACGATGTTGACGGCACCACTTCGGTCAGTATGCTCACGCATTTTTTACGCAGTCAAGGAGTACCCGTTACCCCCTACATTCCCGATCGATACGCCGAAGGTTATGGCTTGTCAAAACAAGGCATTGAAGCCGCAAAAGAGGCAAATATTCAGTGCATAGTGGCGTTGGATTGTGGCGTAAAAGCCATAGCGCAAGCGGAATATGCCGCTTCTTTGGGTATTGACCTTATCATTTGCGATCACCACACACCTGGCGAAACCCTTCCAAAGGCCTTAGCCGTTTTAGACCCAAAACGCAGTGATTGTGCCTATCCATACAAAGAATTATGTGGTTGTGGGGTTGGCTTTAAACTCATGCAAGGAATTGCTGAAAAACAAGGTAAGGACGTAGATATACTCATTCCTTATTTGGATTTTGTTGCGGTTGCCATTGCTGCAGATATTGTCCCGATTACAGAAGAAAACCGTGCCTTGGCTTTTTTTGGGTTGCAACAAATTCAAGTTGCGTCAAGGCCTGGACTAAAGGCCATTTTACGAGACAAAACAACAGGACAAAATATTTCTGATGTGGTGTTTGGAGTAGCTCCCCGCATCAATGCCGCTGGACGTATGAAACACGGACTTTATGCCGTGAAATTGTTGCTTTCCAGCTCTGAAGAGGAAGCCGCTCATATTGCAGGAGAAATCGAAACATTTAACACCTCTCGCAAAGAAGTGGAGCAAGAAATTACACAAGAGGCTTTAGCGCAAATTGAGGCTAATAATGAGGAGGAAAACGCAACTTCTGTCGTCTTTTCATCCGATTGGCACAAAGGTGTTATTGGCATTGTTGCCTCACGGCTAATTGAAAAATACTATCGTCCTACCTTGGTGTTTACCAAAGCAGGTGAGGGTGTTTTGGCTGCCTCGGCACGATCGGTGCGTGGATTTGATGTGTATGCTGCCATAGATGCATGTAGCGCGCACATTATCCAGTTTGGCGGGCACAAATATGCTGCAGGTGTGACTATTAAAGAAAGTGACTACAGCGCCTTTAAAGCGGTATTTGAGCAGCATGTGAAAAACACTCTGGTGCAGGAACAAAAAGATCCTGTTTTAGATGTGGATGTGGCATTGCCGTTCTCTTCTATTACACCCAAACTACTGCGTATTCTAAAGCAAATGGAGCCTTGTGGCCCAGAAAACAGAAGCCCTGTTTTTTATTCGGAAGGAGTTCTTGATAATGGAACCGCTAAACTCGTAGGAAAAGACAGTAGCCACTTAAAAGCGCGGTTTGTTCAAGATAACAGTTCACCCATAGACGCTATTGGCTTTGGGCTGGGCACAAAAATAGCGTTGCTAAAAAGCAAAAAGCCCCTTCGTATTGCATATGCCTTAGAAGAAAATCATTGGCAAGGAAATGTATCAGTACAGCTTCGGTTAAAAGACATTCAAGAACTATAAGCTAAACCATTAGGCATAAAAAAACCCTCCGAAATCGGAGGGTTTTTGTTCAAAAAGTTATTTTAATAGAATTTAATTAAAAGTTGTATTTAAGTCCTAAAGAGAATGTTCTCCCATATCCAGGATCAACATTGTTTGAAGTATTTATTCCGTACCAAGTGTTGTCAGATGGAGTAGCTTGTGTATTACCGTCTAAAAATTCAAAGTAGAACGTATCAAACATGTTGAAAACGCCTAAAGAAGCATCAAGTTTGTCATCCGCAAAAGGAACTTTGAAGTTGATAAACGCATCTACAAGCGTATAAGCTGGTAACATAAGAAGCTTGTCAGCATTTCCTGCAGTATCAAAGATAGAGTCTCCAAAGTTTACTTCACCGTACATGTTTGCAGTATGGTTTACAGTAAGTGCAAAGTTCACATCTTCAGTAATTGCATACTTGAAGTTACCGCCTAGTGTAGTTTGAGGAGCATTTCCTGTTTTAACACCATCTAGGTAGTTCATATCCCCTGAGCTAAGAAGTCTATCATTAACGTCAAAAGTACGAGTAATCACATTTGAAGTGTACTCCCAGTCACCAAGAGAAACGTAACCGTCTAATGATATATCATTAGTTGGCTTATAAGCCCATTGAACTTCAATACCCTTGTGCAAGCTAGAAATCGCATCAGATTTGTCGTAAGAAACAACAATATTGTTTGCGTCAAAAGTAGTACTAGTTAAGAAGCGATTGTCCCATTTAGTTGAGTACAAGTCGATAATTAATCTAAAGTTTTCTGTTTCATACTGATATCCTAATTCAATCCCTGTGATTTCTTGATTATCTTCTGCAGCAGTATTCAGTGCATTAGAACTTCTGATGTTATCATACAAGTCATCGTGGAAAGGTTGACGTGAGTAAAAACCAGTATTTGCATAAATCTTTGCTTTGTCGCTGATATTATACGAACCACCCAGTTTTACGTTGAAACCATTGTTGGTAATTTTTTCTGCTTTAGCATTAATGTTAAAGAAGTCTTCTTTTTCGTGAGATTGGCTTGAAACAGATCCTTGGAAAAATGCTGAAAACTCATCATTAGCATATTCAATTTGACCAAATACAGATGCAAGGTTGATTACTTCTTCATAATCATAACGAATTGCGTAGTCATCTCTTTCATCGTTACCTGGCATGTCTAATGCATCCCATGGGTTGTATCCATATGTTTTAGAAGCACCACCATCTCTGTTGTAGGTGTTCAATCCTAATTTGTCAACAATACTGTACCAGTGTACACCATTATAAGTGCGAAGGTCAAAACCTAAATTGAACGTTAAGTTTTCATTTACCTCTTTAGTAAAGTTAGATACAATACCATACTGGTTGTGTCCATTAATAGACCCGGCAATAATTCCTTGGTTATCAGAGTTGTTTTCATTGGCTAAATTGTCAGCAATAGTTGCATCAAAGTCAATCCATCCTGGTGTACCAGAACCATATTCTACATCTCCTCTTGGAAGTGCGAAACCTCCTCTACCATTAGTTCCATAAACTACAGTTGACAAGTCTGAAGTATTATTAATTCTCCAGTCCCAAGACAAGTTATATAATGGCTTGTGATAGAAGTTTCTTCCACCAGGGTAAAGATCACCGTTTCTGTAACCACCCCACTCTGCATAAGTTCTTCCGTGGTCTAAATATTGTTGGATAGTGTCTCCACCACCAGCTCCGTGCCATTGTGGTGCACCTGTGATAAACATGTTGAAAATATTGTTCTCATTTGGTTTATATCCAATAGAGAAATAATAAACCTGTCCTTGACCTTTTGATGTATATGTCATACCATCTCCTTGCCAGTGACCAAATAATGCAGCAAACGCCCAGCCGTTATCTTGAAGACCAGTTGAAATATAAGCTGAATTTTTGAAGTAGTTGTTTGTTCCAAGTGTTGACTTAACAAATCCTCCTGCTTTTTGATCTACAGTTTTCGTAACAATATTTACTGTACCACCAACAGATGAAATAGCAAGTTTAGAAGACCCTAGTCCTCTTTGTACTTCAATTGATTCTGCAATTTCCATAAGTCCAGACCAGTTAGACCAGTAAACTTTGCCGTCTTCTGCTGAGTTTACAGGCTGTCCGTTAATAAGAAAGGCTGTGTTTGTTTGATCGAAACCTCGTAAATACATTTCTGCATCACCAAATCCTGAACCATTTCGAACGTGAATAGAAGGGGTGGTTTTGATTGTTGAAATTAAGTCAAATTGTCCGCCTAGGCGCTCAATATCAGCAGCTTCAACTCTAGAAACGGCAATAGGTGTTTGTCTGTCCTCTGCAAGGTCAATTACACCGCCCATAACCACAACCTCATTAAGAGTTGTTGTAGCTATCGAATCATTTACAGTTGTTTGTTGTGCAAACACAAACGTTGATGCCAAAGCAACAACAATAGATAATAGTTTTTTCATTTTTATGTTTAATTAATTTTCACAAAAATGACAACATTTCTAACACACTGTGTTAGTTTAATGTTAATTTTTTTAACATTTCTTTAACTTTTAAAACGGCTTAATAATTGCGCTGTAGAAACGTCATGTGAGGCTGTCTTTTTGGTATCAAACTCGTCTAAGATAACTGATGCCAATTGCTTCCCAAGTTCCACGCCCCACTGGTCGTAGCTAAAGATATTCCACACCACGCCTTCCACAAAAATCTTGTGTTCATACATGGCCACAAGTGCACCAAGGGTTTTGGGAGTTAGCTTTTCAATTAACAAGGTCGTGGTTGGTTTGTCGCCTGTAAATATTTTAAAGGGCACCAGTTTTTCTAAGGCGTCACCTGACAGTCCTTTTGTTACTAGCTCCTCACGCACTTGCGCTTCCGTTTTTCCTTGCATTAGGGCTTCGGTTTGCGCAAAAAAGTTAGCCATCAGCTTGTCGTGGTGGTCTTGATTGCCGTGTAACGATTTCACAAATCCAATAAAGTGTGCGGGAATCAATTTGGTGCCTTGATGCATCAATTGGAAGAAAGCATGTTGTGAGTTGGTCCCCGGCTCGCCCCAAACAATATTTCCTGTTTGGTATGTAACCGCTTCACCGTTACGGTCAACAGACTTCCCATTGCTTTCCATAATTCCTTGCTGCAAATAAGCAGGCAAGCGATGCAAATATTGGGTGTATGGAATGACTGCCTCTGACTGTGCGTCCAAAAAGCTTGTGTACCAAACGGTAAGTAATGCCAAGATTGCAGGGATGTTTTCATCAATGGGTGCCGTAGCAAAATGCGTGTCCATTTCATTTGCTCCTTCTAAAAGTGCTTCAAAGTGGTCTGGCCCAACGGCAAGTGCAATGGACAAGCCCACCGCGCTCCAAAGCGAAAAACGTCCGCCTACCCAATCGTTCATTGGGAATACATTTTCGGACTGAATTCCAAAAGCACCAATGGCAGGAAGGTTTGTCGATACCGCTACAAAATGATCCGCAACAGCACTTTCGCCCAATGCCTCAACAAGCCATTTTTTGGCAGTTGTTGCATTTGACAGGGTTTCTTGCGTGGTAAATGTTTTAGACACCACCACAAATAATGTCGTGGCCGGATTGACTTTTTTTAATACTTCCATCACATGATCGCCATCCACGTTAGAAATAAAATGCACGTCAAGGTGGTTTTTATAATAAGCCAAGGCTTCCGTAATCATGGCAGGGCCAAGGTCTGAGCCGCCAATTCCGATGTTTACCACAGTTGTAAACGCCTGTCCTGAGCTGCTTTTTCGGCTTCCATCAATAACCGATTGACTAAATGTTCGGATTTGCTCGCGTACATTATATACTTCTGGCACTACATTTTCGCCATCCACACGAATGTCTGCGCCTGCTTTTGCTCTGAGTGCCGTATGCAACACCGCGCGCCCCTCCGTTTGGTTAATGGTTTCGCCACCAAAATACGCCGCCCGGGCATCTTCAAGGCCCACTTCTTTTGACAAAGACACAAGTGCTTCTTTGATATCGCTATCCAGGTGGTTTTTAGAATAGTCCACAAAGAATTGGTCCCAATCAATGGAAAAATGCTTCGCTCTCGAATCGTCTTCAGCAAAATAGGCTTGTAGGGTTTTTCGGTTGGCTGCAAGTTCCGTTAGCTTTTTCCAGCTATTCGTTGTTGTTGGATTGATTTTTGGAAATGACATGAGTTGATGATTTGTTTAATAAAATTCGATACAATCTAATGCTTCTTTAAAGGGTTGCATATGTTCCATGTAGGTTTCTTTTAATTTTGGGTCAATGGGTTTGGCTTCAGGTAGTTTTTGTCTAAACGGATCTACTTGTTTTCCGTTTTTCCAAAAGCGATAACAAACGTGTGGACCAGAAGTATATCCAGTCATACCAACTGTTCCAATGAGATCGCCTTGCTTTACGAATTGACCCTTGCGCACGGCGCGCTTTTTCATGTGTAAATACTGGGTTTTATAAGTGCCATTATGTCTTATGGTTACGTACTTCCCATTACCTCGTGTATAGCTAGCGGCAACTACTGTTCCACTTGCTGTGGCTCGAATAGGCGTTCCAACAGGTGCGGCAAAATCGGTTCCGTAGTGTGGTTTGGTACGGCCGTAATATGAAATTCGGCGACGTTTGTTGTAGCGTGAAGATATCCGTGAAAACTGTACGGGCGCTTGCAAAAATGCACGTCGTAAATTCTTTCCTTTTTCATCAAAAAACTCCGTAATTCCTCTAACAGAATCCGACTCAAACTCAATAGCATAGTAAGGCGTTTTACGGTGCTCAAAGTATGCCGCATGAATGCGATTTAGTCCCACATAAATGGAATCGTCCACGTATTTTTGCGTGTATATAATTTTAAATCTATCCCCTTTTTCAAGTCGGAAAAAGTCAATACTCCATGCATAAA
Source organism: Flavobacteriaceae bacterium (assembly GCA_965657545.1). Classification (GTDB taxonomy): domain Bacteria; phylum Bacteroidota; class Bacteroidia; order Flavobacteriales; family Flavobacteriaceae; genus UBA7446. The sequence goes on along the minus strand of CBFHOG010000001.1, from coordinate 209,993 downwards.
TATCAGATAAATCATAGGCCAGTAATGGGCTAAGGCGCTGCGCGTCCAAGGTTTCGGAAAGCGAACTTGTAATAACGCCTTGCGCTTCAAATGTGCGCAGTTTTACTTCCTTTTTTTTTGTCTGTGCAAAAATGGAATCCTTCAAATTTACGACTACATAATCCAGCATGGAGGGCTGATAAATAAACGCCACGGGAGTAGCTACAGAGTCTTTGGCAAACAAAAAGGTGTAAGGCTTTTTGGGCTGTATTTTTCTAAAATTATATTTCTTTTTTGTTCTTCTGTTGATGTCGTATATCTGCGGATATGTAAATCCGTTTTCCAAAAAAATATCGGCAAACGTATCCCCTTTACGCACGGTGTCTTGTACCACCTCAAAGTCGTTAAGGTTATAGCCAAAGGCAAAAACATCGGGTGCTTTAGGGGGTAAAATTTCAACTGGCTCCTTGGTTGTTCCGCTACAAGCGGCAAAAAGTGCGAAAGCGAAGAGTGCGAAAAAAAGTCTAATTTTTGACAACAATTTCAAATGGATTTTTAAGTCCTTTAAATTCATCTAAATCGGCGGTAATGCTACCAACGCGCAATGTTGCCTGTAAGCGTAAGGGGATTCTATTATGGTCGTTACTTACCCAAAGGGTGATGCTTTCATTGCTTCGAAATACACGCCCGGACTGTACGTAAGGTCTGAATTTTAGGGTTTTCACATGTCCAAATTTGGTTTTAATGGTTTCGACTCCTAAAAACTTAAATTTAAAAGCATAATTAGACTCGTCAAAAAATAGATTAACCACCACAAACTCATCCTTTTTTATTTCGGTAATATCAAATTCATTCCGCAAATAATAAAAACAAGAGATCAGATCTTGAATGTTAGGGTTTGTGTCAAAAGTACCTTGTTTGTTTTTGAGCTTGTCATCAACAAATGCTTTGTTTTTGTCGTGGTCAAAACGAATGGTAACGTGTTTTTTGTATCCGCCTTCATTTATATTTCGAATAAAAAACAAGGGGCGAACGGCATCTTTGGTGAAATAAGAATCATAATAATCATCCACCTTAAAAAACCAGCGTGCTAACCCAGTTGTTTTACCAACACCTTTTGCGTGAAAAACGGATTTGCCTTCCCAATTCGTTTCGTTGACTTCGATGGTAGCATAACTGGCATTAAAAATTCCATAATGGATGCGAAATTTAAACCACTCGCCGCCTTTAAATGCAGCGTTTTGAGCCGAAAGGGAGTTTGTATTATGTGTATCAGAAACATCAAGAATATCTTGGGAAAATATAAGCTGCGAAAACGCAACCACTACGATCCAAAGCCATCGATTAAGAGCCATATGGGCAAAAGTACGTAAAAGCATTTATCTAAGATGTTAAAATCGCCAACCAATACTAATGTGATACAACAGCTTGTCAAACTGTGGGCTGTATGCAGCCATGCATTCTAGTGGGCCAGCAAATGTGTTTAACCCGTATGCCAAACCCGCACCAAAGTAATTCGGAGTTGATGCCCATTTACCGTTGTCAAAAACATCATTGCTGACAACACCCGAATGTATTTTTAAAAGAGCATGATGATTTGACAAAAATTCATAATCAAATATCATTTCTCCCTTAATAAAACTATCTGCTCCAATGTTTTGTTGCGGAAGTCCCACAAAAGGCTGATAATTTAAAAGCGGGGCGTTACCATAACCACCAAGTAGAAACTCAAAGGTTGGTGTATTTGGATTGTTAATAGTAAACCCGCCCATGGTGTTTAGCGACAATGACCATTTTTGAGCTAGTGGCAAGGTTGCACCCATGGCTGCTTTTCCAACAATAAAAGGAGAAAAGACGCCAAAGTCTGTGGGAGATTTTTGGCTAAAAACATAGTTCATATTCGATTTTAAATAACCGCCTCTCTTTGGAAAATACGCATCGTCACGAGTGTCAACTTTTAAGTATCCTTTTGTGCTGTAATAGTCGGCGTCATCAGCAAAAAAAAACCGCCCCGTTTCAACGTCAAACAAGTTGGTTCTAAACCTGTTTTTTTGATGGGCAATTCCGAAACCAAGGATGGCATCTTCTTTAAAAACGGTCTGCACAAACAACAGGTGTTCTTGTATAAAAGCCCTGGTTCTTGATGGTATTTGTTTGTTAGTATTGCCAACAGAAAAACGAGCTTCTGTATCAAACTGGTCTAATGTTGCCTTTATCCCAATGCTCCAAAACAAACCTTTGTCTATAAAGTATGAAAAAGCATACCTAACATTAGCTCCCAAAGCAAGGTCTATTGAAACTTCATCGTTTTTTAATAAGGCGTGTTTTTGGGTGATGTTTACAAGCCCCATAGCGCCCATAAGATCGTTGTAGTGTAATCCGGTGCGAAACAAGGTGGTGTGTGGTGATTCAGTAAAATTTAACTCTAAAAATTCTTTTCCATTAACTGGAGTAAGCGTATATCTAAATGCTTCAAAATTTTGTGTGGCGGCCAAATTTGTCATCCCCTCACGAAGTTTTTTAAAAGGGTAATGGGTGTTGGGTTTTAGTCTGATTTTACCCAAAATATAGTTTCTTTTATAGTTGGGTGTTTCCACAAACGATAGGCTGTCAAGCTGAAAAGAAGTTGGGATTTTTTTCTTTAATGATTTACTCGTCATTTGCTTCTGAGCCAGTTTTTTCAATTGCGGAAATGCTTTTTTCCCTGCCTGTTCCCCCCGAGCAATTATGGCGGCTTGATATGAAAACGATAACATCGTAAACCCATCAATATCGGGTTGAATGTAAATATCGGTTTTTGCTCTTTTTGGATGCATGGTTTTTTCGGTCTGTAAACTTCCGAGTCGCACTAAAATATCCGAGAAAGTATCTGTTTTATAAGATCCGGATATATGGGTTTGAACATCCACACCAATAATAACATCCATCTTTTTATTAAGCATTTCCTCAATAGGATAATTATTTGAAACCCCTCCGTCAATTAGGGTTTTGTTTTCAACCCGTACGGGTGAAAAAAGGGTTGGCAATGCACTGCTAGCATTTACGGCAAGTGGTAGAAATCCTTTATCTAGTAACACCATTTCTCCATTATTGAGGTCCGTAGCCATGCAAAAAAAAGGAATTGGGAGTTTGCTAAAATCTCGAATGGCACGCTCATCGTGCATCAATTGCACCAAAAAATTATATACATTCTGGCCTTTGGACAACGAAACCGGGAATTTAATTTTCCGGTCTATAACAGGCAAAGTAATTGCATAACGCTCGCTATCTTCTTTGTCTTGAAACGATTTGGCGTTTCGCTTATAATTATCATTAATCAAGTCAACCAAGTCGATGTTGGTGAGCAGCTCTTCCAGTTGTGATGCCGAATACCCACAAGCATAAAGGCCGCCCACAATTGCGCCCATACTTGTTCCGCCTATATAATCTATACGAACACCCGCGCGTTCGATTTCTTTTAGCACACCTACATGCGCCATGCCTTTTGCCCCACCACCACTGAGAATAAGGCCCACTTTTAGGTCTGTAGGTTGGGCAGTGACAACAATAAAAAAGAAACAAAATAGAAGCCTAAGAGGTGTTTTTTTGTAGGTAATCATAAGTAGTTTTAGCCTTTTGGGGGCCTAATATTTGGGTTAATTCGTCTTGGGTGGCAGCCTTAATTCGCTTTACCGATTTAAACCTTTTCAACAACGCTGTAGCTGTTTTTTCTCCAATTCCAGGGATGTTTTCCAAGGCCGAATTGATTGCGCCTTTGCTACGCTTGTTGCGGTGTAAACGAATCCCAAATCTATGGGCTTCATTTCGCAACTGTTGCAAGATACGTAAAGTCTCTGAACGCTTATCTAAATATAGTGGAATTGGATCATCTGGAAAATAGAGTTCTTCAAGTCGTTTGGCGATTCCTAAAATGGCTACTTTGCCTCGAATCCCCAACACATCAAAACTTTTTAGCGCTGCGCTAAGTTGTCCTTTACCACCATCAATTACAACCAATTGTGGTAATGCTTCACCTTCGCTGAGCAAGCGTTTATATCTGCGATAAACGACTTCCTCCATGGAGGCAAAATCATCGGGGCCAACCACGGTTTTAATGCCATAATGGCGATACTCTTTTTTACTTGGTTTCCCTTTTCGAAACACCACACAAGCCGCCACGGGATTACTCCCCTGTATGTTGGAATTATCAAAACACTCTATGTGGAGCGGCAGTTCGGAAAGGCGCAAATCACGCTGCATTTGAGCCATCACGCGTTGGCTATGTTGCTCTGGATCGGTAAGTTTAATTTGTTTAAGTTGCTCCAATCGGTTTTGCTTTGCATTGCGTAGCGATAAGTTTAAAAGCTGCTTTTTTTCGCCTATTTTGGGTACGGTTACCCTCACATCACTGCCCAAGTCAATTTCAAAAGGAAGTAGTATTTCTTTGGATGAAGACTCAAATCTGCGGCGCAACTCCACCACAACCACACGCAATAGTTCAACATCCGTTTCGTCTAATTTCTTTTTAATAGACATGCTGTGAAAGCGGACAATGGATCCGTAAGAGACTTGTAAAAAATTAAAAAATGCTGTGGACTCGTCAGTGACAATAGTACATACATCTACCGCATTGATTTTTGCGCTGACCACAGCAGATTTGGACTGGTAGTGCTGTAAGGCCTCCATTTTTAACTTTATTTTTTGTGCGTGTTCAAACTGTAAGGTTTCTGCTGCAGCTTTCATTTCCCGAACAAACGCATTATTTACTTGCTTAAATTTTCCTTGCAAAATATTGCGGATATGCGCTATTGCCTCGTCGTAATGCGATGTGGTTTGCTTTCCAACACAAGGAGCCAAACAATTTCCAATATGGAACTCCAAACAAACCTTATACTTTTCGCTTGCAATATGCGTCTCGCTTAGGTCGTAATGACAGGTGCGAAGTGGATAAAGCTCATTAATCAAATTAAGAAGTACACGAACGGTTTTGGCATTGGTAAAAGGTCCGAAATATTCCGACCCATCTTGAATGATTCTCCGTGTGGCAAATACTCTAGGATAACGTTCTTTTTTAATACAAATCCAAGGGTAGGTTTTATCATCGCGCAGTAAAATGTTGTATTTGGGTTGATGCGTTTTGATGAGCGTGTTTTCCAAAATCAATGCATCTGATTCCGTTGGAACTACAATATGCTTAAGCTTGTGAATGGCGTTAACAAGGTTTTTGGTTTTTCGAGAGTCCACTTGCTTCCTAAAATACGATGACACGCGTTTTTTAAGGTCTTTTGCCTTGCCTACATAAATAATTTCATCTTGCTCGTTGTAGTATTGATACACCCCGGGCTCGTTTGGAAGCGAAGCAACTTGCCGTTTCAGTCCCTCTTTTGTCATGTCACTAAAATACAAAAACTTACTTCTGAAACGGTTATATTTATGCATGCCTAATAAGAACACATTACGGACAGTTTATCGTGCAAAGCGCAAGGCCCTCTCTGTCACTGAGCTGACGCATGCAAGTACTGCTATTCTAGAACAAATCATATCCGGAAATCTTATCAAAGATGGGCTTGTAATGCTCTATATAGATAGCAGTAATCAACGCGAAATTCCCACGGAAAAATGGTTTAATTCCTTAAAAGAACACCCAGTTTGTGTGCCAAAAGTTGTTAATACAAATGGGGAAATGGAAGCCGTACTTTGGGAAAATGGAATGCCTATTAATGCCAATCAATGGGGGATTTTAGAACCCACAAGTACTAACTATATAGACCCTAAGCGCATTAGAACCGTAGTGGTTCCGTTGCTTTGTTTTGACCAACACGGTCATCGAGTTGGCTACGGCAAAGGCTATTACGACCGGTTTTTATCCAGATGCTCGCCTGAGTGTAAAACCATAGGCGTTTCTTATTTTGAGCCCGTAAAAAAAATTGAAGATATTGCTCAAACAGATAAGGCGTTGGATATGGTAGTTACCCCAAAAAGTATTTATTCGTTTTAAGCTGTTCCCTTGCGGGTTTTAAGTAATAACAATATGGCGCCAACACTAATTGCACTATCAGCGATATTAAAAACAGGTTCAAAAAAAGTAAAGCTATTTCCTCCAAAAAAGGGCATCCATTCAGGCCATGTCCACGTAAACATAGGAAATTGAAGCATATCAACTACATGGCCAAACATAAGCGGAGCGTAGCCTCCTTCAGCAGGAAGGAACGCAGCAATTTGTCCGTAACTATTAGAAAATAAAACACCATAAAAAACAGAGTCTATAATGTTTCCTAAAGCACCTGCAAAAATCAGGGATACGGCGATGAGTTGTCCTTTTGGCATTGCTGTTTTTGCGGCTCGAATTAGCCAGTAACCAATGGCCGAAACCGCTAATAATCGAAAAATGCTAAGAAGTAGTTTGGCTGTATTATCAGATATAAATGGCAGGATGTCATTTAGTCGAGCACCCCAAGCCATGCCTTTGTTTTCTACAAATAATAAGCGAAACCATCCCAAGTCTATAATGGCGTCAGAGCCATAAAAAGTAAGGGAATAATTAAGTTTGATATATACTTTGAATGCTTGATCCAAAGCCAAAACGGCAAAAACAATCCAACAAATTTTGCGAAGCGGCATAAATTATCGCTGCATATTTTTTGCTTCAATGCTAAGCGTAGCATGCGGCACAAGCTTCAATCGCTCTTTGTTAATGAGTTTACCCGTTACGCGACATACGCCGTATGTTTTGTTTTCAATGCGGATTAAGGCATTTTTTAGATCACGAATAAACTTTTCCTGACGCAAAGCCAACTGGGTGTTTGCCTCTTTAGACATGGTTACTGAGCCCTCTTCGAATGCTTTAAAAGTAGGGGCAGTATCATCGGTGCCATTATTCCCATCATTCATATAAGCACTCCTAATAAGCTCCAAGTCATGCTGAGCCTTTGCAATTTTCTCTTCTATTAGCTCCTTAAATTCTTGAAGGGCCTCGTCGGTATATCGTATTTTTTGTTCCATAATAATTAGGTTTTTATGATTTGACCATTTCTACCTGTGTTTGCAACGAATCGAACGTTAGTTCCATAGCTTCATTGCTCACTGCTTTTGCTACATATATGGTTGTAGCTAAAATTTCGTGTTGAATATACGCTTTGTTTTCATTTAAAATAGCGTTTAGTTCATCACTTTCTTGGAGTGTAACTTGTATTGTATCGGTTACCTCAAATCCAAGGTCTTTACGCATGTTCTGCAATCTGTTTACAAGCTCACGCGCCATCCCCTCTAATCTAAGGGTTTCGTTCATTTGGACATCGAGTGCAACGGTAACGCCTTGTTCTGAAGCTACCAACCAGCCCGCTACATCTTTAGAACTAATAACAACGTCTGTAACTTCTAAAATACACTTTTTATTGTCTAATAGGATGGTTAAGGTGCCTTGTTTTTCCAGTTCTTGTATTTGCGTCTCGTTTAAATTTTGAATGGCTTGTGCCACTAGCTTCATGTCTTTGCCAAAACGAGGGCCTAACGTTTTAAAGTTTGGCTTAATTTCTTTTACCAAAATAGATGAAGTATCGTCTAATATTTCGACTTCTTTCACATTCACCTCTGCAGCAATAAGTGCTGATATAGCCTCTACTTGTTTACGCTCTTCTTCGTCCAACACAGGAATCATAATGCGTTGTAAGGGTTGACGCACTTTGATTTTTTCGCGCTTACGCAGCGATAATACCAAAGAAGTGATTTTTTGTGCGCGTTGCATTTTTTGCTCCAGTAAAGCGTTGATAATCTCCGGCGTTGATTTTGGGTAAAACGCCAAGTGTACAGAAGAAGCTTTCTCTCGTTTGGTGATACCATTCAAATCTTGGTAAAGCCTATCGGCATAAAATGGTGCAACAGGCGCCATCATTTTCGCGACGCTCATCAAACATTCATACAGGGTTTGGTATGCCGCAATTTTATCTGCCTCGTAGCTTCCTTTCCAAAAACGACGACGACATAACCGCACGTACCAATTACTCAAGTCTTCCGTAACAAAATGAGAAATCGCGCGGCAAGCACGCGTAGGTTCATAGGCATCGTAAAATTGTGTAGTGTTTTCAATCAAACTATGCAATTCCGATAAAATCCATTGGTCAATTTCTGGCCGTTCTGAAATTGGAATCTCATCTTCCGAAAAAGTAAACCCATCAATATTGGCATAAAGACTAAAGAACGAATAAGTGTTGTATAGCGTTCCGAAAAATTTGCGTCGTACTTCTTCTATTCCTTCTAAGTCAAATTTCAAATTATCCCAAGGATTGGCATTGCTAATCATATACCAACGCGTGGCATCTGGCCCGTATTTTTTTAGTGTTTCAAATGGATCTACGGCATTCCCCAAGCGCTTAGACATTTTTTGTCCATTTTTGTCCAATACCAAACCGTTAGAAACAACATTTTTGTAGGCAACCGAGTCAAAAACTAGCGTTGCAATGGTGTGAAGCGTATAGAACCAACCACGTGTTTGGTCCACGCCTTCGGCGATATAATCGGCGGGAAATGTAGTCCCTTCGTCAATTTTTTCTTTATTTTCAAACGGATAGTGCCATTGGGCATAGGGCATTGCGCCAGAATCAAACCAAACGTCAATGAGGTCTGATTCCCGGTACATGGGTTTCCCCGATTCGCCTAAAAGCACCAATTCATCCACAGTGTCCTTGTGTAAATCTACACGCTCATAATTGCGTTCTGACATATCGCCTGCCACAAAATCAGCCAATGGATTTTTTATCATCAGTCCAGCAGCAACAGATTCGTCAACGGCTATTTTAAGTTCTTCAACAGATCCTATTACGCGCGTTTCATCTCCGTCTGCGGTACGCCAAATGGGTAACGGAATGCCCCAAAAACGAGAGCGTGACAAGTTCCAATCGTTTGCATTGGCAAGCCAATTTCCAAAGCGCCCTTCGCCTGTTTTGGCCGGTTTCCATTGGATGGTTTGGTTTAACTCAACCATACGTCCTTTGTGGTCTTGAACTTTTATAAACCACGAATCAAGTGGATAATATAGTACAGGGGCGTCCGTGCGCCAGCAATGCGGATAACTATGCACATACTTTTCAACCTTGAAGGCTTTGTTTTCTTCTTTGAGCCGAATGGCAATTTCTACATCAGCTGACTTTTCTGGTATTTCGCCATCTGGATAATATTCATTTTTTACAAATTTGCCGCCAACTAGTCCCACCTCTGTTCTGAATTTCCCTTGCAAGTCAACAAGGGGAACAGGATTTTCATTTTCATCTAAAATTAAGAGTGGAGGAATAGGCGGAATGGCTTCTTTGGCAACTTTGGCATCGTCAGCGCCAAAAGTAGGTGCCGTGTGTACAATTCCTGTTCCGTCATCTGTAGTGACAAAATCTCCAGCTATAATGCGGAACGCATCATCTGGGTTTTGATATGGAAGTGGTGCCTCGGTCCATAGCTGTTCGTATTGAATGCCTACCAAATCGGTACCCATTATTTCTTGCTCAATCCAAAATGGAATGGTTTTATTGGATTTTTCGTAGGCAGCTAATTCGTTTTGTGACTCAACCTGATTGTACTTTTTCCCAAATTGTTTTCCAATCAATTTTTTTGCGAGTAATACACGGACAGACTTGTGTGTATATTGATTAAACGTTTGAATGACAACGTAAGAAATTTTTGGTCCTACCGTAAGTGCAGTATTTGAGGGAAGTGTCCAAGGCGTTGTTGTCCATGCCAGAACATGCAACGGCAATTCTCCTTTGAGGGCTTTTGGAAGGGAGTCGTTTTTGGTTTTAAATTGCGCTGTTACAGAAGTATCGGTTACATCGCGATAACATCCGGGTTGATTTAGCTCGTGCGACGATAAACCTGTTCCTGCCATAGGTGAATACGGCTGGATGGTGTAACCTTTATAAATCAATCCTTTTTTGTAGAGTGTTGCCAACAGCCACCAAACCGATTCCATATATTTTGAGGTGTAAGTAATATATGGATCATCCATATCTACCCAATACCCCATCTTTTTGGTGAGGTCGTTCCATACGTCAGTATATCGCATTACGGCTTCCTTGCAGGCGTTGTTATACTCCGAAATGCTGATGGTTTTGCCAATATCTTCTTTGGTAATGCCAAGTTCTTTTTCCACACCAAGCTCTACGGGAAGTCCGTGTGTGTCCCACCCAGCCTTGCGTTTCACTTGAAAACCTTGTTGCGTCTTGTATCGGCAGAAAATATCTTTGAGCGCGCGGGCTAATACGTGATGAATCCCCGGCAGTCCATTTGCAGAGGGCGGTCCTTCAAAAAACACAAACGGAGGTCTTCCTTCGCGAGTGTCTATACTCGACTCAAAAATGAGATGTTCGTCCCAGAAAGAAGCTATTTCATCTGCTGCTGCAGTTAAATCAAGATGTGAGTATGTTGGAAACAAAATTTTGTACTAAAATTATGCATGCGAAAGTAACTAATTTAGGGCAAAATGTTGTGTTCTAGTAATGTAGAATCGTTACAATTCATACCTTAAGACAAGCTTAACACTTCTCCCGGGTGCAGATATACCCGACGCAAATTCACGATAGTGCGTGTCCCACAGATTAAAAATTCCCCCAGAAAGATTCATAGCATTGCCCAAAGGGAGTGCAAATTGCACATCCCAACGATGCCAAGCTGGTGTGCCTGCAAAGGTTTTGTTTGCAAGAAGTGGGGTTTCCTCAAGTCCGTCTTCGCCCCACGGTGAGTACGTTTCAGGTGTTTTTCGTTTTGCGTGATGCCAATGCAATGAAATTTCCCCTTTCGGCAATTGCCACTGCACTTTTTGCGTAACAAACAATGGGGTTATAGATGGCAGGTTTCCGCTGATGTTGTTTCCAATTCCTCTCGTATATGTTAGTGAGTTTTGGTACGATACTTTGGGAGAAATCCTCCATTTACTTTGTGCGTTAAATCCATAAATGTCCACTGTGCCAACATTGGCGTTTGTCGTGGTTTGTACCTCTTCCTCAGAGAATATAACGGTGTCTCCGTCAGTAGTTGTAAAGTCATAGGTTATATGGTGTGACACTCGAGCCATATAATCATTCACAAAGGCATAATATCCATTTATATCTAAAAAGGATCCGTTGTTCCATTGTTTTCGAACGCCAATATCTGTGCTATAAATATATTCGGGACTGAGCTCCAAATTGGGAACACTCAAAATACCCCGATTTTCACGGGTTTTGCCTAAATCATCGATGTTTGGCGCCCTAAATCCAGTAGAGAAAAGGGTTTTGAGTTGCCATTGTGAATTGGAAGTATAACTATAGCCAAGCGTGATATTTGAGGATTGATGCTTTTGATAGGCCTTTGCCAATTTTGCATCAATGAGTGCTTGCTCACTCCATGTGGCATCCAGCTCTGTAATGGTGTGTCTTGCGCCTAAACTCAGGGTGCTTTTTGGGTTAATGTCATGTCTATAATCCACATACCCTGCAAACGTTGCATATGTACTTCCTCCGCTGGGGTAACGCGTTGGAATAGCTGTTTTTGGCTTTAATCCAATGATTCTATTAGCAAGAAGGTTGAGTTCTTGTGCATATGCAGATGAGCGTACTTGGTTATGTGTCATTTCTAACCCATAAGACCAGTCACGCCCTTTTCGTGTTTTGGCCTTAAAATCGGCATTAAGGCTATATACGGTAAGTTGTTCCCGCTGCGTTTCTCTGTTTAGGCTTGCGAACTTTCGTTGTATTCTTGACTCTTCTAAAAACTGAACCGCGGCAATTATTTTTCCTGAGTGCAACCAAGGCTTGTTGCCCACAAAACTAATTTGCGGAGAAATCAACCAGCGCTTTTGGGGTCCATATTCCCAACGCGCAAAGCGCAAATCACCATCTCTAAATTCTGAAAGTTTGTCAAATCGAGGGATGTTTCCAGAGTGAGATCCCTGAAGGTTGAGCGTAAATTTAATTCCATTTGTGGTGTGATAAATCCATTTTTGTAATAAATCTACTTGCTCGTATGCCGAATTTCGTTGCACATTGGGGTTGTTGTTTTTAGAGGGTGTTGCCTTGTAATTGGTGTTTGAGTTTTGGGAGTATTCAAAAACTTTACCCCAATTTTCATAGCCATGTGGGCGTCGCTCCCCCATAACAATATCTCCAAATTGGGAATACGAAACCTGTTGTAAAACGGCCCACTTTGGCGCGCTGTATTCAATAACTGCGGATTGTTTGGATGTGTTTTGATTAATCGTGTAAGAAGTAGAGCCTGCAAAGCTCCATTTTTTATTTTGATTGATTAGGGGCGTACGGGTGTAAAAATGTATGACGCCACCTAGCGCATCGGAACCATAGCCCACAGAAGACGGTCCAAAAATAACCTCTGCCCGGCTTAGACTAAGGGGGTCAACAGAAAGGGCGTTATGTACATGTCCAGAACGAAAAATAGCATTATTTAGGCGAACGCCATCAACCACCAAAAGTACCCGATTTGCCTCGAAACCACGCAGCACCGGACTACCACCACCGCCCTGTGACTGTTGTACCCGAACACCTGGAACCTCTCGCAATAAGACCGCTGTATTTTCGGGGCTTATTTGTGCTATTTCTTGCTCACTTACAATCCCCACCTGCTGTGCCAACCTTTGTTTTTTACCAGAAGAACGTGAAACCGAGAGTACGATTTCACCCAGTTGCTCCGTGTTTGGTGTCATCCAAATTACTTGCATTGGCTTGATTTGGCTTTTTTGCAAGCGTTGCATTTCATAGCCCATATAAGAAAATGACAGTGTTGCATTTAAGTGAAATCTATCGAGCTGTGCTTTGCCGTTTTCAGAAGAGGTTTCAAAATGTGATTGTTCGATGTCATAAATACTCACACCTGGGAGCACCTCCTGCGTGATTGCATCTTTTACCACAACCTGTTGCGCTATGCCGCACAAAGCAATGCAAAGAAAAATCGTGTTAACTAAAAACTTCATACAACACATCTAAGGATTTGGGCATTCTAAACGACTGTAGGTGCCGTTGGTAGTACTGCATGAGTAACGTAAGTAATGCACGTCGCTCTTTAGTAGTAGCCAAAATCGTATCCAACATATCAAATTTCATACCTAAATAGGTTTTTAGAAGAGATACTTCGCTTCCAGCGATACATTCCTTACTGTTTGCATATTGGCAAAACTGTCCGTTTTGAACGTCAAAATAAGGCTGTGAGATATTAGAAATATCGGGGTAAAACCCTAGGTATTTGGTTAGTTGTATCAATATGTGAATGTGCATATTGACTACCTTATCGTGGGTGTCAAGCCAAATAAGTGCATGCTCTAAAAAGTGGTATAAGGATGGGTTTTCTTCTTCTTCTTTAAGAACTGATCGCAATACCTCTGCCAAAAACATACATATACTCGATTTGGTAATTTGGGTTGAAATAGTGGTATATGGATTGGTAATTTTAGCCGATTTTAAGACAGATAGTCCCGCGCCTTTGGGCGTTGTTGCTACCAATTCTAATTGTGTGAGCGGTTGAAACATTCCCATAGAAAATGTTTTTTTTCGCTTTGCCAATCGAACTCCTTTTACCACATAAGAGCGCAAGCCTGCTTGTTGTGTATAGGCGTGTAAAATCACACTTGTTTCTCCGTATTTTGTGGCGTTTAGCACAATTGCTTGCGTGGGTTGTTCCATTAATTTACAATCATCACTTTTTTGACAGCACTGTCAAGGCCGTCTTTGGTTGAAGCAAAAATGAGGTAAACGCCCGAGCGAACCCGCTGGCCTGAAAAAGAGCGTAAGTTCCAACTGATACTACCTCCTTCGCTGGTGGTGTCATACACCAAGTTTCCTGCTATATCCGTGATTTTAACACGAGAATCTTGTTGCAACCCCCGTACAACCAAATTCCCTGTAAAATTAGGTCTTACAGGATTGGGGAATACGTTTATTTCGGATAATTTTTCAGACTCGGCATAGGCATTTCCTTGAAAAACCACCATGCCTTTTAGGGTGCCTATATACACTTTCCCTGTGACACTATCAACTCCAATGGTTTTAACAGAAGAAGTCGGCAATGGACTATTCTCTTTGGTAAAGTGCTGTAAAATTTCGGTTCCGTTTGGACTGAGCAAAAAGACGCCAGAAGTTGCCGTACTTACCCATTTTTGGTTATTACCGTCAATGTCAATATCTGTAATTAGCTGTCCAGAGAGCAATTCTCGAAGGTTTCCACCATCTTCAACGACAATAGAACGCAGTTGGGTTTCATCTTCAAAAAAACGGTTCGGTGCATAAAGAACGGCAATGCCTTCCCGTGTTCCCACCCATAGACGGTTGTCTTTGTCTAAGCGAATGCTGCGCACATCATCTGATGGTAATCCAAGGTCTCCTCCCATCAGGCGTTTCATTTGCGGGGGTGATTGCGTGATGTCAACTCCAATAAGGGCGCTTTTAACCCCGCCAAAGAAAATGATTTTGTCTTCATATAACTCCATGTTGGAGTAGCCTGATTCTTTAGTATAATCTAATACGACTTCTGACAAATCATAAGTTGTCCATTGCCCTGAAGGACTGCGTTTTTTTAATCCTTTTTGTACAAAAGATGTTACAGACCACAGGTTTCCGCTGTCATCTACTATGGCATCACGAACGCGTATGCTTATGTTATTTCCATCAAATGTCAAACTCTCCAACCCACTGTTTGTTTGATTCCAAAGGACGGTAGGTATATTATCTTTAAGCGCTACAATCCCCCCATGAAACGAACACGCATAAAAGGTTCCTATTTCGGTTGGGTGAGGGACTACTCTAACAATACTCTCTGCGCTAAAAAGAGATTCACTAGAAATATTTTTCCATTCGTTATTTATAAAATGACTAATACCATATTTTTCTAAAGGGTATGGATTGTAAAATAAACTATAATCACCATGGGCAATCCAAAGCTCATTGGCTAAGGACTCAATATCAAAAATACTGTTTCGTAACGGCCCTTTTGGGCTTACAAAACTAAAATTATCGTCACTTTTGTAGTTAATAAGACCGTTGGTTTTAGTACCTATCCACTTCTCATTATTCAGCATCAGCCCAAATGTGAAATTGTTTGATTGAACATCTTCCAAATCTCCGATGGTTTGTGTCTTTATAAACGACTTGTTGACGTCATAAATACGATTTGATACCGTAATAATGACCCCGTTTTCGTAGGGCGCAATATCTCTTACAACACCTGGAAATGTCGCTTTTTGTTCAACACTATCGCCCAACTGAAAAAAAGAAACAGCGCTTCCCTCATTTTTTGCCCCATACAGCATATTGTCTTGACTCCAGATTGCAGTCCAATTGCCTGATATATGTAATTCCCAAGAAGAAAATTCTAGTTTGTTTGGATTATCAATCCGTGTTCTGTAAATGCCTTGAGGCGTTGCTGCATATAAATACGCTTCAAAAACAGCCACCTGATTTATTTTAATTCTAGCGTTAGGTGTACCAAAATAATAGGTGTCGCCAAATTCTAAGGTATTGGGGTTTAACTCAACAATACCAAATCCAGTAGCCAAATAAACTGCATTTTGATCAATCAAAATTTGATTGATTTGCTTTTCATCAGCAGCAATGATCGTGTTGCGTTCAATAGCGTTATCGAGATCCACTTTTTTTGTGTTGATATCAATTTTTGCAACAAGGCCATTTTCAAACCCAGCTATAATATTATCATTATAAACGGCTATTGCCGAAAAGTTGTCGCCTGAAAGTCCATCAACAGTCGTAATGGTTTCTATACTGTTTTGAGTGGAATCATAAAGAAAAAGTGCGTTTTCCGCTGCAGCAATTATTGTTTGGTTATAGGTTGTTCCAATAGAAGTGTTGTAGTAGGAATACATGGAGTCCCACTGTTTATTTTGCGACCAAGAATTAGGAGCGTATAAAACAGCAACAAAAAGGATGCGTAAAAAACTAGCTTTCATCATAAACAAAACGTAAAATACGCCGTTGTGGTATGCTAAACAACCCCTTGTGCCAACATCGCGTCGGCTACTTTTACAAAGCCGGCTATGTTTGCCCCTTTTTCGTAATTGATGGTTTTATTTTCAGTACCATACAATACACAGGCATCGTGAATGTCTTCCATAATGTCCTGTAACCGCTGATCTACTTCTTCTCGTGTCCAATTGTAGCGCAGTGAGTTTTGTGCCATTTCAAGACCTGAAACAGCAACGCCACCTGCATTAGAGGCTTTGCCCGGAGCATAAAGCACTTGGTTAGAGTGAAAGTGCGAGATCGCCTCTGGTGTAGATGGCATATTTGCTCCTTCGCTAATACAATAACAGCCGTTAGCAATAAGTGTTTTTGCATCGTTTTCGTCTAACTCATTTTGCGTAGCGCAGGGCATGGCAATATCACAAGCAACCCCCCATGGTTTTTCTCCTTTGTGAAAACTTGCAGAGGTATATTTAACTATGTACTTATCAATGCGTTCTCGTTTAATATTTTTAAGCTCCATAATGTGATTCAACTTTTCTTGATCTATGCCGTCTGGGTCATGAATAAACCCAGAAGAGTCGGACAGCGTAAGCACTTTTGCGCCAAGCTGAATGGCTTTTTCGGCAGCATATTGTGCCACATTTCCAGACCCAGAAATAACTACTTTTTTACTTTCAAAGCTTTCGTCTTTGGTTTGCAACATATTTTGTGCAAAATAAACAGCACCATATCCTGTCGCTTCTGGTCGAATAAGCGATCCGCCCCACGAAATCCCCTTGCCTGTCAATACGCCTGTAAACTCATTTTTTAAACGTTTGTACTGCCCAAACATATAGCCAATTTCTCGGCCTCCCACTCCAATATCACCCGCAGGAATATCTCTGTTAGGTCCAATATGGCGAAAAAGCTCGGTCATAAAACTTTGACAAAAACGCATTACCTCCGCATCCGATTTGCCTTTGGGATTAAAATCAGCACCGCCTTTACCGCCTCCCATGGGTAAGGTTGTCAGCGCATTTTTAAAAACTTGCTCAAAAGCCAAGAACTTAAGAATGCTCAAATTCACCGATTCGTGAAAACGCAACCCCCCTTTATATGGGCCAATTGCTGAATTCATTTCTATTCGATAACCTCTGTTTACTTGAATTTCACCAGAGTCATCCACCCAAGGCACGCGGAACATAACCACACGCTCAGGCTCAACCATCCGCATTAAAATATTCTTTCCGTGATAGATATCATTTGCTACAATATAAGGCAATACCGTTTGAGCCACTTCAGTGACTGCTTGCATAAACTCGGGTTCGTGAGCATTACGTTTGCTGACTTCGCTCAAAAAACCATTGATGATGTGTTCCATAAGATTTAAATTGCTAATCGAATGTACGTTAAATTTGAAACTTAGCCTATCGCCTGGGTCAAGTCGGCAATCAAATCTTTACTGTCTTCAATACCTACGCTTAGACGAATTAGCCCGTCTGTTACGCCTGTTTTTTCGCGCTCCTCTTTTGGAATAGATGCGTGTGTCATACTTGCAGGGTGCCCTGCTAGACTTTCTACTCCTCCCAAAGACTCTGCAAGGGTAAATACGTGTAAGGAAGAAACAATTTGGTTGGCTTTTGTGAGGCTATTGTCTTTATGAATAAAAGAAATCATACCTCCAAAATCATCCATTTGTGCTTTGGCCACATCGTGGTTTGGGTGGGTTTCAAATCCAGGCCAATAGACAGTTTGAATATCCGGGTGTTGTGCCAAAAACTCGGCAACGGCCCGTCCGTTTTCACAATGCCTTTGCATTCTTACATGCAATGTTTTTATGCCTCGAAGTACCAAAAAAGCATCCATAGGGCCTGGGACTGCACCACTAGCATTTTGGATAAATGCCAAGCGATCGGCAAGACCATCGTCTTTTAGTACCAAAGCACCCAACACCACATCGCTATGGCCTCCAAGGTATTTCGTTGCGGAATGCATTACTATATCTGCACCCAATTCCAAAGGGCGCTGTAAATAAGGCGAGGCAAACGTATTATCTACGGCTAACAATAGCTTGTTTGCTTTGGCAATTGACGCCATGGCTTTGATGTCAATGACTTGCATTAATGGGTTGGTTGGTGTTTCTACCCAAAGCAATTTGGTGTTTGCGTTGATGTGTTTTTCCACTTCTGCAATATCCCCCATTGGAACAAAGTGAAACTTGATGCCATAGGATGCAAATACCTTGGTGAAAATACGGTAGGTTCCCCCGTATAAATCATTTGTTGAGATGACCTCATCTCCTGGTTCTAGTAATTTGATTACAGCATCAATGGCGGCCATACCCGATGCAAATGTGAGTCCGTGTTTCCCAGACTCGATGCTTGCGAGTGACGCCTCTAAGGCAGAGCGTGTAGGATTGTGCGACCTACTGTACTCATAGCCAAGGTGTCCTCCTGGTTTGTTTTGCGCATAAGTTGAAGTAAGATAAACGGGGGGCATAACTGCTCCATACGCTTTGTCAGGTTGTTGTCCGCCGTGAATGGTTCGGGAGTTGAAATGTAGATTTTTCTTTGCCATGACTATAATTTGAGCAAATGTATTTAAGTTTACGTTAAGAGACCGCATTATCCCATGAATTTACTGACCTTTGTACAACGATGAAAAATACATTTCTTTACTTATCAAGCTGTTCTACATGTGTACGAATTATTAAAGAGCTCGACATAGAGGGTGCTCCCTTTTTACAAGACGTAAAAAAAGAAAAGATAACTCCTGAACAATTGGCGTTTTTGTATGCACACACGCACAGCTACGAAACGCTTATAAATAAACGAGGGCGTGTATATGCAC
Source organism: Flavobacteriaceae bacterium (assembly GCA_965657545.1). Taxonomy (GTDB): domain Bacteria; phylum Bacteroidota; class Bacteroidia; order Flavobacteriales; family Flavobacteriaceae; genus UBA7446. The sequence continues at coordinate 191,262 of CBFHOG010000001.1, read as the reverse complement.
AATTAAAAAAAGAGGGGGAATCATTTACAGAAGCCACTTACAAGGAGTTGTTAACGCACGAATACAGTTGCTTAAAACGACCCATATTAATCTGGAATGACAAAGTGTTTTTGGGAAATAGTAAGGCTACTATCGTACAAATGAAGCATGCGCTAAATGAATAAACGCACACTTGCTCTTCTAGCCGCCTTTGGTGCAACGACAATATATGGGCTTTCACATACCATTGCCAAAGAGGTAATGCCTACCTATGTTCAAGGGTTTGGTTTGGTGCAAATTCGATTGATGGGTGCGGCATCTCTTTTTTGGATCGTGAGTTTTTTTATTCCTAAGCAACGTATTGCTCGTTCTGATTTTCCACGGATGGTGCTTTGTGCCTTTTTGGGAATGGCGCTTAATATGCTTTGTTTTTTTAAGGGCATTGAGCTTTCAACTCCTATTAATAGTGCCGTACTTATTACGGTTACGCCCATTTTGGTGTTTGTGTTTTCTGCTGTTTTAATCAAAGAAAGGCTTCTTTTGCCGCGGATTATTGGGGTTGTATTGGGGTTTGTTGGCGCGCTGGTGCTAATCTTTTTTGGCGGTGAAATACGTCAGGACGCACCCAATATTCCATTGGGAAATCTACTCTTTTTATTTAATGCTGCAGGCTTTGGGATGTATCTTGTATTGGTGAAATCGCTTTCGGCGAAATACACTACCGTTCACTTGCTCAAATGGTTGTTTTTGTTTGGGTTTTTGATGTCACTCCCTGTAACATATAATGAGTTTAATGCGGTTTCTTGGGCTTCACTTCCTTTTGAGGCCATTTGGCGGTTTGGATATGTGATTGTTGGGACTACCTTTATGACCTACCTGCTCAATGTATATGCACTAAAACAACTTAAAGCCAGTACCATAGGCGTGTTTACGTATTTGCAACCGCTTATTGGCATTGCGTATGCTATCGTTGTAGGAGCAGATGTTTTTACAACTTCTAAATTGATTGCTGCGGTAGTGGTATTTATGGGCGTTTATTTGGTGACCAAACGCTATGAAACAACGGCTTAATACGCCTTGTCTTCTCCTCTAAAGATATTGAGGACCGTGCGAATGATAATTTTAATATCGAGCGCAAAAGACCAATGGCGGATATAAAAGATGTCGTATTTGATGCGATTAATAATATCTAGGTCTTCTCTTATCTCTCCTCTAAAACCTCTAGACTGCGCCATTCCGGTAATCCCAGGCTTTACAGTATGTCTAAGCTGAAAAGACTCCACGTGTCTTTCATAATTCGTATTATGAATTTCCATGTGTGGGCGTGGACCAACGACAGACATATCGCCCTTTAACACATTAAAAAATTGTGGAAATTCGTCAATACTGGTTTTTCGAATAATTTTTCCAATCCGTGTAATACGCATATCGTCTTTTGTTGCTTGCTCATTATTGCTATTTGTAGTCATGGAGCGAAACTTATAGCACAAAAATAATTCATTGCTTAATCCGTTTCTGTTTTGTGTGAAAAGAACTGGTCCTTTTGACTCGAGCTTAATAAGTAAAGCTACCAATGGATACATCCACGATAAAACAAAAATTATCACAAATAGAGAAAACACAATGTCAAAAACACGTTTAATATATATGTTTGCCCCCTGCAATAATGGTGAAAACTGCGTTTTGTAAACAGGAATATAACCAAAATAATCTACTTGATTTGATCTAAAAACATCATCGTGAGAAGCGAAAATACGTATCGGGATTTGATGCAGCGCTAGCTTTTCTAGAATTGCTTTATATTTTTTTCGACCTGCATTTTTTTGATGCATAAATACCGTTGAAATTTTTTTCTCAATAAAAAATTTCTTGGAAATATTGGTGATTTTATCAACATCGATGTCTAAAATTTCATAGCCAATATGTGGGTTATTTTTAATAAATGAGGTTATTTCTTGTGTTTTGTCTCCCAACAAAACAACCGAGTCTTTGAACGATTTATTTTTTGCGCGTAACCCTCGAATTAAAGAGAAAAAGAAAAAACGATAGGTCAATTGGGTCATTATTACCAACACGAATAATAGAACATCTTCAGTTTTAGGGTTACGAGAAAAAATAGATGCTGAAAACAATTCAATAAGTAAAATCAGTATTCCCAGATGACCTAACAAACGAAGGGTCAAACGAAGAAACCGGTCTGCTCGTTTGTGGGTGTAAATAGAAAAATAAAACCCTAATAATACCCAAATAAACACAAAAGCCAATAGGCGTATTAAGGAAAAATCTCCGTTGGTGTGCAGCAAAAAAGCGATGTCGCTGTTTAGCTTATTAGCCAAAAAAACAGCACTTCCAATATCAAGGAAAAGTGTAGCTAGGGTTAAAAAAGTGTAAGTAAAGCGTTTACTCATACATCAGTGGCTGGTGAAAGTACAACGCCTTTTAGCATTTTTTATTGTATGTCATTAGGTTTTAAAAGAAGTAAATTCACGGTGTTCTACCTTTTCTAATTCTTCTTTTGTTAAGGATTTAAAATAGGCATAGGTGCGTTGCATCCCTTCCTTACGACCAATTTGTGGCTCCCAACCCAAAATTTCTTTGGCTTTGGTAATGTCTGGCTTACGCTGGAGCGGGTCGTTTTTTGGGAGTGGTTTAAACACAATTTTTTGATCGGTGCCCGTCAATTCAATAATCTCTTGGGCAAAATCTAAAATGGTAATTTCATCTGGATTTCCAATATTTACTGGTAAATGATAATCACTCATCAGTAAGCGGTAAATCCCTTCTATTTCGTCTTCAACAAAACAAAATGAACGGGTTTGTGATCCATCGCCAAACACGGTTAAATCTTCACCTCTCAGCGCTTGCCCCATAAAAGCAGGAATAACACGACCGTCGTTTAAACGCATTCTGGGGCCATAGGTGTTAAAAATACGTATAATACGGGTGTCAACTCCGTGATAACGGTGATAGGCCATCGTAATAGACTCTAAATACCTTTTAGCCTCGTCATATACACCGCGAGGGCCTATGGTATTTACATTGCCAAAATAGTCTTCAGTTTGTGGGTGTATGAGCGGGTCGCCATAAATTTCAGAAGTAGAAGCCACCAAAATACGGGCGTTTTTTGCACGTGCTAGCCCTAAGGCGTTATGTGTGCCCAATGCACCAACTTTAAGTGTTTGAATCGGTATTTTCAAATAATCTATGGGACTTGCAGGAGAGGCAAAGTGTAGGATATAATCTATGTCCTCATCAATATCAATAAACTCACAAACGTCGTGATTTACAAAACGAAAATTGGGATTTGACTCTAAGTGGGCAATATTAGACATGGAGCCTGTAATTAAATTATCCATGCCAATTACGGCCATATTATTTGCCAATAATTTATCGCATAAATGCGATCCTAAAAAACCTGCTGCGCCTGTAATTAGTGCTGTTTTCATCGTCCTATAGAATAATATGAAAATCCTAGTGCTTTCATTTCTTCAGGGCTGTAAATGTTGCGTCCGTCAAAAACAACATTTCCTTTTAGGGACTCCTTAAGCTTATCAAAATCTGGATTTCTAAAGGCGTGCCACTCTGTGCAAATCAGCAAGGCATCTGCATCTTGAACCGCTTCCATCATGCTTGAGGCAAAGGCAATGCTATCGCCCAATTTGGCTTTTACGTTATCCATGGCTTCTGGGTCAAATGCCGTAACGGTTGCTCCGGCAGCTAACAGCTTTTCAATCATATAAAGCGAGGGGGCTTCGCGAATGTCATCCGTATCGGGTTTAAATGCTAATCCCCAGACGGCAATATTTTTGCCTTTTAAATTTCCATCAAAATGCTGTTCCATCTTGGGATACAACACTGTTTTTTGTTTTTCGTTTACTTCAATTACACTGTCCAGAATAGCAAAGTGGTGCTGTGCATCTTTACCCGATTTGTGTAATGCTTTTACGTCTTTAGGGAAGCAAGATCCGCCATAACCAATGCCAGGGAACAAAAAGCGTTTGCCAATCCGCGCGTCAAGGCCCATGCCCATACGCACATCATCTACATTTGCGCCAACTTTTTCGCAATAATTCGCGATTTCGTTCATATACGTAATCTTAGTTGCTAAAAAGGCGTTAGCAGCATATTTGGTCAGCTCCGCCGATTTGATATCCATAAAAACGATTGGGTTACCAGAACGAACAAAATTCTTGTAAAGCTTTTGCATGGTTTTCTGAGCACGTTCTGACTCCACTCCAACAACAACCCTATCGGGTTTCATAAAGTCTTCCACGGCAAAGCCCTCTCGTAAAAATTCTGGATTGGACACCACATCAAAAGGAACTTCTGTTTTGGTTTTAAGCGTTGCTTTTACGCGCTCGCCTGTGCCCACCGGAACAGTACTCTTACTGACTACAATTTTGTAGTCTTTCATCAGGTCACCTATTTGATTGGCAACGCCAAGCACATACGATAAGTCTGCCGAGCCATCTTCATCTTCAGGTGTTGGTAGTGCTAAAAAAATAACTTCTCCGTGATCAACACCTTCCTGAATATTGGTTGAAAAATGTAGCCTACCCGCCTTAATGTTGCGTTCAAAATAGGTTTCTAAGTGCGGCTCATAAATGGGGACCTCTCCATTTTGCATTTTTTCAACTTTATTCTTGTCGATATCAATGCACAACACATCATTGCCAGCTTCTGCCAAACATGTTCCAGTGACTAAGCCTACATAGCCGGTGCCGATTACGGTTATTTTCATTTTGTGCTTTTGGTTATTAAACTTAAATATTTATTATTGATTCTAGACCAATTGAATTTTTCCTCAACTTTTATTTTATTGTTTAAGACAATGTCTTCATGATTGCTTTTTGATATTGACTCTACGTGATTTTTAACATCACTAGGGCTCTTAAAATAAAATGCGTCTTGACCTAAAATATGTTTATTAAAATTGTTGTCGTGAGCTATGATTAAAGTATTAGACCCCATTGCTTCAATTAATGATGGATTTGTTCCCCCAACTGAATGACCATGAAAGTAAATGTTTGAATAATATCTCAAATTGTTTAAAACTTCTATATCGTAAATTCCACCAATAAATTTAATTCTGTGATCTGATTTATATTTATTGGACAGGTAAACACCAAACTTATTAGCTTCATGCTTTCCTATTACCAAAAAAGGCATTTTTGAATTTGAACTATGAAACCCGTCAAGAATTTCTTCTATACTATTTTCTGGTTCGATTCTAGCAATTAGCATGTTATAGCCAAAAGTGTTTACTCCATATTTTTTGATGATACTTTTATTTGGGTTATCAAAAACATTCGCCCCATAAGCAATGTAATTCGATTCTTTACCATATTTTGACTTCAAATACTCCTTAATTCCAATAGAATCAGCTATTAAGTGATCACTACTTTTCACGGCTAATTTTTCAGCATGAAGTAAAAATTTTTGAACAGACTTTGAGTACTTTGATCTTTTCCACTCCAAACCATCCATGTTAGTAATTATTAGAGATGATTTAGGTAAGAGCCAATGCCAAATAGAGCTACTCGTATATCCTAACTGTAAAATAACATCGAATTTTCTTTTTCTAGAATCTAAGATGCAATTAAAATCATAAATAAACTGTCCTATCGCACCTAACCTCTTTTCAGGGTCTTTTTTGTGAATAATTTCTACCCCTTTAAAAATAAAATTTTTAAAGGGGTGTTCACTCGAGTTGTAAACCACTGCCTCATGCCCTTTCTTAACAAGATACAAGGAAAAATACTCGGCAAATTGTTCAAATCCACCATGAAAGTTTGGAATTCCTCTAGTTCCAATTATTGCAATTTTCATTGGTCTTGCTTAAAAATAGTGTGTTAAAAAATATAAAAATAACTATTCCTTTATTCCTAACCATAAATACTTCTGTTATAAAAGCTATCATCATAACAAGTAAAAAAATTGTGTGTGTTTGGTTTTTAAATTTTATAGAAAAATAAATACTGTGTATGATGTATAGCAAAAAGAAAAATAGTCCCGTTGAGCCATAGGTAATGAGATAATCCAAATACTGATTGTGCAAATTATAGCCTTCAAACCAATTTGGGGCTAAATTATACGTCATATAATAATAATCTAAATTATGTTGTACATCCCCTAAACCATAACCAAATAAAATTTTATTATCATTAACAAAATGATATAGTCCAATTTTTATAAAAATTAATCTTATTTCTAAATCGCTTATATTCTGTTTTTCATTGTAAGTAAACTGTTTGGCTTTTAAAATGTTTTCGTTTGGTTTAAATTCGACTAAGTCATATTCAAGTCCTGATAAAACTCTGTTTTTAGTGTAGTTTATGTGAGAAAATAAAGCAACAATTAAAAAAGCGAAAAAAATTAAAATTCTGGTTTTAGCTTGCTTAATATTGATAATCCCATAAAAAATCAAAAAAAACATAAGAATTAGGGTAATTGTTTTGGATGCACAAAAAACTATTCCTGTTAATAAAATTAATGCCATGACTAAGCTTCCTTTTTCCCCATAAAAGAAAGTTTTAGATTTGTAATTTGTGCACAAAAAAATTAAAGCTAATAAAGAAATTAGTGCATAATGAATTGGGCTATGACCGAAAAGGCTTACAAAATCCAAAAAAAACAATGTGTCTATCGCATGTCCTAAACTTAATTTAACAATATTATTAATTAGCAACACTATTGTAAATAAACAAACACTTACAGTAAAGGTCGAAAGGACCTTTTGAAGGTCAACTTTTTTTTTGTTAATAATAAAAAAAAATAAAGGCACAAATACCAACAGTTGTAGGTTATCAAGTTTTTTAAAGCCTGTAATTACATCATTGCTAGTAAAAGCACTTACCACGCTTATTAAAAACAAAATTAATGGGAACACAAAATAGAGAGGTTTTTTAATATAGTTTAGATTCCTCTGCTTAAATACTAAATAAATAGCACATATAAATGAAGCTATAATGGCACTATTCCCAACGTTAATTTTAAAGGGAATTGTAGAAGCTATCAATGAAACTAAAACTGTTTCTACGTTCCATAGTTTATATTGCCTACTCATTTTTTAATAATTGGATAAAATCTTCGGCTCTTTTTTTCCAAGAAAATTCTTTAGCATCAAATCTCTTCTTATTATTTTTTAAATTTTTTAACTCTCTTGAAAATTCGACTTTATTTTCTGCAAGAAACAAATACTCCTCCAAATCTTCAAGCCCATTGCCTACTGTGCCAACTACTTTTTTCCCTGTTAAAAGGTATTCATAAGCTTTCATTGAGTCTCCCCCATGTTGTTTTTCTTTTACGTTATATGGGACTATACAAACATCAAAGTTTGCCACATAATTAGGGTATTCTGAATATTTTTTATCGCCTAAGAAAAAAACGTTTTTTCTTTTAAGAATTCTTTTATATACATGTTTGTCTATTATTTGACCTATAAAAACAAATGTTGCTTTTGGGTTGTCTTGAGTAATAAAATTAATTAAATCAACATCCAAAAGATAAGATATTTTTCCACCAAAGCCCATTATTGGTCTTTTAATTGAACTTAACTCTTTTGGTTTAATGTTTGTTTTTGGAAGAAAGTCGGATTTAACTCCATTTTTTATTAAAAAAATTTGATGCGGTTTAAATTTACTTTTAAAAAAAAAACTGTTTTCTTTAGAGTTTGTTGTCCACAAACTTGCTTCTTTTGCTAAAACTTCATAACCTAGATTTAAATTGTTTTTAATTCGTTGATATGCAGGAAATTTTAAAAAATTATCCCATGCATCAAAAACTTTAAATTTAGCATTTATAGACTTTATTAATTTATAAGCAAAAATATTTTGTGTAATAAGAATATTATTTTCCATAAACAACTGTTTTTTACACGTTTCTATAAATTCAATATAATTTTTATTGTTGTACTCATCTATAAACCATAAATGTTTTCTCAGAAGCTGACCAAAGAAATCATTTGACAAGCAATCAACAACAAAGAGGTTCTCTCTCACCTGAGTCAAAGTGAAATTTTTGTGATTATGAATTAATTTTCCCTGAATTACTTTAGTATTTCCTTTGTAAAGCAATTCTAATTGTGTTGTTGGTCTATTTATAACCAAAGTTCTTTCAACTGTAGGGTTTTCATTTAGGGCACTTATAAAGTGTACATCTCTCGTTCTAAATCCTTCTTTCTGACTTTTTCTCCAATCATGAAATGGCACTACTATTAAATTCATTTTTCTTTTTGTTAAACGTCATTAAAAGGGTAAACAGTATTGCAATATCTGAAAAAAATGTCGTGTAGATTGAATATCCCAAAAGAATAGATAAAAAGAATGCATAAAAAAACCCTCTTGGAATATCTAAAAAACTTATAATGCTTAGAAAGTAAAAAACAGCGATTAATAAACCTAATAAACCTAGATCAAAATAAGTCCATATAAGTTGAGAAAAGTGTTTGTTTTTGGAAAATTTTCCGCTCATGATATCAAAATATGAATACGGACCGCTTCCAAAAAAACTATGACTACGTTTGTTTGCGGCAACTATTATAATTTGACCTCTTTTAGCTTTCCCTAATTCGTATTGTCTTTCTGAAACCTTTAGGGTGTATTGATTGTCAAACTTTCCTCCAATCTTATTAGTAATCATTTCTTTTTCTCTCAACCCATAAATAAATAAAACCCCTAAAAAAATCGTGATAAGAGTTACTATTTTAATTAAGGGGCTTTTTTTAAATAAAAAATATATTGGTTCTATAAAATATATCCCCAAAAGAATAGAAATAAAGAGCTTAGAAATGTTTGATTCGCTCAAAAAAATTGTAGTCGAAAAATATAATACTGAAATTAATGGAAATTTAATTTTTAATGATTTATTTCTTCTGTTGAGAAAGATTGAGGCCACTAAACTTAAAAGAAAAAAACTCATTGAGTGATCGGACTTTAGAAAAAAGCTCCCAAACAAAAAATCGAAAGAGGCTATTTGTTGGGTACTGTTATTTAAACTTATCAAGCTATCATAAAAAAATCTTTGAACTAAAATTATTGGTAACTGAATTAACCCTATAAAATGAAACACCTTAAATATTTGTTGATGTGAAATAAATTTCTGCTTGTAGTTGATATAACAGAATAAAAACGTTGTAAGCGGTAATAGAGCAAATAATGAATAGATTAATGTTGAAGTAATTTGGCTTTGGTTAACAATACCGCTTAATAATATGTGTGCAAAAAATATTAAGCCCATTAGAAATACTCTATGTAATAATAGTTTTTGATATACACCCACATATAAAAAATATGTTGCACTCATTAAAATCAAAATTATGTACGTTAGGCCTGTATTTGATACTCCTATGAAAAACTGGAGGGGACCACCTATTAAGAATGTAAGAAGAACCACAAAGTAAAAAGAAAATTGATATACTGTTTTAAAAAAAATCATTTTTCTTTTTTTAATGCTAAAAAAATGCCCTTTAAAATGTACTTGGTTTTCCATAAATGCTTGGGTGAAAAAAGCAAAAGCGTTAAAACAAGTAATATGTAAATAAAAGCGTTTGTTAAATAAAGAAGCTTATTGGTGACAAAGTTTTGCTCAAATGAAATACCGTTTTTTACAGAATAAAATATTCTTGTTTTAGAGTTCGTATTAAAAAATTTTGTTCTGCTTTTTTTATTTTTAATTAAGTGAAAAGATTTTTCCAAATCAATAATTTTACTTTTTTTAACCAAAAAGATTTTTCCTTTATTTTGAGTAATTCGATAACTAAAGTCATAATCATCACCATATAAATAATATGACCTGTTGGGAAGTCCAATTTTAGAAATTAATTCGCTATGAAAAAACAACCCCCCATATGGAGCTACCGAAACTACCCCTATATCTTTTTCCTTAAAATTAATATCTGAATTTTTAAACCATAAAGATTTTATTTTATAAAGTACATGAAAGCCAAGAAAAGAGTTTTTTTCGCCTAACATTAAACTTGGCTTACCAAAATTAACAGCGTCACTATACAATACTCTGTCGCTCCTGTAAGATAATAACGCTAAATCTTGGTTGTTGTGCTTGTCACATAAATTTTCCCACGCTTCATTTAAGGCTTTTAAAGCGTCTTTTTGGGGTTTGTTATCATCGTCCAACAACCAAATAAACTCAGCTTCTTTTTCACAGGCATGTTTTATTCCTACATAAAATCCATTAGCAGAGCCTGTGTTCTCCTCTAGCTCAATTAAATCAATAATATCTATTTCTTTTTTTAACTCTCTTAAACTATTAAGCGATTCTTTCTCACTCCCGTTTGAAACAATAATAATCTTACTTACTCCTTGCATAAATAAAGAGTATACTACATTTTTCAAATATTTAACCCTATTCCCATATGTAACTGTAACTGAAGTAATTAACATTATTTTAAAGAATTTATTTTGTTAAAATAAATGTTGCTTGATCTCCTTTTTCTTTTTTATTAAGCCTGTAGCTCCTTATGCCATAATAAAGGATTTCCCATAACTTACTATTTGATTGGTTAATTAATGGTATTCCCTTAGAATAATTTTTACTCGCTGTAAACTGAGCAAACGTTGAATCAAAAAAATACTTTTCAATTTTCAAGTTTAGTTTATTGGCTAATAGAAAAATCCCCGCTAATGAAGGAATAAACAAATGCCTTGGCGCATCTATTTGATACCAGTCATTTTTATATTTTTTAAAAGCATTCGAGCTGCTTATTGGAACCCTTACTATTACTTTTCCGTTTTTTTCCAGCATACTTGTAACATTTGAAAGTGCATATATTGGGTCTTCTATATGTTCAAGTACATGGCTCATTAAAATAATGTCAAACTTTTTTTCCTCTTTAACCAAATCAATAATTTCACCTTTTCTTAATTTAATATTTCCAATTGATACGTCTTTATCAAGGTATGGATCAATACCGTAAAGGTTTGTAAAGCCATGTTGATCTAATTTTTTTAAAAGCTTTCCAGCACCAGATCCTACATCTAAAATAAACTTTTCCTTTTTTTCTTTACCACAAAACCTTATTGCTTTTAGATTGGAGTTTTCACCAAAAAAAAAGGTTAATAAGCCTCCAATAATATTTTTTGCGCCTAAGCTATGGCTCGCCTTATGATACGACAAGTATGATTTTAATTTGCCTTTCTTAACGTCTGAAAAAGAATAATACTTTTCGGGGTAATATTTCTCTAAATTATCTGGAATATTTTGAATAGTTAAGCTCTCGCAAGATTTACATAACAAGTAATTGAATTTATGTTTGGTACCAAACATCATTTCTGAAACTTCGATGAGCTCAAAATTATTATTTATGCAAATAGCGCAGTTTTTCTTTTTGAGTTTCTTAATATTTGATTTCATAGATTAAGTTTATATAAGATAGGGTTGTATATGTTTTCAATAAAAAACCTTTCCTTTAGGGTAAACAAGCTAACAAAATAAATCAAGCTACATATTGCAGTTGAGGTTATAATATAGGGCAATCCACCCAAATAAAATGAAATTAACGTTGATAACGGAATAAATAAAAGAGAAAGGGCAAAGTATAATAACATTTGTTTAATCGGAAATTTAAACGCTAATTCTTTTTTGCTTAAAATAAACGTAAATGAAACAATAATTATCTCTGTGATAATCGTTGAAAAAACAGCTCCTTTTATTTGGTAAATGGGAATTAAAAAGAGATTTAAACTAAAGTTCATAAATGCAGCAAAAACAACAACATACATTAGTTTTTTTTCAAGATTACAAGGAACTAAAACTTGTAACCCGAATACATTACTCATACCAGCTAAAAAAATTAAAGGTGTCAGCCAAATTAAAATACTTGAAGCTGAAATAAATTGAATACCAGCAAATAATATAATTATTTCGTTTGAAACTAAAGTTAAGCCAATCATTAAAGGAAAAGACGTGATAAACACGAATTTAATAGATTTTTCTATTATAGCCCTAACATCTTCTTTCCTTTTTTCTTTAATTAACAATGATATTTTAGGAATTAGTACAGCTCCTAAAGAAGTTACAATAATTAACACTGTTTTTACTATCTTAAGTGCAGTTGAATAATAACCAACTTGTTCAATGTTAGACAAATAATTTAACATTATTATATCTAAATTAACATAAATGCTAATCGCCAGCTGTGTGCTGAATAGAACTATAATTGGTTTTAAATGCCTTTTATAGTTTAGTCCAGAAAGTGTAAAGCGCACATAGTTAAAGCTGTAAAAGATATTTAACACAGCTGTTAAAATGTTTGAAAAGACAATAATTGAGTAGTAAATCCAATAATCGTTTGGACTGTTCACAAGTATAAATAGTAATATTATAATTAACGCTTTTGATATAGCGTTGATTATGGATATCCACTTATATCTTTCTATTCCTTGATAAAACCAGTTTATAAGGCCTACGCTACAGATTATATGTGCAAAAGAGAAATACTTGAGTTGGATTTCGTTTTGATATGTTCCAGATAAAAAGATCCACGCTGCGTAAAAGACTAAAACGAGAATTATCCAAAATAAATGTATTATTATTAATTCAGAAAATGTTTTCGATAACTCGTGTTGGCTTTTTCTTGATTTAGCAATCTCTCTAATCCCATAAATAGGGATTCCTAATGAGCCTAAGACAATAAATGTTACTGATAAAGATAGTGCGAAACTGGTAATGCCTATTCCTTCAGGACCTAAAACTCTTGATGCATATGGAAATGTTACGACGGGCACAAGAATGTTTGTCCCTCCTAATATTAAATTATAAATAAAGTTTTTTTTTGTACTTCCCAACTTCTATTTTTTAAATTCTATTTGAACCTTTTTATTTAATAAAGGTGCTGAAACTAAAAAAGGGTCATTCCTCCCGTGAATAGTTTTTCTATGGTAACCATCGCCTGTGTTTTCTAAATAAATGTTTGGTTTTAAAAAAAAGTCTAATTCTGATTTACGTATAGTAATGCTGTCCGAATTATATTTTAATTTTATTGTATTAATCTTTACAGTTGATTGCTTTTTATTTTCACCTAAATCAATTCTGAATTTAAAAGGGAACACTTTGTCTGGAAGTGTAAACTGAATCTTCTGAGATGAATTATTCCCTTTAACTTTGTACTCTAGCCTTTTCTCAGCACTAAAAGCTCCATCTGGCGTATCGTCAACATAGAATAACTGAAGTCGATCATCTTCTAAAATTGTTATGTCAACTATAACTTTAAACAAATTATTATATATAATTTGTTTATTTTGAACTTGGGAAGTTACCACATCAGTAGCGTATTTTTTTTCATTCTTACAACCAATAAAAATTATAACTAAACTGAAGAATATTGCGTTTTTCATTATAATCTATTTGTGATAAACTTTGTGTTTAAATTTCCTTTTACATCATAAACTACAGATGATGGCGATTTCAATTCGTTTATGTCTAACTCTGAAAACTCTGCATGAGCAACAACGTGAATAATTGCATCGTAATTGTGTTCTAATTTATCAATAAGCTCAATTCCATATTCTTTTTTAACATCCTCTTTACTGACCCAAGGATCATAGATAGAGACGTCTAAATTAAATCCTTTTAAAGCTAAATATACATCTATAGCTTTTGTGTTTCTAAAATCTGGGCAGTTTTCTTTAAAGGCAAAACCTAAAATTAAAATCTTGGCGTTGTCCAAAAAAATTCTTTTCTTAACCATATGCTTTAATAATTCGTCAGCAACATATTGTCCCATACTATCATTTAATCGTCTAGCCGTTAAAATAAGCTCCGAGTAATACCCTGCTTCCTGTGCTTTTTGTGCTAAATAAAAGGGGTCGACTCCTATACAATGGCCTCCAACCAGCCCTGGTTTGAAAGGTAAAAAATTCCATTTTGTTGATGCCGCTTCTAACACTGCGTGTGTATCTATGTCTAATTTGTTAAATATTTTCGCTAATTCATTAACAAAAGCTATATTAATATCTCTTTGGGCGTTTTCAATAACTTTTGATGCTTCTGCAACTTTTATACTTGGTGCCAAATGGGTCCCTGCTTTTATAACTGATGAATATAGTTCATTTATCTTTTCTCCTATTTCAGGTGTTGATCCAGAAGTAACCTTAAGGATATCTGTAACCCCTCGGTTTTTATCTCCCGGGTTAATACGCTCTGGAGAGTATCCACAATAAAAATCATGATTAAATTTTAATTGGCTAACCTGTTCTAAAATTGGCACACACTCATCTTCAGTTACTCCGGGATAGACCGTAGATTCATAAATAACAATATCATCCTTTTTTAGGTGTCTACCGACTGTTTCTGAAGCTTTTATTAGAGGCGATAAAATTGGCCTATTGTTTTTGTCTACAGGCGTTGGAACTGTAATAATATACACGTTGCAACCTGACAATGATTCTTCTGATTTGGATAGCTGAAGACCAATCGATTTTGAATTGGTTAAAGCCTCTTTAAGGGCCACCCCATTAACCTCTCTTGTGCTGTCAATACCTTGGATTAGGTTTTCTATTCTTTCTGCGTCTATATCAAATCCTTTGACTTTATATTTTTTTGAGAATTCTATAGCTAGTGGAAGACCTACATAGCCCAATCCAATTACGGCAATTTTATTTTTTTTATTCATTTTTTTAAAAACGCTTTTAATGGGGTTTTCCAATAACATTGCTTTAAATCACAGTTGCTATTTAAACTAAATTTTAGTACACTAAACTTAGGCCGCTTCGCCGCTGTTGGGTAGTCTTTTGTTTTAATGGGTTGAACGTCAATATCTTTGCCAAACTGTATGAAAATTTCAACGGCAAAATCATACCAGCTAATTGCTCCAAAATTTGAGTAGTGATATAACCCATAAGCTGTTGATCCAGATGAAATTACTTTTAAACTAAATTCAGCCAAATCTCCCGCATAAGTTGGTGAACCAATCTGGTCGTTGACAACGCTTATTTGTTTTCTTGTTTCTGCCAATCGTAACATGGTTTTCACAAAATTATTGCCATACTCAGAGTATAGCCAAGATGTTCTTACAATAAAGTGACTTTCACAAATTTCTTGGACATACTCCTCGCCTTTTAATTTAGATTTTCCGTAAACACTTAGCGGGTTTGGTGTGTCTTCTTCTGTATAGGGCGTGCTTTTTGTGCCATCAAAAACAAAATCGGTAGATATATGAATCAACACCGTTCCTGTTTTTTGGCAGGCTTCGGCAAGGTTTTTAACCGCTGTAGCGTTAATTAAAAAGGCTTTGTCAACCTCTTCTTCTGCTTTATCAACTGCTGTATATGCCGCGCAATTAATGCAATAATCTAATGCATTAGATTTAAAGAAAGTGTTAACCTCTTCGCTATTTGTGATGTCTAAATCTGCTACATCTGTAAAAACAAACTTTAGGCCTCTAAAATTTGGCGATATTCGTTTAATTGAGTTTCCCAACTGTCCGTTTGCTCCGGTAACCAATACCTGTTTCATTCGTTTGGCTTATTAAAGGTGGGGAGTAGCAGATCTTTTTCCGACATACGTTGCTTGTCTTTGGGAATTTGCCAATCTATATTTAGTGTTTCATCTAAGGGATAAATTCCAGATTCCGCCTCTTTGTTGTAGTAGTTGTCACATTTATATGAAACCTCAGCCGTTTTGGACAACACGGAAAAGCCATGCGCAAATCCCTTTGGAATCCAAAGCTGCTGCTTGTTTTCTGCTGATAATGTTACCGCAATATGTGATCCAAACGTTGATGAGTTTTGTCTAATGTCAATAGCAACGTCCAAAATAGTCCCCTGTAATACCCGAACAAGCTTTGCCTGTGCGTGTTCTCCCTCTTGGAAATGCAATCCCCGAATGGTGCCGTAATGTGAAAAAGATTGGTTGTCTTGTACAAAATTACCCGAAAAACCGTGTAATGAATCCATCCACGACTGTCGGTAGGTTTCCATAAAGTAGCCGCGATCATCCGTAAATATTTTGGGAGATATCAACAAACAGCCGCTAAGTTTTGTTTCTTCTATCTGCATACTTACTGTTTTGCATAGCCACTTTTAATAAAGGGGGCTGTTAGGGCTTTGTGTTGCTTTTGATTGATATAGCCCGTTTGAAGTGCTACATCCTCAATGGCGCCTATCCGTATGCCTTGACGCTCTTGCAGTACTTGTACAAACTGCGCTGCTTGCATAAGCGAAGTAAATGTACCCGTATCTAACCACGCCGTTCCGCTATCCAGCACCTGTACTTGAAGTTTGTTTTGCTCCAAATAGGTTTTATTCACGTCGGTGATTTCCAGCTCTCCACGAGCACTTGGGGCTATGTTTTTTGCTATCGAAATAACTTCGTTATCGTAAAAATAAATCCCAGGAACAGCAAATTTTGACGCTGGGTTTTTAGGCTTTTCTTCTAAAGATGTTGCCTTGCCTGACGCGTCAAAGGCTACTACGCCGTAGCGTTCAGGGTCTTGCACCTCATAGGCAAAAATAGTTCCGCCTGTTGGGTTTGTACAGTTTTGTAATGTTGTTTGAAGGCCGGTTCCGTAAAAGATGTTATCCCCTAAAATGAGTGCGACCGAGTCATTGCCAATAAAGGATTCTCCTATCAAAAAAGCCTGTGCTAACCCCTTTGGTTCGGGTTGCTCGGCATAGGAAAACGAACATCCCAACTGACTACCATCACCCAATAATCGTTCAAAAAGCGGAAGGTCTTTTGGCGTAGAAATAATTAAAATCTCCCGAATTCCTGCGCTCATTAGCGTTGATAACGGATAGTATATCATCGGCTTGTCGTATACAGGCATCAATTGCTTACTCACCGATAAGGTGATCGGATGAAGTCGTGTTCCTGAACCGCCTGCTAGTATAATGCCTTTCATGTGTTAAATGTACTATTTTGATATGAGCCGTCTAGAATATCATCTATCCATGCTTGATTTGACAAATACCAATCTATGGTTTTTACAATGCCTTCTTCAAAAGTGTGCTCCGGCTTCCATTGGAGTTCACGCATTATTTTTGCATTGTCAATAGCGTAACGCTTATCGTGACCTGGGCGGTCTTTGACAAACTTAATTAGCGGTAACGAAGTGCCCTCAGATCTCCCGAGTGCCTTATCGGTTTCCCGAATCAAAACTTTTACTAAATCAATATTTTTCCATTCGTTTAATCCCCCAATATTATAAGTTTCACCCACTTTCCCTTCTTCCAAAATGGTTTTTATTGCTACTGCATGATCTGCTACATACAACCAATCGCGGGTATAATTTCCATCGCCATAAATAGGGATCTTTTTATTTTTTACAATTGCTTGAATGCAAACCGGGATAAACTTTTCTGGAAACTGATTGGGACCATAATTGTTGGAGCAGTTTGATATGAGTACAGGTAGCTTGTAGGTTTCGGCATAGGCGCGAATAAAATGATCTGAACTTGCTTTTGATGCGGCATAGGGAGAGTTGGGTTGATACGGAGAGGTTTCTGTAAAAAGCCCTGTTTCGCCAAGTGTTCCATACACTTCATCTGTACTAATGTGATAAAACAACCCCCCAGATTGATGCGTTGCTTTAAAGCTATGTAGCAAATTAAGTGTGCCTAAAATATTCGTTTTGGCAAACACAAATGGGTCTGTAATGGATCGATCTACATGCGACTCTGCTGCCAAGTGAATAACGTGGCTAAAGCGGTGTTTTTCAAAAAGTTTTTGGATAAAGTTTGCATCTGTAATATCACCATGAATAAAGGTGTAGTTCTCGTTTTGTTCTATGCCAACAAGGTTGTTGAGGTTTCCAGCATACGTAAGCTTATCTAAATTAAAAACATGATACGTTTTGTCCTTTAGAAAACACTTCACTACGTGCGAGCCTATAAAACCAGCACCGCCTGTAATGAGGATATTCATTATTCCTTGCTTTTCGAAATAATAAATGTGTCCAACTGTAGGACTAAATAGAATAATGAGAGCAAAATAAATCCTGCAATCATGCCTTGGATTTTCTTGTCTTTCCAAATGGAGAGCTCTAAATAACCGACTTCTGGAAATGCAGCTATGACATCTATCACATTTTGTGCCTTTAATTTTTGTGTGCGAATTCCCTCGAGTTTATCTGATAATTCAATTTTTCTATTTAACAGAGATATTTCTGTGTTGTTTTCTGCCTTTTCAGACATATACAGGTTTGTGCCGTTTGAAAACTGCTTATTTGCTTCAACAATTCGTACCTCCTCAAACAAAGACAACAACGAGTCTGTTTGGGTGATAGACACCTGGGTAATCGAGTCGCTAAGCTCCAGGTTTTCTAATTGTGTGGCTTGTTGATCTCTAAAATAAGTGACCTCAGAGACTGAGGCGGTCAAGGGGTTTAGTAACGATCCAAAAATATCTTGTTTGGTGGACTTGACGGTTAAAATGTGTATCTTTCTTTCAAAGTCATCTATTTGCTTTACATAATCTGCATAGGTTATTTCAGCAGCTACTAATGAGTCTAGTCCAGTCACATAGGTGTTATATTCTTGCAACAAGCGCGTTTTCGTTAAAAAAGGCTCTATTTCTATGCTTGATATTGTTGCGGCATCGGTTTCGGGAATGTCAAAAAATGCCCCCAATTGAACAGAATCTTTTTGAGAGGCAAGGTCGTTTAGGTACACTACATTGCTATATAATTGTCTTGCACTGTCAAAGTGCGGTTCAAGCGTTGCTTTTGCGACAAATGTAGGAGGGTAAACCATTTCAATAACAACCCCTGCTATAAAGCCTGCGCCTATCGCAAGAGCAAAAAACACAATGCGTTTACGCACAAAAATTGCGAATGCTAACAATGTGTTCAGCAAGAAAGTAATGACGCTGCCAATAGCAGTAAAAAGCTTTGTTATTCCTTTTCCAATCGAATTAAATAGAACACCTAAGTCTATTTCCTCGCTTTCTGTTTTTTTTGGTGTCGATGTACTCATAAATATAGCTTTATGTTATTGCTTGCGTTACAAGCAAAACGAAGGTTTTTGGGTTTTATTTTATTTTAAATAGTTTATTGAGCGTATCCGCAATTTTTCTGTCATTGGTTAGTCTTGGGGTTTTGTTTTGCCCACCCAGTTTTCCAATGCTTTTCATATAGTGTTCAAATGCGTCCGCAGGAAGCGTCCTAAGGACCAATGGGCGCAACACTCCTCCCGAAATTAGATCGTCATAATAGGTGTTTTGATTGCGCATTTCTAAGTCTAAGGTTGCGGTAAAGGTAGCTAAATCTTTTGGTGGTTTGTCAAAAGCAACCCACCATTCATGATGTGGTAAACCCTCTTCAGGTGTTACCTGTGGTGCCACCGTAAATTCTGACACATGCGCCTGATACTTTTTAGCCGTATTTTTCATCGCATGTTCTACTTCTTTTCCAATGACATGTTCTCCGAAAGCTGAAATAAAGTGTTTAATTCTCCCAGAAACAATGATGCGATACGGATTTAAACTTACAAACTCGACCGTATCGCCAATGTTGTATCCCCACAAACCAGCAGAGGTGTTTAGAATAATCGCGTAATTGACACCTATCTCAACATCTGCCAATGAAATTCTAGAAGGGGAAGCTTCGTGTATCTTGTCTGCTTCAATAAACTCATAAAAAATTCCTGAGTTTAATTGAAGCAACATTCCCTTTTTGTCTAATTGATCTTGAAAAGCAATAAAACCTTCCGAAGCCGGGTAAAGCTCTACACTATCCACTTTTTTTCCGATTAATTCCTCGAGGGCATTCCGGTAAGGTTCATAATTTACCCCTCCATATACAAAAAGTGAAAAATTAGGGAACAGCGATGAAATAGATTTACCAGACTTTTCTTTTAACCGCTCAAAATACATTTTTACCCAAGGTGGAATCCCGCTTATTAGACGCATGTCTTCGTGTACTGTCTCATCTACAATAGCATCTACTTTTTGCTCCCAATCTTCAATGCAGTTGGTTTGCCATGACGGCATTCTGCTGCGTTGTAAATAAGAAGGCACATAGTGCGCCACAATACCTGATAGCCTTCCTGTGGCAATACCGTTTGTTTTTGATAATATGGGGCTTCCTTGCAAGAATATTAATTTCCCATCTACAAAAGAGGCGTCTCCAGAATTATGAATGTAATGAAATAAGGCGTTTTGCGCGGTTTTAATATGCGTAGGCATCGATTCTTTTGAAATGGGGATGTACTTTACACCTGAGGTGGTTCCTGAGGTCTTTGAAAAGTACAGCGGTTTTCCTTTCCAAAGGACGTCTTCCTCTCCCGACACCATACGATCTACATAGAGGCGCAACCCCTCGTAATCATTGACGGGAACTCGAGACTTAAAGTCATCATAATTATTAATGCTTTCAAAATCATGATCCTTACCAAAAGCTGTGTTCTTTGCTGTTTTTACCAAATCCATTAAAACCTTTTGTTGGGTTTTAATGGGATTATTTGCCCATTTCTTTGTGGTCTTTACGATGTGTTTTGCCCACTGTTTTGCAATGCGTTGCTTTATGCTCATTGTTCAAATTCAATAAATTCCTCTGGATTTAAGGCATAGCCATCGCTCCAAAGCTCAAAGTGAAGGTGTGGCCCGGTAGTCATGGTGCCCGAGTTTCCAGCTATCGCTATCACTTGTCCGGGGTCAACGGCATTGCCTTGGCGCACATTTAACGATGCGTTGTGCTTATAAACCGAAAGAATATTATACGGGTGGGATATAATCACAACATATCCTGTTTCTGTTGTCCAACCAGCAAAAATCACATTCCCCTGAGCAGCGGCCTTAACAGGCGTGTTTCTAGGCACAACAATATCTACTGCATAGTGTTCCACACTAGCGTCGTATCCTTGACTGATCGTTCCTGTTATGGGAGGAAATAATACAAATGGAATGGTCTGGTTGGCAGAGTCCAAAACGTTGTATTTGTCATCTTGAGCCACATCCGCGCGAAGTAATGAGTCTGCTTTGGATGTAGGAAAATCAACATAATTTGTGTCTATAAGGACAGAGTCCAACTGGCGTTGGGACTCCAGTTCTTGTAAATCTAAATCTCCTCTTAGTACCTTATTTACGGAGGCTATATAGCGTTGGTTTCGTTGGAGTGTTAGCTGTAGCGAGTCAAGTCTGTCGTTGTTTCGTATTGCTTGACGGCGAAGTTCTGAAGAGTCGTATCCAGGGATATACTCCTTAAGTTGCGTTTGAGAAATAACCAAAAATGTAGCGGCTATTAGCAAAACCACAGAGATGCTAATGACAAGAAAAACATTAAGCCTGTTAAGTTTATAGGAAAAGTGCTCCTCGAAAGTTTCATCGTGAAAAATAACAAAGCGATAGGTTGCGCGCCACCGTCTCCAAAAAGTTGACTTTTTTTTCTTATTGTTATCCATTGACTACAAAGATAGGTAGTTGATTTGTACTAAAGCGCGGGTGAACTAAATCCATTTACTTTGTTACCTTTGTTAAAAATACAAATTATGTTTTTTGCAATCAGTCCTGTTCAAATTCTTGTAATTGCCTTAGTTGTTTTGTTGTTGTTTGGCGGTCGAAAAATCCCCGAGCTAATGAAAGGACTTGGAACTGGAATCAAAGAATTTAAAAACGCCACCAAAGAAGAAGAAAAAGACAGCGATAAACAAGAAAGTTAATCTTTGTTTAAAATCTCTATCGAGCGTACAATCGCCTCTGTTTCAAATATATAGTCGCGTTTGGCAGCCGATGGAGCGAATACAAATCCTTCCATTACTAAATAGCGGTTGTTTGGCTTGTCGTCCAGTAAATACTGTACAAATGGGCCTGCCATAAAATCTCCTTTTACCTCCCAGGTTCCCCGAGTTTCAATGGCTGGAATTCCTCCTACTTTAGTGTAATACACATACGGTTCATAGGCCTCTTCTGTGATTAAATGTGTCCCTTCAAGTCTTCCCGGTACAAACGCTTTTCCCACAGAATCACGAATACGAATAACGTCTTCTAATGGATTTTTCCAATCTAGACTGGTGTCTCTTGGCAATGTATAAACCAATACATTTACATGTCCTTTTTGTATTTCTCGCTGAAACCAAACCGTATTATTGTCTTCTTTAAAAACGCTGTAGGCTGAGGGCAGCGTTAAGTTAATGCCGAAGCGGCTTTGCAATGCATTTTGCTTTAATGGGGAAATGCTGATACGGCGTTGACGCTCTGCTATTTCTCCTTGTTTAAATGAATTGATTATTGATGTTGACTGGGATAAAATCATTTCTACCAAAGCGGTTGTCTTTGGCGCGCTAAGTACTGCCATTTGCTGGGGACGCGCATAGCTATTCTTGTCCATACGAATCACAACTTCATCACCAAAACCAACCCACAAAATAGATCTACTAGAGCGAGCAAATCCTGTAAATACTTCGGGTGGCATTTGACGCAAATCAAATAATGGCTCTTGTTGTGGAAGCCCTTCTGCAGGAAATGCAAAGGCAGCTCTAACGGCATCTCCCACTTCTGTTTCCCAAAGTAGGTTGGGCATTACTACTGTAATCGTATTGATGTTTCCGCTCGAGGGTTTTACAAGCGGTGTTGACGTGCGTTTGCACCCAAATACAATGAGAACAATAAGTAAAAAGTGTAATTTCATTTGCAAAAAGAAACAAAAATTACGCCAATATTGCTGCAATTCCAGGGAGTGTTTTTCCTTCAAGGCTTTCAAGCATTGCGCCGCCACCAGTAGAAACATAACTAACCTTGTTTTCAAGTCCAAAAAGCTTCACGGCTGCAACGGAATCACCACCACCAACAAGCGAAAATGCACCTGCATCGGTTTGTGCTACAATGCTGTCACCAAGTGCGCGAGTACCCGTGTCAAAATTAGGAAACTCAAAAACACCAAGTGGACCATTCCATAAAATGGTTTTAGCCTGTTTTACAACAGCATCAAAAGTTTTTTCTGAAGCTGGCCCCGCATCCATGCCTTCCCAATCATCTGGAATTTGGTCAATAGGAAATACTTTTTGTGGGGTGTCATTTGAAAAGTCTTGTCCTGCACGAACATCGACCGGCAAATGAATTTTTACCCCTAACTTCTCTGCTTGCTCTAATATAGATAATGCTAAAGGCATTTTATCGTCTTCACAAATAGACTTTCCAATGGACCCCCCTTGCGCTTTGATAAATGTAAAAGCCATACCGCCGCCTATAATAAGGTGATCTACCTTAGATAAAATATTTTCAATAATGGTGATTTTTGACGATACCTTTGCGCCACCCAAAATAGCCAAAACAGGTTTCTCGCCAGATGACATTACTTTGTCTATGGCCGTTATTTCACCTGCTAGTAAATGCCCAAAACACTTCTTGTTTGGGAAAAACTGTGCTACTATTGTCGTGGAAGCGTGCGCGCGGTGAGCTGTTCCAAAGGCATCGTTAACGTAAACGGTTCCCAACTTTGCCAATGC
This sequence comes from Flavobacteriaceae bacterium, assembly GCA_965657545.1. Classification (GTDB taxonomy): domain Bacteria; phylum Bacteroidota; class Bacteroidia; order Flavobacteriales; family Flavobacteriaceae; genus UBA7446. Next base: position 167,887 of record CBFHOG010000001.1, on the reverse strand, counting down.
CAAAGCAAAGGCTTCGTCGCCTTTGGTTTCTTCTTCATGAAAGCGCAGATTCTCTAATAATAACACTTCTCCAGGCTTTAGGGATAGGGCTTTTGCTTCTGCTTTTTCGCCTACTACCTCGTTACAAAACTGTACGGCTTGACCCAGATGTTCTTCGAGTGTGGGTATAATTTGATTTAAACTGAGTTTAGAGTCATTTCCCTTAGGACGGCCTAAGTGCGACATCAACACACAACTACCCCCTGCTGATAAAATATGCTTAATTGTTGGGAGCGCTGCCGCGATTCTTGTTGCGTCTGTTACGTTACCGCTGTCGTCTAAAGGCACGTTAAAATCTACGCGAATAAGTGCTCGCTCTTGGTCAAAAGAAAGGTTTTCTAAGGTGTTCATGTTGCTTTTTATTTGCGCAAAAATACAATTTCGTTTGCGTTTTTGATGTTGTGTTTTAGTTAATTTCGGTTTGTATCTTTAGGCATGCATTTTCAAGACATTATTGGACATCACAGCCAAAAGAAAATTCTGCTAGACAGTCTTGCTTTAGACAGAATTCCGCACGCCCAATTATTTGAAGGAGCTGACGAGCAAGGTGTGCTTGCAATGGCAATTGCATATGCCAATGCTGTGGTTTGTGGCAATGACACAAACGGATCTACTACAAGGGTTAAAGCTAATGGTATGGTACACCCTGATATTCATTTTGTGTTCCCATCTGCCACCACTCATGAAGTAAAATCAAAGCCAACATCTAATGAATTTAGTTCTCAATGGCGGGAATTTGTACAAGAATACCCCTATGCCACTTTATACGACTGGTCACGGTTTTTAGGAATTGAAAACAAGCAAGCCGCCATAAATGTTACCGATGCTTTGCAGGTTATGCAAAAGGTGAGCCTAAAGTCTTTTGAGGGAGGGTGGAAATGTGTCATTATTTGGCACGCAGAAAAACTCACCACGGCAGCATCAAATAAATTACTGAAAAGTATAGAAGAACCTCCTGCAAAAACCTTGTTCTTATTGGTGTGCCCAGATGAGAATCAGCTTCTTGCTACCATCCGTTCACGCTGCCAACGAACACATTTTGGACGTGTTTCTAAAGAAGACATCACAGCATTTTTGATTAACAAAGGGGCAGGTCAAGATTCAGCTGCTTCATTAGCAGCCCAAAGTAATGGGGCTGTTGGAAAAGCACTTTCACTTTTTGAACAACGAGAGGATCAGGTGCAATATGAGGGTTGGTTTGTAGGCTGGGTGCGTACCGCTTTTCGTGCTAAGGGTAATAAAAGCGTTGTACTTGAGCTTACGGAATGGAGCCAAGAAATTGCCTCAAAGGGTGTGGAAACACAAAAACAATTTTTGGCATTTGCCATAATGGTTTTCCGTGCTGCGGTCATGAAGCACTACAAACTAGAGAATGTTGCGCCTTTTCACACATCTACAGATTTTAAACTTTCTAAGTTTGCGCCTTTCATTCACGGTGCAAACATTTTAGGAATAATTGATGCCCTTGAAAAAAGTGCCTATCATGTAGAGCGTAATGGAAATGCTCAAATGATTTTCACTGACTTATCATTCAAGTTGACGCGCTTACTGCATCAAAAAACACCATAGGTTTTTCTTATTTTAAAAATTTAAACCAATAAGTGTTACTTATTGTTTGTGGTGCCTAAAATTAGGCTCAGAGGGGGTTTCTTTTTTATCTTGTGCTGACTATAGGCTTTGTGTATAATTTGCGAGTAAAACGGCTTATTTGGGCTTTTGTAGAATGAACGTTAATGATGACGTATTGTTTTTACTCCAACCAACAACATTTGAGTAAAGACCTTTCAAAATACCAAGTGGCCAAGCGTAATTAGATTTCTTATACTGCTCGGAAAGCAAAGCAACATAAAATGCATCCCAAAACATATTGTATGTTTTCAATACATCAAAACCTGCTTCCTGTGCCAACACAAAAACAGATTGTTTGTTATAATGCCATATATGACGTGGTACGTCATATGCGGCCCAATATGTCCCATAGTGTTTGGCGTCCCATGAATGATGATTGGGTAGCGCCAATACTAAAATTCCGCCTGGCACTAATGCTTCGTAAAAACGATTGAGTTGAAACTGTGGTTCGGCTAAATGTTCAAACACGTGCCAAAGGGTAATCACATCATAATTATCATTGGGCTGTATTTCATCGGCTTGTTTTAATCCTTTATTTACGAGACTTTTTTTGGCTGATTCAGAAAAATCAAAGACCCTTGTGTTCCACCCATTTTTTTCCGCTGCAAGCGCAAATGCGCCATTCCCCGCGCCAAAATCAAGTAAGCTTCCGTTGGTTCTTATTTTTGAAATCCAGCGTAGCTTGGTGTTGATATTTCGCTTTTTTACCCATAAATACACTCTAGACTTCAGGCTTTTTGCTTTGTCAACGTGAGAAAGATAATCCTCTTTGGGGTAATAATTTTGGAGTGTTTCGATAGGTATTTCTGGTGTGGTTTTCCATGCGTCAATGGAAGCTTCGTGTCTTAAAACAAAGGTTTCGTTACTTACCAAAAAATCTTTGATGTGTCGTGGTTTCACGTGGAACAATTAACGCCCCATATACACAAGCAATACCGACAAATCGCTTGGTGACACTCCGCTGATTCTAGATGCTTGTGCTATGGTTACAGGTTTGATTTTTGTTAATTTTTGTCGTGCCTCAATAGAAAGCGATTTTACCTTATCATAGTCAAATTCTTTTGGTATTGGGACATAATCGAGTTGAGTGAGCTTGTCCGCTTGAGCCTTTTCTTTAGCAATATACCCCGCATACTTAATCTGAATTTCTACCTGTTCTAAAACAGAAGAGTCCAAGTCATGCTCGGCAAGATAATCCGTTACTGGCTTGTAGGAAAGGAAGTCTTGCATGGTGATGTTTGGGCGAGATAAGACTTTGCTCATTTTTAATGATTGCTTAACCTTTGCCGAGGCTTTGTTCTCAAGCGTTGGATTAACATCATCTGGGCGTATGCTCGTCTTAGTAAAAAAGGATATAAGTGATTTGGCTTTGCCCGACTGTAACTCCATTTGACGAAGCCTTTCATCAGACGCAAGTCCAACAGCATGCGATTTTGGCGTTAGGCGAACATCAGCGTTGTCTTGTCTCAAAAGCGTGCGATATTCAGCGCGTGATGTAAACATGCGATAAGGCTCCTCCGTGCCTTTGGTAATTAGGTCATCGATTAAAACGCCTATATAGGCTTCGTCCCTTGACAACGTAAATGGGTCTTTTTCACTAACGTATTGATGTGCATTAATACCAGCCATAATCCCTTGAGAGGCTGCTTCCTCATATCCTGTTGTTCCATTAATTTGACCTGCAAAGAACAAACCATTAACGGATTTTGTTTCGAGTGTGTGTTTAAGTTGTGTTGGGGGGAAATAGTCGTATTCAATGGCATAGCCAGGACGAAAAAACTTAACATTTTCAAAGCCTACAACAGCACGCAATGCTTTAAATTGTATCTCTTCTGGAAGGGAAGTGGAAAAACCATTGACATACACCTCCACAGTATCCCATCCTTCTGGCTCAACAAAAATTTGATGTCTTTCCTTTTCAGCAAAACGATTGATTTTATCTTCTACTGAGGGACAATAACGCGGTCCGATGCTTTTGATTCGTCCATTGAACATAGGTGACCTATCAAAGCCCTCGCGAAGTAAATCATGAACAATGGGACTGGTATAAGTCATGTGGCAAGACCGTTGCTCTTTAAGGGGGGTGGTAGATGGGGAATAAGAAAAAGTTGATGGAGTAGGGTCTCCTGGCTGTTCTACCATTTTACTGTAATCAAGTGAACGTCCATCAACTCTTGGAGGGGTTCCTGTTTTCATTCGCCCTGACTCAAAGCCACGCGATACCAAACGCTCAGTAATACCAAAAGAGGCGCTTTCTCCGGCACGGCCTCCGCCAAACTGTTTTTCTCCAATATGGATCAAACCGTTTAAAAAAGTACCACTAGTCAACACTACAGACTTGGATTTAATTTCTATTCCCAGCGATGTAACAACACCTGCGATAGTGTCGCCATCGAAAAGCAAATCAGCAACCATGTCTTGATAAAAATCCAGGCTGGGTGTTTGTTCAAGCATATTGCGCCATGCGGCGGCAAATAACATTCGGTCTGATTGTACTCTTGGACTCCACATGGCAGGGCCTTTGGAACGATTTAACATCTTAAACTGGATGGCTGTGTTGTCTGAAACAATCCCACTATATCCACCTAAAGCATCAATTTCTCTAACGATTTGACCCTTAGCAATCCCACCCATAGCGGGGTTACAAGACATTTGACCAATGTTCTGTAAATTCATGGTGACAAGAAGCGTTTTGCTGCCCATGTTGGCGGCGGCGGCAGCGGCTTCGGCACCAGCATGACCACCGCCTACAACAATTACATCATATACATCATGAAACATAATCCGTCTTTTTGCGTTCCACGTGGAACAGTTCTATACATGTGTCCTCAGCGACAGTCATACTGTCTTTTTCAGCTACTGTCTTGTCATTGAAGCCAAGGCAATGTAAAAGGCCGTGAGATATTACCCTAAGCAACTCATTATCAGTATTTTGTGAAAACTTAGCAGCATTAGCGACCACTCGGTCAATTGAAATGGCGATATTGGCTATAATGTCTTTTCCAACAGAGTCGTCAAAGGTGATAATATCTGTTAATGTATCGTGATTCAAATGCAAAATGTTGAGTGCGTGAAGGGCATCATCATCCATAAACGCAATAGCAAGATCTAAAGAAGAAGCATTAAATTGATTTGCACAAACGGTAAGCCAACGCACATATAATTGCTCATCGGTAAGAGTAAATGATGTATTATAAATAAATTCTACTGATACTTGCATGGCGCAAATATATTCATTTAACCCTGTATTAGATATTGGTTCAGTTGTATCTTTGGAAAAAAGAAAGGTATGACAGTAAGAGTTCGTTTCGCGCCCAGCCCCACAGGTCCACTTCATATTGGCGGGGTGCGCACAGCACTATACAATTATTTGTTTGCCAAAAAACAAGGAGGTGTATTTGTGTTACGCGTTGAAGACACTGATCAAACCCGTTATGTTGGGGGGGCAGAACAGTATATCCGTAATGCATTAGAATGGCTCGGTATTGTGCCTGACGAAAGCACGAATGCAGGTGGCGAGTTTGGACCATACCGTCAAAGCGAACGTAAGGACTTGTATGTCAAACATATAAACGAACTAGTTCGCTCAGGGGGCGCTTATATTGCATTTGATACACCAGATGAACTAAATAGTTTGCGAAAGGCTGCAGAAGCTAAAGGGGAAACATTTATTTACAACTGGAAAAACCGAGCAGCATTAAAGAACAGCCTTTCATTATCAAAAGAGGAAACAGAAGATTTAATGCGTAATGGGGCGCCATATGTGATTCGATTTAAAACTTTTTCAGAAAATGAGAACAACAATTTAACTCTTCATGATGAAGTGCGTGGGAAACTAGATATCGATATTTCCCTTTTGGACGATAAAATTTTGGTAAAACAAGATGGTATGCCGACTTATCATTTGGCAAATGTTGTTGATGATCATTTAATGCAAATAAGCCATGTAATTCGTGGGGAAGAATGGCTCCCGTCTATGGCATTACACGTGTTGTTGTATAACGCTTTTAAATGGACACCTCCTGTTTTTGCTCACGTTCCGCTTATCTTAAAGCCTACTGGCAAAGGAAAATTATCAAAGCGTGATGGGGATAAGTTTGGCTTTCCCGTGTTTCCTTTAAATTGGGACAACACCACTCCGGGTTTCAAGGAAGAAGGGTATTTACCAGAAGGTTTAATAAACTATCTCGCATTATTGGGGTGGAGTCCAGGAGGAGAAAAAGAATTGTTTGCCATGGATGAGCTTATCAACACATTTTCTTTAAAGGCGATTACAAAGTCCGGTGGGCGGTTTGACCCAGAACGGTGCAAATGGTTCAATCAACAATATATGCAACATGCAGATTCATCCATAATAGCTGATGAATTAGAAAAAGAGTTAAAAAACAAGGGGATTGAAAACAATACAGTAGATAGAAATCGAGTTGCAAAACTGATTCAAAACAGACTAACGCTTTTAACAGATATTTGGAAAGAAGCCGACTTCTTTTTTATTACTCCTCAAGACTACGATGAAAAAGCAGTGCGCAAACAATGGAAAGGCGAAACCAGTGAAATTTTAACCTCCGTGATCGAAATAATGAGGGGGTTAAAAGAACCATCTCTCGAGGCGTTACGATCGCAAATTAAGGAGTATGCAAACGCCAATAGCATTGGTTTAGGAAAAATCATGGCGCCACTGCGTATTGCTCTTGTTGGAAGTTTACGCGGGCCCGATGTGTTTGAAATTTGCAGTGAAATTGGAATAGAAAATAGCATCTCACGTATTGCTACTGCTATAAAACATATCTCGGGCTAAATCACTATATTTATAGTCCTCTCTAAATTAATTTATTATGGAATTTGTATTCAATGTTCTTTTGGGCTTTGTAGCCGTTGTGTTTGTGTTTTCAGCCGTTTTTATTGTCAAACAGCAGACTGCTGCTATAGTAGAGCGCTTTGGGCGATTCCAAAGCATCCGCCAGTCTGGGCTGCAGCTGCGCATTCCTGTAGTGGACCGAATTGCAGGTAGATTAAGCCTTAAGATCCAACAGCTTGATGTAATTGTAGAAACCAAAACCAAAGACGATGTTTTTGTTAAGCTAAAAGTTTCGGTTCAATATATGGTTATTAAAAGCAAGGTGTATGAAGCTTTCTATAAACTCGATTACCCACATGATCAAATTACCTCCTATGTGTTTGATGTGGTCCGTGCCGAGGTGCCAAAAATGCGTTTAGATGATGTGTTTGAACGAAAAGATGATATTGCAATCGCTGTAAAATCAGAGCTAAATGACGCGATGATAAACTATGGATACGATATCATCAAAACACTTGTGACTGACATTGATCCTGATGAACAAGTAAAACAAGCGATGAATCGAATCAATGCATCTGAAAGAGAAAAAATTGCCGCACAGTATGAGGGAGATGCTGCTCGCATACTTATTGTAGAAAAAGCAAAAGCAGAAGCGGAATCTAAACGCTTACAAGGGCAGGGTATTGCCGATCAGCGACGTGAAATCGCGCGTGGTCTGGAAGAATCTGTCGAAGTATTAAATAAAGTGGGGATCAACTCGCAAGAAGCCTCCGCGCTTATTGTAGTAACACAACATTACGACACCCTACAATCGATTGGGGAAGAAACCAATTCAAACCTCATCCTATTGCCAAACACACCACAAGCTGGATCAGATATGCTAAATAACATGGTGGCTTCGTTTACGGCAAGTAATCAAATTGGCGAAGCAATGAAAAGAGGAAAAGAGGATAAAGAAAAAGGTGACGCGTAAGCAAAAAAGTTTTTTATGAGAAAACCTCAGCAATAAGCAGGGGTTTTTTTATATGCTAATGGTATGCGATAGTGATAACAAAAACACCCATCTTTTTAAGTTTGGGAACTGCCAATGCATAATGCCCGAATTTAACTGAAGTGCGTCTGAAAGCTTATGTGAAACTTGTGCCGTTACACGGTTCTGATTAAAACTCGTGGCTGAGTTTTGTAAAAAAGCTTCTTCTGTTAGGCTTAATGCTGTTCTGGTTGAAAGTGGAATTTTCGCAGTTAACCCAAATCGGTAGCGTAATTGAAAATGATCTCCTATCCAGCGTTCTTCTAAAAAGAAGGAATTGATGAGTTTAACTTTATGGAGTTGGGTAATAAAAGCAATCCTTTGGTACATTCCGTTCTCTGAAAGCGAACCTATTTTTCGGTAACCCGCAGAAACAGTTACGTTTTCCAATAGCGCGTGACTTAAGCCAGCCGTGATAAGGGCTTGATCTTCTTCAAAGTCTAAAGTAAAGCTTCGATGCTGGTATTGCGTATCTATACTCGTTTTGCTGTTCAACTTTAATTTATTTTTATAAATCAACCACGAACCAATATCGTTTTGTGCTGCTGAAAGCGTGGAAAAAATCAAAAAAAGAAAAAGAGTATTATACTTTAATGTCATGGGAAAGTGTAACTAATAATTCGTTTTTATCGTCTTGCGCTTTTGCGATAAATTCTCTGGCTTGTGGTGTGGGTGAAATCGTTTTCAGTTGTTCTTTTAACGCAATAATGACTGCTGCGCGTGTACCCACTTTTTTAGCTGCTGTATTAAAAAGTGACTCTAATTCCTCATAAGAAATATGAGGTGCTAAAGCCGCTATTTGTGCGCTTGCCGCTACTTGCTTTTCGTTGGTTAGGTTTGCGAACTTTTTGCCTAAGCGTCTAAGTTCGTCTATTGGCTTTAGTTGTTGCTGTTGGGGTTTTGGTTGTTGGGGTTTTTGCTGTTGTTTTTCCCAAGTATCACGCAGTCCAACTGTTTTGTTAAACACCTTTTTGGTTGAGGTACTCGTTTTGTCACAGACAAAATATCCCAGTCGCTGAAACTGAAAACGGTCTTCAACATTTGCTTCTGCCAACATAGGTTCAGCAAAGGCTGTTTGCACAGAAAGTGAATCCGGGTTTATGTGTGTTATAAAATCCACTTCTTTATCGCTATCGGGTGAAGCTGTATTGAATAAACGATCGTATTGGCGCACTTCTATTTCTTTGGCGTGTGGAGCAGAGACCCAATGAATAGTTGACTTTACTTTACGTTGGCTTTCTTCAGTGCCACTTCCGCTAAGGCTTTTTGGATCGTAAGTACAAAAAACCGTGAGTACATTTCCTGACTCATCTTTTTCGACCGTTTCAGCTTTAATAATGTATGCGCTCTTTAGGCGTACTTCGCCGCCAATTTTTAGACGGAAAAACTTACGGTTAGCTTCTTCTTTAAAATCATCTTGCTCAATGTAAAGGGTCTTTCCAAATGGTAGTTCTCGTGTGCCAGCAGCTGCGTCTTCAGGGTTGTTATCCGTTTGAAGCGCTTCTATTTTATCGTCGGGGTAATTGGTAATAACTACTTTAATGGGGTTTAAGACCGCCATAGCGCGCGTAGCTGTTTTGTTTAGATCTTCACGGACACAGAATTCCAATAGCGATGCATCAATGACATTTTCTCGTTTGGCAACACCCACGGTTTCGGCAAACTTACGCAACGATGCTGGTGTATAACCCCGGCGGCGTAATCCGCTGATGGTGGGCATACGTGGATCATCCCATCCCGAAACTACATTTTCTTCCACTAAACGCTGAAGTTTTCGCTTACTGGTGATGGTGTAATTTAAGTTAAGTCGTGCAAACTCACGCTGTTTGGGGCGTAAGCCTTTGGTTGCTAATTCATCTAAAAAAGCATCATACAAATCACGGTGTGGTTTAAATTCTAGCGTACACAATGAATGTGAAATTTGTTCGATATAATCCGACTGTCCGTGCGCCCAATCGTACATGGGATAAATACACCATTTGTCTGCGGTGCGGTGATGTTTTTTATTGACAATGCGGTATATAACAGGGTCGCGGAGTAACATATTGGGAGAGGACATATTCCCTTTAAAACGTAGCGTAAAAGCGCCTTCTGGATGTACGCCGTTTTTCATTTCCTCAAACAAGCGTAAGGCTTCTTCAGGATCTTGATTGCGAAAAGGGCTGTTGGTTCCAGGGGATGTCGGCGTGCCTTTTTGTGCTGCCATTTGTTCGGCGGTTTGACCGTCAACATAGGCTTTTTCTTGTTGTATGAGTTGAACTGCCCAAGCATAGAGTTGATCAAAATAATCCGAAGCATAACATTCCTTGTCCCAAGAGTAACCCAACCAAGACACATCTTTTTTTATGTTGTCAACAAAATGCTGTTCTTCTTTGGCTGGGTTGGTGTCGTCAAAGCGAAGGTTTACAGGAGCATTGTAAGTGTTGCCTAATTCAAAATTGACACATATTGCTTTAACGTGCCCAATGTGCAAATATCCATTTGGTTCAGGAGGAAAACGAAAACGTAAGGCTGTTGGTTCAAGCCCTGCGGTTAGGTCTTCGTCAATGATGTGCTCAATAAAGTGCTTAGACGGCTGTTCGCTCATCATAAAAATGTTTCGTGCAAAGGTAATTATTTAGGCATACTTACTCGTTTTAGTTTCTATATTTGGCGGACTATGGGAAAAGTATATGTAGAAAACATTCAGGTCTATGCCTACCACGGTTGTTTGCCTGAAGAAACGCTGATTGGTAGCGACTATCGTGTGGATGTGTGGGTAGAGGGCGATTTGTCTGTTTCTGCCGTTTCGGACCAACTCGCTGACACGATTGATTATGTAACGCTTTGCGCTTGTGTGCGCGAAGAAATGGCAACGCCATCAAAGCTGCTGGAACATGTAGCGCAACGTATTTTAGACCGCATTTTTGAAGCCAGCGCACAAGTAAGTTTAGCTAATATTAAGGTGGCTAAGATTAACCCGCCTATTGGTGGGCATGTCGCAAGCGTGGCGGTGGAATTGGAGCAGGTAAGGTAGTGGGTTTTAAAAGGGGCTTTCTTTGGGCGTGTAACTTGTTAGCGCGCGTACTGGCTTTATTCTAAAATGGTACGCGTCACGTCTAAAGTCAGTCAGTTCCCACCAGAGGGAATCCAGGTCCCGTTCTTTAGTTCTTTTTTTCCGCAGCACTTAGGATGTCCATTAAAGTCATATTAATATAGTAATTTGTCTTTCCTAGTTTGTGTTTAAAGATCACCTTGTCCTTAGCTAATATATTCAAATATCTTGAGGCCGTTACTCGGCTAACAACTAGGTCTTTTTGTAAAAGTTCAATTTTAGTATACGGTTGTTTGAATAAATGATTGAGTAATTCTTGACTATAAAATTTATAGTTGTTGCGTAATATATTTTTCATCTTCATCATTTCTTCCTTGATGTTATTTACTAAGCGAATTGTATCATAGGCTGTTTTTTCTATGGCGGACAACATATATAAAAGCCATTCTTCCCAGCGCTCGTGGTCGCGTACATCTTGTAGTTTTTGGTAATAAGCCACCTTATTACGAATTATGAACCTGCTCAAATATAAAATTGGAATTTCTAATAAATCATTTAAAACCAAATACAAAATATTAATAATTCTACCCGTTCTTCCATTTCCGTCGTAAAAAGGGTGAATACTTTCAAACTGAAAATGAATGATAGCCATTTTTACAATAGGATCAATGTCTGTAAGCGTGTTGTCATTGATAAACAACTCAAGATTTTTCATCAATTCTACAATCTCTACTGCGCTTTGTGGTGGCTCGTAAATTACTTCTCCAGTTTGTTCATTCTTTAGGTTAGTACCTGGTATTTTACGTAGACCTGCTTTATTCTCCTCCAGTATTTCTTGGATTTCAATAATGTTATTGGTCGATAATACCTTTTGTTTTGAAACAATTGAAAAGCCCCGTTTTATTGCCGCAACATAGTTTTGTACTTCTTTTGCAGCGGGAGGTGCATACTTTTCGAGCCCAAGTGAGCTTTTGTACAATTCATCGTGAGTTGTAACAATATTCTCTACTTCAGAACTGTCTTTGGCCTCTTGTAAAATTAACGTATTTATTAAGATTTCTTGTTTTGGGATAGTTTGAGCGACTCCTTTCAATTCTGCAAGCGCGCGATGAGCGCCAGCTAGTTTTTTTAGCACAACCTTGGTTTCTAAATCTTTTTCATACGGCAAATAAGATGGTTTCCAGTTCATGTTGACATAATTTGTTATTGTTTACACATCATCATTTCATGTAAAGGTTTTTTAATTTCCTTTACACGTTTTCAAATATACAACGCTTCATGTAAAGATTTCTCGATTTTCTTTACGCGTTTTGAGTAAAGCGTTTTGCACATTGTTACAAGCATTTTTTATTATTACATAAAAATAAAACCAATCTTTTTGAATGTTTTCTAAATAAAGGTTGTGGTCATTTCTTTAGCAGGTGTGTTTGGATGCCATAAAAAAATCCTACTTTTGCATCCCTAAAGGCACCGTGGCCGAGTGGCTAGGCAGAGCTCTGCAAAAGCTTGTACAGCGGTTCGAATCCGCTCGGTGCCTCTACTTTAAACGCTCTTGTAGTGTTTCCTCTAATTTTTGCTTTTCGTCTGGAAAGGTTCCCTGAAAAACAAAAAACAATCCAAACAACAGTAATATCAGATGTACCAACTGCTTCAGTTTATAAATTACCTGTGGTGTAAGTTTGGTTTTGAGCTGTTTTGCTAAATAAATTTTTATTAAGTTAAAAGCTAAATAGATCACTAAAATGTAAGAGAAAAACGGTACAATTTTACCGTAATCCATTTGGTACTTCGTTCCAAAGAGCACCACCAATCCCAACCAAAAAAGTAAAGTGCCCATGTTAATGATGTTAAGTAAAAAACCTTTGCCTATGTAAAACAAATAACTTCCTTTATTGAGTTGTTCCGTTGTGTAAGCGACTTGTTTTTTATTTGTTCGTGTGCGGATGTATGATATCAATCCAAAACCTATCAATACTACACCTCCTAATAAAAACCACCTTGGATTTGATTCTAGGTTGTGATGAATCGTATTAGCGCCAAACAACGCAATTAAGATAAACACAATATCTGCGATAACCGCGCCAATATCAACGCAAAATGCGTGGCGAGCGCCTTTAGAGATACTTGTCTCAATAATAACAAAGAAAACGGGGCCTGTAGAAACAACCAGCAATAACGAAAAGGGTATTGCTGCTAGAAATTCACTCATTGGTAGGTTCTTCTTCCGTTGTTGGTGTTGAGGCTAGGGAAATATTCCCGCCAACGGCAATTTTTTGAATTAGTTTTTTGGGTTCTCCATATACTTTGACCGATCCGCCAAACGAGACGGTTGCTTCGGCAAGTTCTGTTGCGCGTACGGCTGCATTTCCGCCCGCTTTTACGCGTACCTCTACTTGTTCTGAATCTAGGGTTGATGCATCCACAACGCCGCCGGCACTAACGCGATGCGATTGGGTAACAGCTGCACCTTTAAGATTTACAATACCACCAGAAACTGTTTTTGTAGTTACTTTTTGGACATCTAACAAGGCTTCAATTTCTGCTCCTTCTTGCGCTTTTAGTGAAATACTCTGTTGAAACAACACGTCTTGACAGGAAACAAACGCACCTTCATTTGCGTCAATTTCTTCTAATGGATTTGAGCTAAAAAGGGCAACAGTTGTATTAAAACCGCTTAGGCGTTTTTTTACGTTCATACGGATATAAAGGCGGCCGTTTTTGTTTTTGTATGAGACGTAATCTTTGTTTTTTCCTTCTACTACAAGTGAGTCTGCTTCTGATGGAATAACCGTAACACGAATACCATCAAAAACTTTTAGTTCATCAAATTCTCCTAAACGAATCGCTTGTGCGTGAGAAAATAAAGATGTTAAAACAAGAAAAAAAACAAGACGCATAAAGAAAGGTTTATCAAATATACAATTTATTCTACGTGTCCAAGAAGAACAAAATCCAAATGTCTTTTTATTGGATCTGCGGCATCTACACGTACCGAAACCCTGTCGCCGAGTTGGTAAACTTTTTTTGTTTTTTCTCCTACAAAAGAATAATCCATTTCGTTATATATGTAATAATCGCCTGGAAAATCTTGAGGACGAGCCATGCCTTCGCATTTATTTCCTTCAAGCTCTACATAAATACCGCGCTCAACAACACCAGAAATTACACCTGTAAATTCTTCGTCTATTCGCTCTTCCATATACTTGACCTGCATAAATTTGATGGAATCGCGTTCAGCTTTTGTTGCAAGGATTTCCATAGAAGAACAGTGTTTCATCATGGATTCATAGGTTTCTTTTTTTGGTGAATTTTTCTTGTCTAGATAGTGTTGTAGTAGTCGGTGTGCTACTACATCTGGATAACGCCTAATTGGAGATGTAAAATGGGTATAATAATCAAAAGCTAAACCGTAGTGACCAATGTTTTGGGTTGTATAAATTGCCTTACTCATACTCCTAATGGTAAGCGTGTCAATTAGGTTTTGCTCCTTTTTATTGCGAATATCTTTTAAGAGTTTATTTATAGAATGTGCAGTTGTTTCTGCAGATGCTAAATTCAGAGAATATCCAAAACTACCTATCACACGTTTTAGTTGATCTAATTTGGCTCCGTCTGGCTCATCGTGGACGCGAAAAACAAATGTTTTTTTTGGATCTTGTTTAGCAATAAACTCAGACACTTTTTTATTCGCCAGCAACATATATTCTTCAATGAGTTTGTTGGCGTCTTTACTTGTTTTTACAAAAACTTCTACAGGTTGTTTTAGTTTGTCAAGTTTAAATTTAACTTCTTCTTTATCGAAAGAAATAGCACCACTTTCCATGCGTTTCTTACGTAAAACCTTGGCTGTTTTGTCTAGTTGAAGAATAGCATCAACAACAGATTTATCTGCTGTATATGTTTGATTTGTTAATGAAATAGATGCGGGAATTTCTCCTTGCTCCGTTTCTATTATATGTTGCGCCTCGTGATATGCAAAACGATAATTGGAATTAATGACAGTTCTACCAAACTTTTGATCGCGTACATTTCCAAAAGTATCTAATGTAAATATAGCTGAAAAGGTAAATTTTTCCTCATTTGGTCGTAACGAACAAACCTTGTTTGAAAGTTGCTCTGGGAGCATAGGAACAACCCGATCAACCAGATACACTGAAGTTGCACGTTGATAGGCCTCATCATCTAAGAGAGTTCCTGGCTTTACATAATGCGAAACATCTGCAATATGAATCCCTACTTCAAATAAATCATCTTCTAAAACTTTAAATGACAAGGCATCGTCAAAATCTTTTGCGTCTGTTGGGTCAATAGTAAATGTAAGTACATCTCTATAATCCATTCTTTGTTCTATTTCTGCTTTGTCTAAATGGATATCTATTTGATTGGCTTCTGCTTCTATATGCGTATCAAATTTATAAGGAAGTCCATATTCAGCTAGAATGGTATGCATTTCCGTGTCCGCTTCTCCTGCAGCGCCCAAAACTTCTTCTATTTTTGCTTGTGGAGATTTTGTTTCTTTCCAACTGGTGAAAGAAATAAGCACCCTGTCACCATCTTCTGTTGGTATTTTGGGTTGTTCTTCAATAAAAAAATCAACCGAAGATATTTTAGAGCTTACTCTAACAAATAATGTTCCATTCTTTTTTTGAAGTGTACCCACAAATTGGTTTCTTTTTCTAGAGACAACATCGATAATTTTAGCTTCTCTTCTTTTTTTTCCTCTAGAAGGATAAACATAAAATTGTACGGTATCTCCACTAAAAGCTTTATTAAATTGATTAGATGCTACCATAACATCTTCGTCAAAATCTTCACTAATAATATAACCAACTCCTTTTCCTGATAAATCTAAAATACCTTCATGGTAATTTTTTCTAGGCTTGGCTTTGTAGCTTCCTCGTGATTCTTGGTCTATTAATTTTCGCTCTGCTAGTTTCTTTAAACTTTTTATAATGTGATTCCTTCCGCTCGGATCTGTTATTCCTAAACGTGAAGCAATTTGCTTATACGTAAATGTTTGTGTTGGGTACTGGTCAAATAAATTTAAAACACTTTTTTGTAGAGATAGTACTTTCTTTTTTTTACCCATAAACACAAAGGTACTGTTTCTTAATTCACACAAACATATATTCACATGTTAATTAATCATCTTTTATTTCTTTTAATTTAATTTATTTATGATGGTTATAATAGGGTGTTTATAAATGGAATAACTTTTTCATCTTTGTTTTAACGCGTTAATAATAAGTATCTTGATAGAAAAATAAATCTCTATTCTGGTGTTGATAAACCAAAATTTTTTGTGGATGAAGCTTCAATAATTAACCATAAAATTAGTTGTGAGGTATTATCAATTTTATAAAGTCATTTTCTTTCAAAACTATCTTAACACTTATCAATAGTAATAAACAAAACCGTTGACAATAAGCCTTTTTATTAACAGAGAACAGTCAATGCTTATTAACAATAATATTATCGTAATTTAGATTCAAATTTTATAACATGCATATAGCAATTGGCAACGATCACGCGGGACCAGAACTAAAAAAAGAATTATTTATCTTACTTAAAGATTTAGGTCATACATATCACAACCACGGAACAGATACTACTGACAGTGTGGATTATCCAGACTTTATACATCCGGTTGCTGCAGACGTTCGTGACGGAAAGGCCGATTTAGGTATAATTATTTGCGGAAGCGGTAATGGCGCTAACATGACAGCAAACAAATATCCCGAAATTCGTTCGGCTCTTTGTTGGACAGCCGAACTCAGTGCATTAGCCCGCCAACACAATAACGCAAATATTTTAAGTATTCCCGCGCGTTTTGTCTCTGAACAAGTTGCAAAAGACATGGTAAAAACTTTTTTAACCACAGCTTTTGAGGGAGGAAGACATGCAAATAGAGTTAATAAAATATCGCAATGTTGCTAAGATGGCAATATTTCCACTGGAAAGAACTTACCACCGAAACGCTTTACAAAATTTTGGCGCTTCGCGCAGAGGTTTTTGTTGTTGAGCAAGAGTGTGCATATTTGGACCCCGATGACAAAGATGAAAAAGCACTTCATTTATGCGTATTTAATAAAAGTAATTTAATAGGATATACTCGCATTTTTATACAGGAAAAACCATGTAGTATTGGTCGTGTGGTCGTACAAAAAAAGCATAGGGGGAAACAAATTGGAAAGGAGCTGATGGAAAAAAGCATTGCTCTAGTCCCTGCAGAAAAAGAGGTTTTTATTTCAGCTCAACAGCACCTAAAAACCTTTTACGAGTCTTTGGGTTTTCAGCAATCTGGAGCGGGTTATTTAGAAGATGGTATTCCTCATATTCCTATGTCGCTTGTCTCTCGGAACGCCAGCTAGAAATAAGCTCTTTCATGGGTTTTTTGAGCATTGTCAAAGTAGGTAGTTCTCGCCCTTCAAAAATAAAAAAACCACTTCCATAAAATTCAACATAATCTTCCTCTGCACGTAATTGTTTAAATTGTTCTCTCATTAGTCGTTTAATGCGGTTTCGGTCAACAGCTTTAGGAAAAAGACGTTTGGAAACCCCAAAACCTAAGGATAAAACGCCAGAGTTATTTACCTCGCAAACAAGCTTAAGCGGTTTTTTTCTTATGTGATTCCCCTCAGTAAAAAGCATTTCAATGGCTTTCTTGCTTTTCAGCCGCGTTATTTCATTGGGTGTTTTCGAAAACATTGTTGCTTAAATCAATATCCGCCATCAATCCTGTTGGGTCTATGCGAATTTGTGAAATTTTTTCAAAAGGGGCATCTATTATGAGGGAGTAAGTTGGACGCGCCCAAGCCCAATCTTTTTCTACTTTCCACTCAGAAACACCAGTTAAAGGTGGTTTTTCACCAAACATCATTTGCATTGGAATATAATGTATCGCTTGTTTTCCGTTATCATATAACACACCTAAATCAACAGGCATCCCCATAGCACCAATCCGCTCTAATATAATTTCCGTTTGCTCTCCCCTTGGATTTACACTTTTTATACTGTAATCTATTGTCTTTGTGGTGCGCGTCCAGTCGTTGAGATACCATTCCAACTGAATGCCAGAAATTTTTTCAGCAATGCGTTTAAAATCGTTAGGTGTTGGATGCGTAAATGCAAACTCTTGATAGAATTTTTGTAAAGATGTTATAACTGCATCTGGTCCAATGATGTAAGCCAGCTGACTTAAAAAAACAGCGCCTTTATCGTAGCTCGCAGTGCGATAAGCAATATTGGTGTCAAACCTGTCGGCGTGTGTTGTTAGCGGCTCTTCCAAACCATTTTCCACCAAACTGCGGTAATCATCGTATGCAGGAGTAAAAGCCTCCGTGTTTCCGTTTAAACCTTGCTCTCCTAAAGCATCTAAAAAGACGGTAAAACCTTCGTCCATCCAAGCGTACTTAGACTCATTAAAGGCTAACACATGCTGAAACCATGAATGCGCCAACTCGTGCGAAGTAACACCATATAAACTGTTATAGCTACGCTCACCCGTAATCAAAGTACACATGGCATATTCCATACCGCCATCACCCCCTTGTAAAACCGTATACTGTTTATATGGGTAAGGTCCAATAGCGTTATTAAAAAATGACATCAGTTTAGCTGTATCAGATTGTAATCGCTTCCAGTTTTCAATAATTTTTGGATTGTTTTTGTAAAGGAAATGAAGCTTCACGTCATTAGGCCCCGTTGTTACGTCGTGGATATAATCTGGGTCAGCAGCCCAAGCAAAATCGTGAACGTCAGGAGCAACAAAGTGCCAGGTCAATTTTTTACCCCTTGTTTTTTTTGTTTTCTCTGCGTACCCATGACCCACCTCTTCGGGGTTTTGTAAGTAACCTGTGCCGCCCACCACATAGCGCTTATCAAGGGTTAGCTTTACATCAAAATTTCCCCAAACGCCATGAAATTCACGTCCAATATAAGGGTTGGTGTGCCAACCTTCGTGGTCGTATTCTGCCAATTTTGGATACCATTGCGTCATAGAAACAGCGACCCCCTCTTTACTATTGCGACCACTGCGGCGAATTTGTGCAGGTATTTGCCCCTCAAAGGCCATAGAAAGTGTAGTGCTCTCGCCCGGAGCAAGTGGTGTAGCAAGCGGAACGACCAAAAGAGTTTCTTCTTCTTGATAAGACAGCGGAGTGCCATTTTGAGCAAGAGACGTGGCGTGTAAATAACCGACCTCATCTGGCTTTAGTTTTTCAATACGCGCACCAACCCGCCTGTCAGGATCAATAATATTCCGAGACCGAACATCCATTTCACTATTGGGTTGAAAGGCATTAAAGTACAAATGGTAAAAAACGCGTTTAAGTGTATCAGGCGATTTGTTGGTATACACCAATTCCTGTGTTCCAGAATAGCGGAATTTTTTTACATTAATTTCCACCTCCATGGTGTAATTTACGTGCTGTTGCCAATAACCTGGCTGGGGCTGTGCAAAAACCGATATACTAAAAAGGATAAAGAAAAAAGCTCTCATAATTTAAAAGGAGTTTAAGGTTTCAACAGGCAAAGAGTCCAACAAGCGCACTCCTTTTTCTGTGTGTTTTAAAGAAATTATAGGATTATGAGCATCATGCTGCATAAAAAGCAAAAAATTGTTATCAGCAGCTTTTGTTAAAAAAAGCTGTTTTTCTTTTAGTGTTTCAAGTGGACGTACATCATATCCCATCACATAAGGTAAAGGCAAATGCCCCGCCGTAGGCAAAAGATCAGCAGCAAAAACAATCGTTTTTCCCATATGTGTGATATGGGGAATCATTTGCTTTTCGGTATGACCATCCACAAATAAAACACCAAAACCAAGATCCGTTTCTGAAACAAAACGGCTGTTTGGTGTAGAGATAAGCTTTAACTGTCCACTTTCTTGAATCGGCAATAAATTTTCAGACAAAAAGGAAGCCTTTTCTCGTGCATTGGGTTTTGTAGCCCATTCCCAATGCGCCTTATTGCTCCAATATGTAGCCTTTGGAAAAGTCAATTCGTAACCCGTACGATTATTATTCCACCGCACCGCACCACCGCAATGGTCAAAATGTAAATGGGTTAAAAACACATCGGTTATATCTTCATAGGAAAAGCCGGCTTTTCTCAACGACTTATCTAAGGAATGATTTCCCCACAACCCATAGTGACGAAAAAACTTCTCGTCTTGCTTGTTGCCCATGCCGGTATCAATTAATATAAGGCGGTTTCCGTCTTCTATTAGTAACGAGCGTGCCGCTAAATCAATGCGGTTTTTGTCATCGGCGGGGTTGGTTCTACTCCACAATGATTTTGGAACAACACCGAACATAGCACCACCGTCTAATTTAAAATTTCCCGTTTCTATAGCATGAAGCTTCATATTTAACGAAATTACGAAAGTTTTATCCGTCTATTCTTTTTTTGAGCGCAAGTCCAAACGCAATCATGGCAGCTGCCTCAGCGGGAGTGGCGGGGCGTAAAAACTGGCGTACAATTAACTCTTTACCATTACATAAAATATGGTAAAATCCGTATGCAGAAAAGAAAGAAATAAGCTCAGCTGTAAAGAACTCACGTACCTTTTCGGGATTGTTTCCCCGGACATAAAAGTCGTTGGAAAATTCTGGGTGCTCAGGAAAATCAATATCGTGGAAACCCGCCAAATGAGATAGTTTTTCGAGAAGCATTTCTCTATCAAAAGAAAACACCGGGACAGCCGTAACAAGCCTTATGCGCAACAGCGTTGTTTGTACACTTTCTTTAGCAATAAAAACCCCCTCGCTGTACTTGATGTCAAACAAAGACAACTGTTTGTTTGGGCTTGATAGTGTGTTGTAAACACCCTCAACGAAAGTGGTTTCATAACCCAAATGACCACGTAGTAGTCTTTTTTGAGTGCTAGCCGAAGCATTGTAAGACCAACCTTTTTGCTCTGCTAACGCCTCTAATTGTTGTTGTCGTTTTGTTTTGCCGCCACCAAAAACACGCAACCCTTTCATGGGGCGTAATGTACGTACCGCAAACGGATGGCTGGAGTCGGTTTCATGAACATCCAAACCAATAATTTCAACCACACCTCCTTTACGCACAAAAAGCTCTTCATAATTATGGAGACTTTCTTGAACTGTATGATCTACAAAGGAGCACAACGAAAAATCAACTACAACTTTATTGGTTTGTGGAATCATATCCAACTTGGCTTTAAGCTTATAAAAATTCAAAAACGTGCAAAAGTGAATGACCCCAACATAATAGCTTTGTGTTTCTGCTTCTTTGTACATTAGAACATTAGGCTTGAGCAGGTTACGGGAAAACAACCAAAACGCCTTATTAAGCAGCACGTGCACCAAAAAAGTGGCAAGCAAACCTATCAAAATACCTGATATCAAATCAGTGATAAGCGTTGCAACAAGCGTTGTTAAAAAAATAAACAATTGCTCTTTACCAATTTGGTACATACGCACAAAAATGGCAGGCGCCGTGAGCTTATATCCAGTATATACCAAAATCGCCGCTAAAGCGGTAAAGGGAATTTTTCCTAACTGGTTTTGAAAAACGATGACGAACAACAATAGGAAAACCGCATGAAAAAAGTTTGAAGAACGATTTGTAGCTTGATTATTTACATTAACCGAACTTCTAGAAATTACCGTCCCTACATTCATTCCACCTAAAAAGCCACTGACAATAGTAGCTATACCCAACGCCCTCATGTCTTTGTTGATATTTGAACGCCTTTTTTCAGGATCGAGCTTATCTACCGCTTTTATACTTAACAATGATTCGATGCTTGAAACTAAGGTAATAGACAATACAATACCCCAAAAAACAGGCTCTTTCCATTTAGAGAAATTTGGTGTTGGCACAGATGTTAGCATATCGCTGGGTAGCGATATAAGTAACTGTTTACTAATCGGATTTCCGACACCTCCAACAGCGAAGTACGCATCAAAGCCAAGCGCCAAAAGAATCACCCACATTGGCGCAGGAATAAGCCTAAAAAAACGATTGGTTATTTTGCTATAGAAAAACATAATCGCCAAACTAATTACACCAATTCCCACAGCGTAAAGTTGCCCAGAGGGAGCTTCGTTTAAAGATTTTATTAATTCTGGAACACCAACAAACAGCTCTACAACAGTGCCTTTGGTTTTCATATCACCAAGCATAACGTAAAACTGCTTTATCAAAAGTGTAACACCAATAGCAGACAACATGCCTTGAATCGCACTAGCAGGAAAAAAATCGCTCAGTGCTCCGAATCTTAAAAAGCCAAAAAGCATAAGTAACCCCCCCGAAATAATTACTGCTGACAAGGCATATAAATAGCCAGCTTGCATATCACCATCACCCAAAACAGCAACGGCACTGAGTAGCACAACCACTAGGCCGTAACCCGGGCCTGTAATGGTTACATATGACCCTCCAAAAACAGAAACGAGCACCCCACCAACAACGGCAGTAACAATCCCTGCAACCATAGGAAATCCAGATGCTACCGCCAAACCAAGCGCCAAAGGCAGGGCAATAAGTGACACTACAAATCCAGCAAAAATATTGCTCCGAAGACCGCTAAATATGGAAGATTTAGCCATCAGCGTACAATTAAAACATCGGTGGGTAAATCAGATAAAATATACTCTAGATCATGGGGGAAAATTCGATCCCAAAGTGTATGCTTTTGCGGGGCGTTCATGACCAATAAATCGGCGCGTTTAACACGAGCAAAATGCCCTATGGAATAGCCCCGCCGACCAAAAATAGGTTGAACATCATGTCCAACAGTCGAAGTAAAAGCTTTTGGAATTTGGCTCAGAATTTTTTTCACCCGCGAATCTTCACGCAACTGGATACGTTCTTTTACAATATTGGACCTTCTTAATCCTCGGTCGTCATCTACTTTTACCGCTACATCTTCTTCGGATATTTCCTCAACTACCGTAAGGCGACTAGCACCTAGCGCGTGTAAAACGTAAAACGCACGAGAAATGGCCCTTTCCGTTTTTTCATGCGCCAAGCCATTTACAACAGCATAGGAACACGGCTTGCGCTCAACAGAAGGTTTTATAAGCAGCAACACATCACAAGGGCATTTTCGTGTAAGTTTTCGCGCCACAGAGCCGATATAATATTTTAACAAACCCTCGCGTTGAAGCGCTCCCAAAATAAGCAAGTCTGCATGTTCATCTATGCAGGCGTTTAGCAGTACCTCAGCGGGCTGCCCAGCTTTCCAAAGCACAGTATATTTTGGAAGGGATCCATCAAAAGAGGAAATAATTTTTTGAAGCCTACTTTCTTTTTTATCGGTTTTTTCACCTACATGCACCATCACCAAAGAAGTATCAAACAAGACACTCATACGAAGCGCCTCGAAAACGTTGGCTTTCAAATTCGGAGAAAACGCCACACCAACAACAATCGTGTTATATTCGTTTTTGTGCATACGCTAAAATATAGGAAAAAGTTGGTATGTCCGAAATCAGTCTGCGAAGAATAAGTATATTTACATAAAAACATAACAATGTCAACATTTGTAAAACAAAATTTAACAGTCCTTTTCTTTCTCTTTTTACCATTATTGTTAAGTGCTCAAGGTAAGCACCTGTTCATTCTTTCAGGACAGTCTAATATGCAGGCATTAAACCCAAAAACATTCACAGAAACCGTTGGTAGCGTATTTGGAGATGAAAAAGTGATCGTTGTTAAAGACGCCAAAGGAGGAAAACCAATCAGGTGTTGGTTTGATGATTGGGAATTAAAAGCGTTTGAAAACCCCAAAAGGAATTTACCCAATTTATACACCCCCCTTATCTCAAAAACAAAAAAAGCAATTGGCAACAATCAAATAGCTACAATAACTTTTGTTTGGATGCAAGGAGAGCGTGATGCTAGAGAAAGCCTTTCAGGTGCATATGCGGAGAATTTAATGCGTGTTTACAAGCAGCTTGTCAGAGACTTGAACTACGAAAACATCAATATGGTTATAGGTAGGCTTAGTGATTTTGATATGACAAATAGCGTAGCACCACACTGGACAAAGATGAGAGATGTACAAGTTGCATTGGCGAACTCAAGCCCACGTTTCGGTTGGATAAACACCGATGACTTAAACGAAGGATTAAACTTTAAAGGGAAAGAGATCAAAAACGACTTGCATATGTCTGTTGAAGGCTACAAAAAAATGGGCGTTCGTTTTGCTAAAAAATCAATCGCGCTGATCCAAGATAATATGTAAAGCGAAATTATTCGTTTAGCTTGAGTACTGCCATAAACGCCTGTTGTGGAATTTCTACATTTCCAATTTGGCGCATTTTCTTTTTCCCTTTTTTTTGGCGCTCTAAGAGTTTTCGTTTTCGGCTGATATCACCACCGTAACATTTTGCTGTTACATCTTTCCGAACGGCTTTTACCGTTTCGCGAGCAATAATTTTCGCCCCAATAGCCGCTTGAATTGGGATGTCAAACTGTTGACGCGGAATCATTTTTTGAAGCTTTTCGCAGATTTTTTTACCCAATCCGTAAGCATTGTCTGTGTGCACAAGCGCCGAAAGCGCATCCACAGAATTGCCATTAAGCAATACATCTACACGCACTAATTTTGATTGACGCATCCCTATAGGACTGTAATCAAAAGAAGCATATCCTTTGGAAACAGATTTTAAACGGTCGTAAAAATCGAAGACAATTTCTGCCAAGGGTAAATCAAACAGCAATTCTACTCGCTCTGTTGTAAGGTAGGTTTGGTTGGTTATGATGCCGCGCTTTTCAATACACAGACTCATTACATTCCCCACAAAATCCGACTTGGTAATAATAGTTGCCTTAATAAACGGCTCTTCTACACGATCTACAACAGAGGGATCTGGTAAATCCGAAGGATTGTTTACTGTTAAAACCTCGTTTGGATTTTTCTTGGTGTAGGCGTGATACGACACGTTGGGCACCGTAGTAATCACGGTCATATTAAACTCCCGCTCCAAACGTTCTTGAATAATTTCTAAGTGCAACATGCCTAAAAACCCGCAACGAAAACCAAAACCAAGTGCTGCCGAACTTTCAGGGGTAAACACCAAGGAGGCGTCGTTAAGCTGTAACTTTTCCATAGAGGCGCGCAGCTCTTCGTAATCTTCTGTGTCAACGGGGTAAATCCCTGCAAAAACCATTGGTTTTACCTCTTCAAAACCTTCAATTGCTCTTTCTGTCGGTTTTGCAAGCGAGGTAATCGTATCGCCCACCTTTACTTCTTTAGCCTCTTTTACTCCTGTAATAAGATAGCCCACATCGCCAGCCAGCATTTGTTTACGGGGCTCTTGTTTGAGTTTTAGCGCACCAATCTCGTCAGCGAAATAATTTTTTTGCGTTGCCATAAATTGTACCTGTTCGCCTTTGCTGATTTTTCCGTTAAGGATACGGAAATAGGTTTCTACTCCTCGAAACGGATTGTAAACAGAATCAAAAATAAGGGCTTGAAGCGGTGCATTGACG
Organism: Flavobacteriaceae bacterium; assembly: GCA_965657545.1. GTDB lineage: Bacteria > Bacteroidota > Bacteroidia > Flavobacteriales > Flavobacteriaceae > UBA7446. Next base: position 142,885 of record CBFHOG010000001.1, on the reverse strand, counting down.
TCGCCTTTGGGTGCAGGAACGCGCGCTACAATGGCGCGTAATATTGAGTCAATTCCCAACCCTGTTTTGGCAGAGGCATGAATGACTTCATCAGCGTCGCAGCCCAACAAATCCACAATATCGTCTGTCACTTCTTCAGGATTTGCTGATGGCAAATCTACTTTGTTCATCACAGGAATAATTTCCAAGTCGTTTTCGAGCGCCAAATAAAGGTTAGAAATGGTTTGTGCCTGAATGCTTTGCGCAGCATCAACAACCAAAAGTGCGCCCTCGCAAGCGGCAATAGAACGGGAAACTTCGTATGAAAAATCAACGTGACCAGGCGTGTCAATCAAATTAAACACATAAGATTCTCCGTCAAGTTCAAAATCCATTTGAATGGCATGCGACTTAATGGTAATGCCGCGTTCGCGCTCCAAATCCATATTGTCCAACAATTGATCTTGTTTTTCCCTGTCGGTTACAGCACCCGTGGCATCAAGCAGCCTATCGGCAAGCGTACTTTTGCCGTGGTCGATATGCGCGATAATGCAGAAATTTCGAATATGGTTCATGGTGAATAAACGCCTTAGCCAACAAAGATACACCATGCAAGCCTTGAGGCAACCAAAGTGCCAAAGAAAAGTTATTTTTGTATTAAGAAATGATGACTCACTTACGCACCATATTGCAGTTTTTTTTGGCGGCCACCTTTTTGTTTTCGGCCTATACCAAGGCAATTGCCCCTGGATTTTTTGAAATTCTGTTGGAGCAACAAGGCCTGGTGCCCAATCGTTTGCTTGGGGCATGGGCAACACGAGCCATTATTGCGCTTGAAGTCTGGCTTGGATTAGGCCTATTACTTCCATATTATTCACGCTTTTTGCTGCGATTTAGTTTTTGGCTCTTGGTCGCTTTTTCGCTCCATTTGGGGTATTTGGCGCTCCTCGGCGACACAAGCAACTGCGGATGTTTTGGCGAAATGATTAGCATGACCCCTCTAGCATCGCTCGGAAAAAACGCCGTGCTTTTGGTTGTAAACGGATTTCTGTTGCGCTATAGAAATAAGTTTGGAAAAAAATCATGGCTTACATGGGCATTACTTCCTGCGCTATTTGCAGCTGCGGTGTTGATATGGCCCATACAAACCGAACCCGATGAAGTAGTGTCTAAACTCCCTGCATTTGAGAACAATTCAGAAATTGATTTTGCCACAGGAAACTATTTGGTAGCGGTGCTAAACTTAAGCTGCGAGCATTGCCAAGAGGCAGCACAAGAATTGGCGGAACTCCAACGCGCTGGCGCAGTACTACCTCAAATACTTGCGCTATTTTTTGAAGAAGGCGATACCACCGTTGCCGAATTTAATAGCATCACAAACTCCGATTACCCCTATCAAATGATAGATGTAAATACGTTTTTCGATTTGATTGGAAGCGCACCGCCACGGGTATATTGGGTTAAAAACGGAAAAATGATGCAGTTTTGGGACACTGAAATTGCCGCAGGAATTCAAACAACTTTTGCACCCTGATGGTAAAGATTGGCGACATAGCACTAGGCGAATTTCCACTATTGTTGGCACCTATGGAGGATGTCAGCGACCCGCCGTTTAGAGCGCTTTGCAAAGAACAAGGCGCGGATGTGGTTTATACCGAATTTATATCGAGCGAAGGACTAATTCGTGATGCCGCCAAAAGCGTTATGAAATTGGACATTTATGAGGCAGAACGCCCTGTGGGGATTCAAATTTTTGGTGCAAACCTCGACTCCATGTTGCAGTCCATAGATATTGTTGAAAAAACAAATCCAGATATTATTGACATCAATTTTGGCTGCCCTGTAAAAAAAGTGGTGTCCAAAGGCGCAGGCGCAGGGATTTTAAAAGATATTCCGCTGATGGTTTCCTTGACCGCAGAAATGGTTAAGCGCACGAACTTACCCATAACGGTAAAAACACGTTTGGGTTGGGATCACGACAGTATTCAAATTGTGGAGGTTGCCGAGCGACTGCAAGACGTAGGCGCAAAAGCGATTTCTATTCATGGCAGAACACGTGCGCAGATGTATAAAGGGGCTGCCGACTGGACGCAAATAGCAGCCGTAAAAAACAATTCCAGAATGCACATTCCTGTTTTTGGAAATGGCGACGTAAACTCACCCGAACGTGCAGTAGAAATGCGCGATGATTTTGGCCTTGATGGTGCGATGATTGGTAGAGCCAGTATTGGAAACCCCTGGTTTTTTAACGAAGTAAAACACTTTTTTAAACACGGCACGCATGCCGAACCACCGAGCCTAGCGGAGCGCGCTACCATGGCACGCCGCCACTTACAAATGTCCATTGACTGGAAAGGCGAAAAACTGGGTGTGTTTGAAACCCGCCGCCACTATACCAACTACTTTAAAGGCATTCCCGATTTCAAACCCTACCGTCAACGCCTTGTTACCGAAGATGATCCTGCAGATGTGTTTGCCGTTCTCGATGAAATAGAAGAACTCTTTGGGGTTGGGGTGTAGTTAGGGTTAAACCATCACCCCCGAACCACGCCTTTCACCACCTTAGCGGTTAGCCAAGAAACCAACGTACTTAATCCTCCAACAATGATGAGCACTGTCCAAAAGGCAGACCACTCCAAGGCTACAGGATACGCCAAATACGACCCTGGGATTTGAATAAAAGGCATGGTTTTTTGAAGCACAACCAATACAAGTGCCACCAAAAACCCAATACCGCCACCTACGCCGCTTAGCAAGACCCCTTGGGTGAAAAACACACGTTGTAACTGCGCCACAGGCGCACCTAGTTGGTAAAGCGTTTTGATATTTTCTTTCTTTTCCAGTACGGTCATAATAATAGCGCCTACCACATTAAACAACGCAATTAACACCACTAACGAGAGAATTCCAATAACGGCAACGCGTTCGGTTTGAAGCATTTTATACAAGGCTGGGTTTCGCCCAGTTTTGGTCAGTACGCGGTAGTTATCGCCTAAGGCCCGTTGAAGGCTTTCTTGCACCTTTTGGTCGTCGGCTTGTGGGGCAAGTTTTACGTATAGAGCGGAGGCTTTTTCAGGCGCAATGCGCAACAGTTTACGCACCATAGGAAGCGGAGCAAAGGCTGTCGTTTCGTCCACGGATTCACCAAGCTGAAATACCCCACGCACTAAGGCTGTTTGCGCTCTAAAAGGCTGTTGATTCAGGACGCTTTTGCTTTTTTGGTTTGGCACCAAAAGCGTCACGCCTTCGGGGTGGTCATAGGCAGCGCCATCAAGTTGCGACAACACACCTATGCCTAAAACAAGGTCATACGCATTGGGCGTTACCCATTTGCCCACCATGGTTTCGCCAGAAACTACCGTATTAAACAAAGAATCAACGCCAATAACATTTGCAAAGGCAGTGCGGTCTTTAAACCGCAGCATCATTTCTTGTGAAAGCGTAGCCGAAACTACCTCAACATCGCCGTGCTTGCGCACGATTTGAAGTGCATTGTCGTTAATATCAAATAGCTCAGAGGTTGCAGATTCAATATAGATATCCGGGTCAAAAGCGTGTGTAAACTCCAGTCCAAACTGCCGCAAGCCACCAAAAACAGCAAGTACAATAAAAAAGGCAAATACAGCTACTCCCACCACAAAAGCAGCAAAGCGACTAATAAGGGTAACCGCTACTTTTTTTCGTAGTTCAAAGGTGTAGCGCCATGCCAGCAAGCGAGTAAAGCGCATCTTATTCTTTCAAAGGGTCATTTTTTCGCGTAAGCGAATGTTCAATCGCATCGATGTATTCTAGCGAATCGTCTAAGAAAAACAACAAGTTTGGAACTTTTCGTAAATCGTTGCGGAGGTGTTGTGCCAAATCGTGCTTAAGCACATTTTTATTTCCTTTTATTCCTTCCAAAATTTCTTTGGCTTTCTCGTGTGGAAAAATAGATAGATACACTTTTGCTACGCTGAGGTCAGCGGTAATACTGACTTTGGAAACCGAAAGCACCAAATTTTTTACGCCTTGTGCGCGAATGGCTCCTTGCAACAATGCTGTGATTTCTTGTTGTAGCAGCGCGTTGATTTTTTTTTGTCGTTGTGTTTCCATGCATCAAAAGTACTAATAACGCAGCCAAACCTGTATTTTTACATGTGGATTTTCCAATTCGTAAAATAGTACACATTGATATGGATGCTTTTTTTGCATCTGTAGAGCAGTTGGACAACCCTGAACTTCGGGGTAAACCGATTGCTGTTGGCGGAGGTTCTGAACGCGGTGTTGTTGCAGCAGCCAGCTATGAAGCACGACCATTTGGGGTGCGCAGCGCCATGTCGGGTAGGCAAGCCAAAAAATTGTGTCCAGAGCTGATTTTTGTATCGTCCAATGGCGCTCGTTACAAAGAGGTTTCCAATCAAATTAGGGAGATTTTTTATGAATACACCGATTTGGTAGAGCCCTTATCATTAGACGAAGCCTATTTGGACGTGACCCAGAACAAAAAGGGGATGGTATCAGCAACGCAAATAGCCGCTGATATTCGGGAAAAAATTTTCGCCAAAACCAAGCTTACCGCATCGGCGGGTATATCCATCAATAAATTTTTGGCAAAAGTGGCGAGTGATTACAACAAACCAAACGGACAAAAAACCATACCTCCCGAAGAAGTACTTTCGTTTATGGAAGTGTTGGATGTTCGAAAATTCCATGGGATTGGAAAAGTAACGGCTGACAAAATGTACCAATTAGGAATTTACACCGGCGCAGATCTAAAAAAACGATCACAAGAGGAACTGACGGAAACATTTGGCAAGTCGGGGAATTACTATTTCAACGTAGTACGCGGGATTCACACCAGCGAAGTAAAACCCACACGCATTGCAAAATCGGTAGGTGCAGAGCGTACATTCTCCAAAAATTTGTCAAGTGAAATTTTTATGGAAGCACGTTTGGCAGAGATTGTAGCTGCACTACAAAAACGCATGGGAAAAAAGAAAGTAGCAGGAAAAACGATAACGCTCAAAATCAAATACTCTGATTTTGTCATACAAACGCGAAGCAAGACACTGCCATTATATATTTCAGACGGGAGTCTTATTTTAGAGGAAGCCAAAAAATTACTGTATCAAGAGGAGCTACAAGATTCAGTTCGCCTATTGGGTGTTTCCCTTTCTAATTTTAAAAACGAAAAACAACAATCGCCGCTTGAGGAACAGTTACGCTTTCGGTTTTAAGCTACAGAAACGCGAAGCGTATTTACTTTTCCGTGATCTGCCACAGGCATTGCCACCAAATTAATAAGCGAATCGCCATCTACTACATATCCTTTTTTCTTCGCAATTTGATTGACCTCTTTTACGGTATCGTCTGTTGAGCCAGCCCCTTCATATAAAAACCCTTTTACACCCCAAATAAGATTGAGTTGCGCTAGGATTCGCTTGTTTGATGTAAACACCAAAATAGATGCGCTAGGGCGCCAAGCCGAAATTTGATAGGCGGTATATCCACTATTGGTAAGCGTACAAATGGCTTTTGCTTCAATTTCGTTTGCCATGGTTGCGGCATGGTAACACACGGACTTCGTAACAAAACGATCGTTTTTAGTTTTGGGCGCTTTTAGCGGAACCTGCACCAAAGGAGAGTTTTCTACAGCTACAACAATTTTACGCATGGTTTGAATCACTTCTACGGGATATTTTCCTACCGAAGTTTCACCTGAAAGCATCACAGCATCTGCACCGTCCATAACCGAGTTAGCAACATCGTTAACTTCGGCACGTGTTGGAGTAAGTCCGTCAATCATAGATTCCATCATTTGCGTAGCCACAATCACAGGAATACGTGCAAGTTTCGCGTGTTGTACCAATTCTTTTTGTACCAGCGGCACCTCTTCTGCGGGAACCTCTACGCCTAAGTCACCACGAGCGACCATTAACCCGTTACTTGCTTTTACAATTTCTTGAATGTTTACAAGGGCTTCGGGTTTTTCAATTTTTGAAATGATAGGAATATCATATTCGCCGTGCTTTTTTATAAGTTGGCGCAAATCTTCGACATCTTGCTTGTGACGCACAAACGATAGAGCAATCCAATCGACTTTTTGCTCAATGGCAAAAACAGCATCTTCAACATCCTTTTTGGTTAAGGCTGGTAATGAAATATTGGTGTTAGGGAGATTTACGCCCTTCTTAGATTTTAATACCCCGCCTTGAATTACACGCGCCCGAACACTTGTTTTTTTATCTGTTTCAATGACCTCGAAAATAAGCTTCCCATCATCCAAAAGAATACGCTCACCAGCACTGACATCTTTTGGGAATTGGCTGTAGTTCATGTAGATCGCATCCGCGGTTCCTACGTCCACTTTTTCTGTTGTAAAGCGCACTTCTTGTCCATCTCCCACAAGCGTGTTGGGCGCCATATTGCCAACACGGAGTTTGGGCCCTTGAAGATCGGCAAGAATGCCCACATGAAAGCCAAGCTCTATATTTAGCTCTCTTATAATTTGAATACGCTCTAGGACATCTTCATAGTCTGCATGAGAGAAATTGATGCGGAAGATGTTTACACCGTTGAGCATCATATCTTTAATTATCTCTCTAGTAGAAGACGCAGGGCCTAGTGTTGCTACAATTTTGGTTTTTTTTATTTTTCGCATGGTTAAAAGGTCAGTTGTTTTTTAATTTTATTCAGTTTTTTTGGTAATCGATAACACGAAATTACACGGCCAATAGTGGTTATTTTTTTTACCTGTGTCTCTGACAGGTCATTGGCGCAAACCAATAAGTCGGTTTGTTCCAATTCAGGAAAGAGTAAAAAGCGTTGTTCACTTTGTGGAAAAAGACTGTTTTCAGGTTCGGTTTGAGTTGTGTTAAAACGATTTTCAACGACACGCCAAGTTTGTTGCATGACATCACAATTGTATTCGTAAACGGCAAAGGTATGATTTGCATTATTAGGCACAAGATCTTTTTTTGTTCTAAAAAGCGATAGCCCCAGCAGTCTGTTAAGTTCAAAAGCAAACAAGTATGTGGGTAGTGCTGTATGCACGCAAACTATATCTTGTTCGTCTTCCTCCGTCTCAATGTCAAGCTTGTGTGTTACCATAGATTTTGGCTAAGATACGGCACTCTAAAAGAAATAAATCTAGTAAAAAACAATGATGTTGTTTTTTTAATGTTTGTTTTGAATAAATTTAATTTGATGTTGAAATTGAAAATAGGCCCGCTTTGATACTTTTTCAATTGCCTTTTTCTTGTTTGTTGCTCTTGCCGTTGCAACAACTTTTTTATCCAACCAGAGTTTAGCCTTATAATGGGTTATTTTTTCGGCGCCGTTATCGCCAACAACTTCGTATTTGTAGTTCAATCGGTTTTTTTGAAACCAATCTACCAAGAGGCTTTTGTAGCTCAAAACCTTATTGTGCAATTTGATTAAATCTACATGTGGTGAAATCATGCAAGTATGTACAAACGTAGCGCAAGCATCAAAACCGCAATCCAAATAGACTGCGCCAACAAGAGCCTCAAATAAATTTCCGTGTATGTCAGGGCCGTAGTTTTTTTGTGGCACGTTTGATGAAAGGTGGTCAATCAAGCCCAAGCGTTCACCAATTTGGTTTAAAAAGTCACGGCGGACAATTTTAGATCGCATTAGCGTTAGGGACCCTTCGTTATTTTGTGGAAGCTCTTTAAATAGATGTGCTGCAACAATTGTGTTTAAAACAGCGTCGCCTAAAAACTCCAAGCGCTCATAATTTATTTTTTTCCCCTCTGCGTCTGTTTCTTCCATAGAAGTATGTGTAAACACACGGGTATAAAGCGACAAATCTTTTGGATAAATTCCTGTAATACTTTTAACAATGGAGAATAAAGGGTCATGCTTTTTCGAGGAACTCGTTCGCAAAAACCGCTTAAAACCCATACTAGTCCATTTTCTTGAACATAATACAAGCGTTGTGTCCACCAAAGCCAAACGTATTGCTCATGGCAACAGACACTTCTCTTTTTTGTGCAGTATTGAAAGTAAAATTAATGTTTGGGTCAATGTTTTCATCAGCCGTATGGTGGTTGATTGTTGGGGGAACAACACCGTGTTTGATACTTAAAATGGAAGAGATGGCTTCAACAGCGCCAGCCGCTCCAAGTAAATGCCCCGTCATGGATTTGGTAGAATTGATATTCATGGAATATAGGTGATCACCAAAAACTTCTTTTAATGCCTTGGTTTCAGCAATATCTCCCAGCGGCGTGGATGTTCCGTGCATATTAATAGCGTCCACATCAGCGATTTCAACACCTGCGTCAGTAATACAGTTTTCCATAACACTAATAGCACCAAGCCCTTCGGGGTGTGGCGCTGTTATGTGGTAGGCGTCTGCAGAAAGACCCCCGCCGGCTACTTCGGCATAAATGGTTGCGCCGCGCGCCTGAGCGTGCTCTAGGCTTTCTAAGATAAGCGCTCCCGAACCTTCGCCCATTACAAATCCGTCGCGGTCTTTGTCAAATGGTCTTGATGCTGTTTTAGGGTCGTCATTTCGGGTTGACAGTGCTTGAAGGGCGTTAAACCCAGCAATACTTGCTTTTGCTACGCCAGCCTCAGAACCACCAGTAACCATAACATCGGCATAACCCAAACGAATATAGTTTAAGGCGTCAATAATAGCGTTGGCAGCAGAAGCGCAAGCCGAAACGGTTGCAAAGTTTGGCCCTCTAAAGCCATACTTAATAGAAATCATTCCAGGTGCAATGTCTGCAATCATTTTGGGAATAAAGAACGGATTAAATCGGGGAATTTCGTTCCCTGCAGCAAAATTTAGCACTTCGTTTTGGAAAGTTTCTAACCCGCCAATTCCAGAGCCCCAAATCACACCAACTTTAGCCTTGTTTACAGTGTTAAGGTCTAATCCAGCATCTTGAATGGCTTCATCTGAGGCCACCATAGCATACTGCGTAAAACGATCCATTTTACGCGCTTCCTTCCTATCAAAATGCTCGAGAGGGTCGAAGCCTTTGACCTCGCACGCAAATTGAGTCTTGAATTTAGATGCGTCGAAATAGGTAATGGGTGCTGCACCGCTTGTTCCTGCCACAAGCGCATTCCAATATGCATCTCGGGTATTCCCAATTGGGGTTAAAGCTCCAATTCCAGTTACGACAACGCGTCGCCTAAGCATGAAAAATGATTATTTACTTTTTTCTATGTATTGTATAGCTTGACCAACAGTAGCAATGTTTTCTGCTTGGTCGTCAGGAATTTGAATATCAAACTCCTTTTCGAACTCCATTATAAGTTCTACAGTATCTAATGAGTCTGCGCCCAAATCATTTGTAAAGCTAGCTTCTGTAACTACTTCATTTTCGTCAACTCCTAGTTTATCTACAATGATGGCTTTTACACGTGATGCAATATCAGACATAATTTTGGTTTTAATATTTCGGACAAAAATAGAAAAACTTTACGCTTCACGCATTTTTATTTACAAATATTGCATTTTAAAGAAGTTGAACGAATACAAGTTTAAATGCTTAATTTTGTAAAAAATCTCAAAACCTTTGAAAACGATCGTAGTTTTCGCTTCGGGCTCTGGCACAAATGCCGAAAAAATCATCTCCTATTTTGAGAAGGTTGAAAACGTCTCGGTGATTAAAATATACACCAACAACCCAAAAGCCGGAGTAATACGTCGCGCAGACACTTTTGGAGTGGCAACACGCGTTTTTGACAGAAAAGCATTCAAACAGCAAGTATTGGTAGAGTTACTAGAGCAAAACCCATCATTGATTGTCTTAGCTGGGTTTTTGTGGAAAATTCCACAAACTTACATAGAAGCGTTTCCCAATAAAATAATCAATATCCATCCAGCACTATTACCAAAATACGGTGGAAAAGGAATGTATGGCGCATATGTTTTTCAGGCTATTGTGGACAATAATGAGCCAGAAACAGGGATCACGATTCATTATGTAAACGAACACTACGACGAGGGAGCTATTATTTTTCAGGCTAAAACAGCGTTGGAACTCTCCGATACTGTAGCTGAAGTAGCACAAAAAACACATAGGCTGGAGCACAGACACTTTGCGCCTCAGATTTATCAATTGCTGCAAAAAGGATGAAACAAGTTCACCTATATACGGATGGTGCAGCTAGCGGGAACCCAGGTCCTGGGGGGTATGGCCTTATTTTAGAGCTTCCAGGAACAAATTATAAAAAGGAGTTTGCTGAAGGATTTGAACACACTACAAACAACCGAATGGAGCTTTTGGCGGTAATTGTTGGGTTGGAGCTGCTAAAAGAATCACCGGTGGAGGTTACTGTTTTTACAGACTCCAAATACGTTTGCGATGCGGTGGAAAAAAAATGGGTAATACGTTGGGAGCGCGAAGGATTTAAAAAGCAAAAAAACCAAGACTTGTGGCTGCGGTTTCTTAAAATTTATCGAAAACATCAAGTAAGAATAACGTGGATAAAAGGTCACAATCAGCATCCACAAAACGAACGCTGTGACGCACTTGCGGTTACCGCATCCAAGCAGCAAAACAAAAAACAAGACAAAGGATACATAACAAGCACAACATGAAAAACAACAAATTGGTTATCGTTGGAACAATGGCTTTCGATGAGATTATCACGCCATCAGCGGAATCGGGTAAAATTTTAGGCGGAGCAGCCACTTACATTGGCTTAGCGGCGGCGTTTGCGGATGCTGATATTGCTGCTGTTTCAGTGGTAGGAGAAGACTTTACAGAAGAACATTTGAATCTACTAACAGACAGAGGAATTGATATTTCAGGTGTTGAGCAAGTGCATGGGGAAAAGTCGTTTTACTGGAAAGGCAGATATCACGACAATATGAATAAGCGCGACACGCTTGACACGCAGCTTAACGTACTGGCAGATTTTAACCCAGTTGTTCCAGAAGCGTATCGTGATGCCTCCGTTATTATGCTTGGCAACTTAGATCCAAATGTGCAACAAAAAGTGTTGGATCAGCTTACACCAAACCCAAACCGAACCGTGCTTTTAGACACCATGAACTTTTGGATGGACTTGCAATTAAACACCTTATTAAAAGTCATTAAGCAGGTAGATATCATAACCATTAATGATGAAGAGGCCATGCAACTTAGTGGAGAAACCAATTTGGTTTTGGCAGCAAAAGCCATTCATAAAATGGGTCCGGCGTATGTTATCATTAAAAAAGGCGAACATGGTGCATTGTTGTTCTACAACGACCAACCCTTCTTTGCCCCCGCGCTTCCTTTGGAAAAAGTCGAAGATCCAACAGGTGCAGGCGATAGTTTTGCAGGTGGACTATCTGGCTATTTGGCAGCACAACAAAAGGCCGACGCAAAAGCTATAAAAGAAGGGATATTGCGCGGTACAGCAGCAGCTTCTCTTTGCGTTGGTGCAATGGGCACATCGAATTTAGTTCATGCGAGCAGTGAAGATTTTTTGGCGCAACTTCAAAAACTCGACCGTTTAAGAAACATAACGGCATAAACAGTGAAACTACCAGGAATTTTATTTAATTTTGTGCAATGAGTGATGCCATCAAGCACGAGTGCGGAATAGCCTTAGTCAGGCTTCTCAAACCCCTAGACTATTACAAGAAAAAATACGGAAGTTCTTTTTATGGACTTCAAAAAATGTATTTAATGCTTGAAAAGCAGCACAACCGCGGACAAGACGGTGCTGGCTTTGCGAGCGTAAAGCTAGATATGGCACCAGGCGAACGTTTTATGAGTCGTGTGCGCTCATCTGACCCGCAACCCATCAAAGATATTTTCGGAAAAATCAACCAACGCATCAATGGCGTTGAGCAATCACTCGAAAAGCCAGTAGCCTCACCGGAAGAACTAAAATCTGTTTTTCCATATGTTGGCGAGGTAATGTTAGGGCATCTCAGGTATGGGACCTTTGGCAACAATACCATTGAGAGCGTTCATCCGTTTTTGCGTCAGAACAATTGGATGCACCGTAACTTAATTGTTGCAGGAAATTTTAACCTCACAAACGTAAACGAGCTTTTTGATAACCTAGTCACGCTAGGTCAACACCCAAAAGAGAAAGCAGATACCGTTACAATAATGGAGAAAATAGGCCACTTTTTGGATGACTCTGTTTCAAAATTGTATAAGAAATTAAAAGCCGAAGGTTTTGACAAGCAAGGCGCATCGCCCGAAATTGCAAGCCGGTTAAATATTGGAAAAATCTTACGCAGGGCTTCTAAAAACTGGGATGGTGGCTATGTTATTGGCGGCATGTTGGGGCATGGCGATTCGTTTGTTTTTCGCGATCCTGCAGGGATTCGCCCAGCGTTTTATTATCAAGATGATGAAGTGGTTGTGGTTGCCTCTGAGCGTCCAGCAATTCAAACGGTTTTCAACGTACCTATTGACGCCGTTAAAGAGGTAAAGCCCGGCAATGCGATGATTATCAAAAAATCAGGAAAGGTTATTCATGAAGAAATAAACGCACCCACGGAACGGCGCGCGTGCTCTTTTGAAAGGATTTATTTTTCTAGAGGCAATGACGCAGATATTTATAAAGAGCGCAAGACGTTAGGTCGATTGTTGTTTCCAAAAATTTACGAGTCTGTAAGTGGAGACCTGCAAAACACCGTGTTTTCTTACATACCAAACACAGCTGAAACCTCATTTTACGGCTTGGTACAGCGCGTTCAGGATTTTATGCTAGAAGAGTCTGAAGCAGCCATATTAAAGGAAGAAAACTTATCTCCTAAACGACTCAAGGAGTTGTTGTCGCCCAGACCGCGTATAGAAAAAGTTACCATAAAAGATGTGAAGCTTCGCACCTTTATTACTGAAGATAGCAGCAGAGATGATTTGGTAGCGCACGTGTATGATATTACATACGAATCTGTAAAGCCAAACGACAACCTTGTGATCATAGATGATAGTATTGTTCGCGGTACGACACTACAGAAAAGTATTTTACGCATTTTAGATCGCTTGAAACCCAAAAAAATTACGGTAGTTTCAAGCGCACCACAAATTCGCTACCCCGACTGCTACGGAATTGATATGGCTCGATTGGAAGATTTAATTGCTTTCAGGGCAATGCTAGCGCTTCTTGAGGACCACAACAAATCACATCAATTGGCGGAAGTATATGCACGCGCCAAAGCAGATATGGAAAAAGAAACGCATGAAATTGAGAATCACGTGAAATCGCTTTATGACCAATTCACAGACGATCAGATTTCAGAAAAAATTTCAAGCATGTTGCGAACTCCAGAAATTAACGCGGAAGTTGACGTAATTTTTCAGTCTGTAGCCAATTTGCACAAAGCATGTCCAAACAATACCGGGGATTGGTACTTCACAGGGGAGTATCCAACACCAGGAGGTAACAAGGTTGTAAACAGGGCATATATGAACTTTTACGAAGGAAAAAAAGAACGTGCGTATTAAATTTAAATAAAAAAACAATTTTTTTTCGTTTTTACTTTGAAATGTAAAAGGAGTTCGTATATTAGCAGAGCCATAACATAAGTAGGTTAAGTTCATGGTAAGATTTGGGGCAAAAAAGGTGGATTCTTTCCACCTTTTTTATTTTACACAAAAAAAGAGGGCTTTTGGCCCTCTTTTCTGTTTCTATAACAGATTGATTATTAACGTGATGCGTAGCGTTTACTGACCTCACTCCAATTGACAACATTAAAGAATGCCTCAATATAATCTGGGCGACGATTCTGATAATTTAGGTAATATGCATGTTCCCAAACATCCAATCCAAGTACCGGTGTTCCCCCACAGCCAACGTTTGGCATCAGTGGATTGTCTTGATTTGGCGTTCCACACACCTCTAGGCCGCCATCTTTATCTACGCAAAGCCAAGCCCAACCCGAACCAAATTGAGTTGCAGCAGCTTTTGAAAAAGCGTCCTTAAAACCATCAAATGAACCAAAGGCTTTGTTGATTGCTTCGCTTAATTCATTAGACATTTCTCCTTGGTCAGGTCCCATTACTTCCCAAAATAAGCAATGGTTGTAGTAGCCGCCTCCGTTGTTGCGTACAGCAGCGTTACTCATATCTAGCTCAGAAAGAATGGTCTCAATACTGTTGCCTTCTAATGAAGTGCCTTCAATAGCAGCATTAAGTTTTGTTGTGTATCCGTTGTGGTGCTTGCCGTGGTGTATTTCCATGGTGCGCGCGTCAATATGTGGTTCCAATGCATCTGTAGCATAGGGTAAAGAGGGAAGTTCAAAAGCCATTTTTATGTTTTTAATAATTTATACAAAGTTAGGCATATATTCCTATATTTAGTAAGTACTAACAGGCCGCCACATGTCCAGCACTAAAATGTCTCCATTTACAATTTACAACGCCTCTGCTGGCTCGGGTAAAACCCATACGCTTGTGCGTTCGTTTCTGTACCGACTTCTCAGCAGCCCATACCCAAATTACGTTCAGCGCTTGCTTGCAATTACGTTTACCAACAAAGCGGCTCAAGAAATGAAACAACGTATTTTAGAAAAACTGGATTGCTTTGCATCCGGGATAAAAGAGGCAGAACAGGACAGCATGTTTGTTGAGCTTGTTGGGCTTTCTGACATCTCATCAAATGAACTACACCAGCGCGCTAAAAAAGCATATCAATATATACTGCATCACTTTGGGCAGCTCCATGTATCCACTATTGATAAACTCACCCACCAGATTGTAAGAACGTTTGCTCGGGATTTCGGACTCAATGCACGCTTTGACGTTGTTTTAAACAGCAAAGACTTTATGGCAGAGGTTGTAGCTAGAATTTTAAGTGAGGCAGGGGACGATATAACACTTACAAAAGCCCTTGTAAATCATGTGCTTCAAAAAGCAGACGCATTAAAATCATGGGATATAACAAAGGAGGTATCCGACATTGCCCAAATGTTTGTCAATGAAAATCATATGCAGCCGTTGGCGCTTTTATCAGAGATACCAATGGATGCTTTTACAGCATTAGACAAAAAAATCATTGATCAAATCAGCACCATAAAAAAGCCATTTAAGGAAAAAGCAACCTTTATAATAACCGCACTAAAGGAATTGAATCTTGCGGATGCGTTTTTTCCAAGCACCTCATTGCCGAAGTTATTGCAATATGTACAGCAAGGCGAATGGGACAAAGCAGAATTGAATAAAACCTTACTTGGAAACATGGAATCAGGCGTGTTTTTAAAAGCAGCAGCAAAAAAACACCAGGGTTTAATAGATCCTATTACAAGTGATATTGTAGATTTTTTAGAGTCTTACGCAAGGTATCGGCGCCAAGTTTCTCTTTTGGAGTTGCTTCGCAAAAATATAGTTCCACTTTCGCTGATGCAACGTATTGGTCATGAGTTAAACCACTTGCAAGACGAACGCAACAGCCGCTTACTGGGTTTTTTCAACAAACACATTTCAGATAACATAAAGGACACACCTACACCATTTATATACGAACGCTTGGGTGTTCGGTATCAGCATTTTTTTGTGGACGAATTTCAAGACACCTCTGCTTTGCAATGGGCAAACTTACACCCCCTTTTTTCACATGCCATAGAGGGAGAACAACGCAAAGGCTCTTTGGTCCTTGTTGGTGATGCCAAACAATCTATTTACCGTTGGCGAGGCGGTAACCCAGAGCAGTTTATGAAGCTGACAAATAAACAAGTGCCTTTTACCACAAAACCCAATGTGGAAAACCTACCCACAAACTATCGCAGCAGCGCAAACATTGTGTCGTTTAACAATGTGTTTTTTACAAAAGTCGCGCAATACCTACCATTAAAACCACAACAAAAGCTATATACAACATCCTGCAATCAAAGGGCAAATACGAAAACAGGCGGTTATGTGACGATTTCTACTATTGAGGGTGAAAAACAAGATGAAAAGGGTAAGGCGTATCAAAAAGCAGTGGTTGAAAAAGTGAAAAATTGCATTGTTCAAGGCTATCGTAAAAAGGACATCTGTGTATTGGTAAGAAAAAACAATCAAGGGGTACTAATTGCCGACGCCCTCACCGAAGCCGAAATCCCTATTACGTCCTCAGACTCTTTGCTTGTGGGACAAAGTTTAGAGGTGCAGTTTCTGATGCATTTGGTTAAATTACGGCTAGAGCCTAAAAGCCGACTAAGTCAATATGCTGTTGTGGAGCGATTTGCGTTGCAACAACAAGACCCACACGCTTGGACGCATCAACAATTTCGCCGCCCTTTAAACGAGGTCCTTATGGAATGCACAAATGGGAAGTTTGATTTTTCTGTTTTTCAACAGCTGCCCCTATATGCTGCGCTAGAGTATGCTATTTGGGCATTTTTATTAACGGACAAACTAACGGCACACCTCCAAGCTTTCATGGACGAAATAGCAAAGCTTCATGCTAAAAAAGAAGCAACGGCTACACAAGTGTTATCGCATTGGGAACAGCAAAAAGACAATTGGACTGTTTCCCCTCCTGAAGATAGAGATGCCGTTCAAATTATGACCATTCACAAAGCAAAAGGACTGGCATTTCCTGTGGTAATTATCCCCTTTTCAGACACGACTTTTATGAACATAAACACCACATACGCCTGGTACCCATTACCAAAAGATGTGTATGCCCCTTTTCATGAGATGCTACTTCCAGTTAGCAAAAGACTTAATGCGATGGGAGAGGGCGCCAAACAAACCTATGAAAAGTACTATTCACAAGCGGTAATGGACACGATTAACACGCTTTATGTAGGGATGACTCGACCCATAGAGGAGCTGCATATTGTAACCCATAAAGGGAAGATGGAGGGGCCGCCGAATAATTTGGCAGATATTTTTGCCCATGCGTTCCCTGATTTATCAAACAAAAACCTAACATTTGGTGATCGAAAAAAACCAGACAACGTTGATAAGCAAAAAGAAACCATCTTAACCCCATGGACCTTTAATTTAGCCCACACCATAAACACCACACCAAAAGCACAAAACCGATCTGAAGAGGCTCAGTACGGATTGCTTTTTCATGAAATTATGGCGCATATTGAAGTACCACAAGATATCGATTATGCCATTACACAGGCAAAAGCAAAAGAACTGCTAAGTGAAGAAAAATACATAAAACTGGAGCAACAAATTAAATCGGTTGTTTATCACAAGGGCTTGAAGGCCTTTTTTGATCCAGCGAATAGCGTCTATTGCGAGCGACCGCTTCTTACGGAATCAGGAGAAATGATTAGACCAGATCGTTTTGTGGTAACGAAAACCAATGAGGCCCTACTGCTAGACTACAAAACAGGGGCCTTTAATAAAAACCACGAGACCCAAATTAATGCGTACGCCTCGGTCTTAGAAAACAGTTCACTCTTAATTAAACAAAAAGCCCTCGTTTATATAGATACTCAGGTTGTATTGAAAGAAATTTAGTACATTTGGCGCAACAAATTAATCTACTTATTATGAAATACCATGTATATACCATGCTATTGTGTATAGCATTTTCAACATATTCTTTTTCACAAAACCAAGACAATCCTTGGAAGCTTACTGTGGGTACTAACGCTGTAAACCTACTGCTGGACGGAAAAGATAGACAAA
This sequence comes from Flavobacteriaceae bacterium, assembly GCA_965657545.1. Taxonomy (GTDB): domain Bacteria; phylum Bacteroidota; class Bacteroidia; order Flavobacteriales; family Flavobacteriaceae; genus UBA7446. The sequence goes on along the minus strand of CBFHOG010000001.1, from coordinate 125,357 downwards.
CGCAGATTTCCCCAAACTTTTCTTACATCGAGGTTTCACGTTATATAGGAGCAGGCTTTTCTATTGATTTAGCAGGAGCTTTGAACAACTTAGATCGTGAATCTGGTGAAGAAGACTTGTACTACGGCATTGATTTAGGAACGTCACTTTCTGCCAATCAATTTATTGACCTTGGCAAATTTGAGCCCACACTTCGCGGAGGTATAGGGCTTGTAGGAGGGGTTAGTGATATTGCAGTCAATGACGATAACTTTTTTGTTACCTACGCTGGTGCAGGACTAAATTATTGGTTTAACGAAGCGCTAGCGCTAACACTCAAAACAACATATAAAGTTTACTCTAAAGAAGTTGACGGTCTTATTGGTAATGAAAACGGAGGCGAGAGCCATTTCCAACACCTGCTCGGCCTTTCTTTTGCCTTAGGTGGCGAGAGTGATTCTGACAAAGACGGGGTTAAAGACAGTGAAGACGCTTGTCCAGAAATTGCCGGTCTTGAAGCCCTAAACGGTTGTCCAGATGATGATGGAGATGGGATTAAAAACAGTGATGACGACTGTCCAATGAACGCGGGCTTGGCGGCACTTAATGGATGTCCAGATGCGGATGGAGATGGGATTAAAGATGCAGATGATGCTTGCCCAAATACCGCAGGAGTCGCGTCATTAAACGGCTGTCCAGACAGAGACGGTGATGGTATTGCTGACAAAGACGATGGTTGCCCAAGACAAGCAGGTCCTTCTTCTAACAACGGTTGCCCTGTTGCAATTGAAAAGCCAGAAACATCAAAAGTGACTACATCAGAGTACCCGCTGTCATTATTATCAAGTTTCGTGGTTTCTTTTGATTCTGATCAACACGATGTTAATTCACTTCCTGTTTTAAACAGTAAACTTAGAACCGTTATCAACGTTTTAAAGTCAAATACTGATACCAATATCAGCATTGAAGGACATACTGACAATACAGGTTCAGTATCGTATAACAAGGCACTTTCTGAGAAAAGGGCTAAATACGTAATGAAACACCTAAAAGATTCGGGAATTAGGGTAAATCGTTTGAGCACAAAAGCGCACGGGGAATCTATGCCAAAAGCAAGTAATGCGACTAAAGAAGGTCGCGCTCTTAATCGCCGCGTTGAAATAAAAGCAGTAAAATAGGATTATATTCATGCTAAAATATAAAACGCGGTGTTTACACCGCGTTTTTTTATTAGTTTTGCACAATTGAATATATACAAGAAAAATGAAAAATTATTTATTTATTACGTTTATGCTGGTTGGCTTAACTACTAGCGTTTTAGCACAAAACGATTCTAACCCTTGGAAATTAACTGTAGGTACAAATGCAGTCAATCTATTACTTGACGGGAAAGATAACGAAACACAAATTTCCTCAAGCTTCTCTTATTTGGAGGTTTCAAGATATATTGGTTCTGGATTTTCTGTTGATTTGGCAGGGACTATGAATAATATGAGCCGCGAAGCTGGAGATGAAGACCTTTACTACAGTGTTGATTTAGGAACCTCTCTTTCAGCGAATCAAATTATCAACCTTGGAAAGTTTGAACCTACACTTCGTGCAGGAGTAGGTATTGCAGGAGGCTTAAGCGGAATTTCATCTTCAAGCGATGACTTCTTTGTTACCTATGCAGGTGCTGGTCTAAACTATTGGTTCTCTGACGCTTTTGCACTTACGTTAAAGACTACATATAAAATTTATTCATCAGAACTTGATGGTCTTTTAGGGGATGATGAAGGCGGAATCACGCATCTTCAACATTTGGCCGGTTTTTCATTTGCTTTTGGCGATGGAGATACTGACAGAGATGGTGTTAAAGACAGTGTTGATGCATGTCCAGAAGTGGCAGGTCTTGAAAGTTTAAATGGCTGCCCAGATGATGACGGAGATGGTATCAGAAACAGTGATGACGATTGTCCTTTGACAGCTGGATTAGCTGCACTTAATGGTTGTCCAGATGCTGACAACGATGGTATCAAAGATGTCGATGATGCATGTCCTAATGTAGCGGGCGTTGCAGCACTTAATGGTTGTCCAGATGCAGACGGAGATGGTATTACAGACGCTGACGATGCTTGTCCAAACGCGGCAGGAAGTAAAGCAATGAATGGTTGTCCAGACGCAGACGGCGATAGTGTTGCAGATAAAGACGATAAGTGTCCAGCTGTTGCAGGTCCAGCGTCTAACAACGGTTGCCCAGAGTACCCACTTTCTATGTTAGCTGATTACGACATCAACTTTGATCTAGAAAAGTTCAATATTGACTCTCAGGACGTTCAACGTCTTTCAACAGTTCTTAAAGTATTATTGGCAAACAGTAATGCGAATATTAGCATCGAAGGTCATGCTGATAACACTGGTGAGGAATCATTTAACAACCCGCTTTCTAAAAATCGTTCTAAATCAATTAAAGATTACTTGGTAAATCTTGGAATAGACGAAAATCGTTTAAGTACAAAAGCATTTGGTGAGGCTATGCCAAAAGCGAGTAACAAGACAGCAGAAGGTCGTGCGATTAACCGTCGCGTAGAGTTCAAAGTAGTGAACTAATTACAGACAAAATAATGTATAAGAAAACGCGGTGAATTCACCGCGTTTTTTTATTTTAGGCTATGCCTAACTCCTTTCTTGGAAGCGTTGTACAAAAATTAGAGGCCCAAAAGATAAACTGGGCAAACGTCTGCTTTGTATTGCCCAACCGCCGTGCCCGCCTTTTCTTACAGCAGGAATTAACTCAAAAATTAAGGGGTCCGCTTATTTTACCAGAAATGATAAGCATTGACGACTTTGTGGCGTCAATCAGCACACTGCAGCCCGCAACAGAGCTGCAACAACAACAGGCACTGTACCAAAGTTATTGCGCAACTCAAAACACAAAAAAAGCAGATTCTTTTGAGACCTTTTTGGGGTGGTCTTCACCATTGATGAAAGACCTTAATACCATGGATCAATATCTGTTGGAACGAAAACCATTTTTTTCGTACCTCAATTCGTTGCATAAGATTCGCACATGGGGCGAAAACCAAGATAAGATTATTCAAAACTATACTGCTTTTTGGGAGCTGTTGCCTCGAATGTATCAAGATTTTATTTCCAGATTGGAGCAAACAGGACATGCCACGCCCGGGCTGTGTTATCGTTTAGCCACATTACACCTGGAAAGCTATCTTCAGCATAAAAATGCAACAACGTTTATTTTTTGTGGATTTAATGCATTAAGCCCAAGCGAAGCGCTGATTGTTCAAGAACTTTTGTCACAGCAACGCGCTCAAATATTTTGGGATATTGATAAGCAGATGCTCGAAAACGAATACCATCAGGCAGGAGCGTTTATTCGAACGTATTTAAAAAACTGGAAAGCTTATACGAATACGCCTTTTAACCAAGCGCATCACGTTTTTGAATCTGCAAAAAATGTGCATGTTATTGAGGTACAACAACAGGTAGGACAGGCCAAACAGCTAGGAGCCTTATTAGCAGAGATGCCTGCAAATCAGGACTGGTCTAAAACCGCAGTTGTTCTTGCAGATGAATCGCTTTTGCTACCACTTTTATACGCCCTACCGGATCGGATAGACCAACTTAATATAACAATGGGTTACCCCTTAGAGCAGCATCCTATGGCGATGTTTGTTACTGCTTTTATGAAAATGGTTATTCGAAAAACACCCAAAGGCTTTTATTATAAAGATGTGGAAACATTGCTTTCGTTAACCGAAACACAAGTGCTTTTTACTTCACATGACAACACATTTTGTACCGCCTTATTAAATGAAGCAAAAAAAGAGCATCGAAGTTATTTAAGCCCTGCATTTATTGGGAAAATGGCACCAGAATCTGCTTTGGAATTGGTAAAACGGCTATTCCGTGAAACGCCCACACCTGAGCAATGGATAATGGACGTGCTTGAGATACTGCCTGCATTTTACAACGTAGAACAAAAGCAGGCACTTGCAGCGGTTTACCGGGTCGCTGCGGAAAAGTTTTTGACATTATTTCATCAGATTAAAGAAGTGTTGGTGTCATTAGAGGGGGAAATTAGCTTTACATTATTACGCAGTTTGTACATGCAATTAAGCGCAGGGCAAAAATTGAATTTTGTAGGGGCACCACTAGAAGGGCTCCAAATTCTTGGGGTACTAGAAACCCGTACCATTGACTTTGACCATGTTCTTATAGCGGGGGTTAATGAAGGTGTTTTACCAAGCCAATCTGGGCAATCGTCGTGGATTCCTTATGATGTTAAAAAAGAATTTGGACTTCCTACTCAAGAAGATCAAGATGCGATTTTTACCTATCACTTTTATCGCCTTATGTATCGTGCCAAGGAAGTTTATTTGCTCTATAATGGCACTACAGATGGCATTCAGGTAGGCGAACGCAGTCGGTTTATCCGTCAATGGGCGCATGAATGCCCTCCATTACATCACTGGCAGGAGTACATTCAAGATGCGGTATTTATTTCTCCCGTAAGCCAAACCAAGTCTATACCCAAAACCCCATCAACACTTAAAAAACTGTATGCGCTAGCCGAGTATGGATTTTCTCCATCGGCACTTAATTTGTATGTCAAAGACGGATATGCCTTTTACAAGCGCTATTTGCTCGGTCTAAAAGACGAAGACGAGCTGGAGGAATCTTTTTCTTATCGCACTTATGGCACCTTAGTTCACAATTGTTTGGAGGCACTTTATTCCCCTTATGTTGGAAAAACACTTAAAGAGTCTGATGCCGTGGATATGATAAACAACATTGATGCTGTTGCTGATAGGGTTGTTAGGGAAGTTTCCCCTCACGATATTTCAGGAAAAAACGTATTGGCATTTGCCGCAATAAAGCGGAATATTGAAAATATGATTGCCTTTGAGAAACAAGAAATTGCCAATGGGAACATCATAACATTATTGGCCCTTGAACAAAAACTAGAGACGTCTTTAACCATTTCGGGAATCAAAGAAAAAATTAAAATAAAAGGAACGGTGGACCGCGTAGATTCTTATAACGGTAAGATTAGAGTGCTAGATTATAAGACAGGAACAGTAGGAAAACTTGGGATATCAGATTGGTCTTTATTGACTACAGACCCAGACCTTGGACAAGCCCGCCAACTTTTGCTATACGCTATGCTTTGGAATGATAACCACTCGAATCAAACGGCAAATCAGGCTGGAATTATTTCGATGAAAAGTTATAGTAAAGGGGTTAAATATGTAGGAGATCAAGTCTCACCACGAAAGATAAGGGCAGACCTTACCCAAGAAAATATGGAGCAGGCCGCCGCCGTATTTGTGCAAATTATTCAAAGATTATTTGATTTGGAAACGCCTTTTAGTGAACCCGAGGCTTAGCTGCTATAATTACGTACAACAGCTAAGCCATATCCAATATAGGACACCGACTGAAGACAAACGCCAAGCGTGATAAGCGGCATGATGGATGGCAATACTTCCATTACTTTGGTTATGCTTTCTAATTCTACTTCGCTTAAATCATCGAAGTTGGGTTGTTGTTCCATAGCAGCCTGAATGATTTCAGGGTCTGCAATCATAAAACCAATAGAGGCAAGAACACACAAAACACCTGCAAGGGCTAAAATGCCGCCATACATGACCACGGCGTATGAAGCAACCCCTTCCAGTTTGCTTACCGTTTGTTCCTGTTTTAGCTTTTGGTATGTAGCCCAAAACCATGCGGGTACAACCCCCCAAAAAAGGCCAGCGACAACAGATCCAGAACTTAAAACAAGTAGAAACTGAATTGTTCCTAAGATAAATCCAGCAATAAACGAAAATTTAAGAAATCGTGACATAACCAAGCTTTTTTCAAAGATATAAATACTTAATTTAGTGTGTTACAAAAGTGGGATATTGCTTACTTTTGTACCCAAGCAGGTCCTATAGCTCAGTTGGTTAGAGTAGCTGACTCATAATCAGTTGGTCCCTGGTTCGAGCCCAGGTGGGACCACAGTAGAACCCGCAACCTTTTATGGCTGCGGGTTTTTTATTTTATAGAAATCCTCCCAAAATAGTTCGACTTCACTCCCTTTGCTTCCACAAATTATTTCCAGAAATAATAATTTATCCTTGGAAACAACTTTTAACTAAAAAAGTAAAACAAGTCGTGTTGTTTGTAATTCCTTATATCATAAGAAAAAATCCATCGAAAATCAATGGATTGAATACGATGGCTCACACTCTTGGGCTCGAAACAAGGACCGTGTGACTTTTAGTTCAGAAAAATTTAATATACATCCTTTTAAATTATCAATTTTTTCACTCTATGATAACTTTAAAAAAATATTTGGTTAATAAAAAAAAAGCTCTTTTGTTAAAATTTTAATGATGAAAATAAAAATATTAATTTTTGTATTACTTCCAGTGCTTGGATTTTCCCAAGCACAAAGTCTAAATGACTCTATCGCGTTGAGTGAAATTGTAGTTACGGCACAACTTCGCAAAGAATCTGTTCTTGACGTACCAATCTCAATGAGCGTATTAAGTAAATCAAAACTTGAATTATTAAACACAAATAACCTAACAGATATTGCTGGTTTTGTTCCAGGACTAGAAATTCAAGTTCAATCCACCAATTACCCCTCATACTCGATGAGAGGTATTACAAGCGAGCTTAGTGGTGCTTCTGACCAACCAAACGTATCTGTTTATTTTAATAATATTCCGTTAACTCGTGGAAGTTCACAAGTTGTAGAGCCTTACGACATGGCAAGAATAGAAGTTTTAAAAGGCCCACAAGGAACCTTATTTGGTCGTGCTGCACAAATTGGAGCAATACACTTTGTTCCAAATGCACCAAAAGCTATCACAGAAGGGAGTATCTCTGCTGGAATTAGCAGCTTCAACGGTAATCAAATAACAGCGATTTACAACACTTCTCTTACTGACAAACTATTCTTCAGAATTGCTGCTCGCAATGATCAGCGTGATGGGTATATTAAAAACACCTTTGGTGGTGATTTGATGGGAAAAAACACGAAAGCTGCACGAGCTTCTTTTAGATATTTAGCATCAGAAAAAACTACTATAGATTTACAGGTTGATTTTCAAGATGATGATGCTCCTGGGGTAGCTTTTTTAAGAAAAGATGTTCCCAACACAAAAGGGGAGTTTGGAATTTTTGGCGTTGATGCATCCCTTGAACAAGGAGAAGATCTAACAACAGAAAAAACAAACCTAAATACCAATCTTAAAGTCCGACACAACTTTTCTGATGAGTTGAGTTTAACTTCAATTTCCTCATATTTTGAACATTCTGCTTTTGAGCGCTACGATAGCGACGGAACTGCTGCTAGAGCTTTTGACGCTACTACAGAAGTAATAAGTGATCAAATTTACCAAGAGTTAAGACTTCAACTTGCGAAAGAAAAATATATGTTGACTTTTGGAGGAAGCTATATTACAGAAGATGTAAGAACAAATGACATTTGGCAATGGGATGAAAGAGCGATGTATATGTTCTTACTAAGCGCTCCTAACATGGTAGATAGTTCGGGAAACCCTGTATTACCACCAGCATTACCCAGCTTTATGGGTGGGCTACCTCTCTCTGATTTTCATTCGGAAGGATATTTTGTTGACGCTAAAAACCAAGCAACTGAAGTATTTGTTGACGGTACGTTTGATTTGACTCAAAAACTTAGCTTTACAGCAGGATTAAGATATTCTCAGGAAAAGCTGGAACAAACAAGAAATAACTTACTTCTTTCAACAAACAATCCTTCAACTATAGGTTTGCTTATTGGTAATTATCCCAATGGACTTCTTCCGGTTGGTGATTACGAAAAAAGCGGAACGTTTAGCGGATTGACTGGAAGAGCTATTTTAAAGTACACGTTTGATAACGCTGGAAATATATACGGTTCTTATTCTAGAGGAAGAAGACCAAATGCATTTGGATATGACTCTGGAGAAGATGCATTATATGAACTAGATGAAGAAACAGTAAATAGTTTTGAAATAGGAGTAAAGAAAAAATTCGGCAATACACTTATTGGGATTGCTTTATTTAATCAAGATTACCAAAATTTCCGTGTAACTTCTGTTGAATCATTAAGTGAAGATGGCACTATTGAATACAAAGAGGAAGACATAGGGGATGCATACGCAAGAGGTATTGAGGTAGAGTTTGAACACAGTTTTTCAGAAAATATCCGTTTAATTGGTTCTTATGGACACATCAAGGCAAGATATTCGAGCAATGCAACTGACGGTACAGCTCAAGAGTTTGCAGGTAATAGATTTAGATTAACACCAGACAACAAATTTGCCATAGGAGCTATCGCAAATGTGGAGCTTGGTGCCGATGTACTATCATTCAAGCCAACTTATACGTTTAAATCTAAACACTTTTTTGACGGCTACAATGACTTTGATGAAACAGATCCAGACAACATGAATAATCCGTTGAATCATTTTCAGCCTTCGTTTGGCTTACTAAACATGAACCTAACGTATCATGTAAGTAAATGGAATGCAGAGATTAGTGTTTATGCACAAAATGTACTTGACGAAGAGTATGTAATTGACGCAGGCAACCTTGGAAAAGCAATCAACCCATCTGCAACTACCTTTATTCCAGGTAGTCCTAGAATTATTGGCTCTAAAATTAGTTTTAAGTTTTGAGAAAAATAACATTACTCTTTTTGCTTATAACACATGTGCTTTTTGCGCAAAGCGAATTTAAACTAGATAAAAGGGGACTTAATAAAGTCCCCTTTACTAATAAAGGGTTTATAAATAACCCCGATAATTTTCAATTTGCTATTGTTGCAGATAGAACTGGAGGGCATAGGCTGGGCGTTTTCTCTGAGGGAATTAAAAAAATAAATTCGCTTCAGCCTGAGTTTGTGTTGAGTGTTGGTGATTTGATTGAAGGTTACACTGAAAATAAAGACGTTATTAATAATCAATGGGACTCATTCATGGAAAGTCTCAAACCACTGGACATGAATTTCTTTTTTGTTGCTGGAAATCATGACTACATTAACAAAACAATGGGGGATATTTGGAAAGAACGATTTGGTGCAGATTATTATCATTTTATTTACAAAAACACCCTCTTCCTATGCTTAAATTCCGAAGATAATTATGGTGGTGCAGGGAAGCCCTTTATTGGCGAAGAACAATTTAATTACTTCAAAAAAGCACTTGCAGAAAACAAAGATGTCCGTTGGACATTTGTGATTATGCATCAACCTATGTGGGCAGCTAAAAACAAGTCCTCTGTGGGGAAATGGTTTGAACTTCAAAACCTTTTGACCGAAAGAAAGCACACCACTTTTGCCGGTCATGTTCACCAATACACACACTATGAAGTTAACGAGTCTGATTACATCACACTTGCAACAACGGGTGGAATAAGCAGTATGAGAGGAAAAGCATTTGGTGAGTTTGATCATGTGCTTTGGGTTACTATGAAAGAAGAAGGGCCTGTGATGGCAAATTTGATGCTTGATGGTATTCAAGGAATTAAAGTAAGTACAGAAGAATCCGTAGATCTTTTCAATCAAATATCTAAGAAACCACTTGTAGGTATTGCTCCTGCTTTTATCAATGCAAACAACAATTATGCTATTGATTCCATAACAATACAAGCACACAACTACCTTAGTGATTATGCTGTCGAAATGTCTCTACATCAATCAGCTGGAAGTAATTATATGCTGGAATCTGAGGGCATCGATTTGTACTTAGAACCAAATGAAAAGAAAGAAATTAAATTACCTGTTGCAGTAATTAATTCCGCCAAAACAGGAACATTGGAAATGACTAAAATTGGTAAATTAATTCCAAAAAAAGAATTCAAAAGTGTTACCTATTACGATAAGCCTTACCTAAGTTGGAACAGTAAAATGTCCTTTTCTCCACAAGAAAAGTACAAGCTAAAAACACAGGATAAACAAATTGTCATTGACGGTAAAATTAATGATTGGAAAGAACTACCTTATAAAGTTCAAAATAAATCTGATTCAAATTCTTTCCAATTCAATATTGTTGAGCAAGGAGATTATATATATGTAGGGTTGAGTGTTGAAGACGATACGTTATTAATGCTTGGTAACGATAGCTCAGGCACAGACTTTGAGGGTGCTTTTGTGAGTTTTGACACAAGAACAATTAATCAAAGTGCTTATAACGACGGAAATATTGAAAATTTAATTCGCGGAGATTGGTTTGGTTTTGCTGTAAACCCAACTAAAGATTCAGGCACAATTTCTTACAGAGAAATGTGGCCTAAAATAATTGACGGATATTATGTAGTTAATGAAAAAGGGTATACTGCAGAGTTTCAATTTCCAAAAGCGTTAATTATCAAAAATCAAGGACCTGACTGGAACTATTTTAGGTTTAATATTGGTGTAAACGATAAAAGTCGTGACGCAAACAAGGATATTCGTTTGGAACGCAACTACTGGAAACCCATGTGGAATACGCTGTCAACCTCCACAGGCTTTTTCTTTAAAGATTTTTAGAACATCATTAAACACAAAATTAATTGCCTCCAAAAATAGTTTCGAGATAAAAATTAGGACTTTAGTTTATTAAAATAATGGGGTGATATCATATGAATCGCTGTAAAATAGTTCGACTTCACTCCCTTTGCCCCCTCTAACAAACCCCTTCTTTATGGAGGGGTTTTTTTATTACTAATAATAGACACAGTATTTAGATTGATTCCCAAGCATATAAAATTCACATAACCATAAACATAAGTTTATGTTTGGTTAAACATGTCTGTATAAGTTTGAATAAAAGTAAAATCATGAAATATTTATTTTGGATAGCGACATCATTTATATTGATGGGTTTTGTTCAGACTGATGAAAGAGTTACAGAACTTTCTTTTATTGGAAAATGGAAATCGTTTGAGGGTGAAATTATCAGTGTTGGCTTTAACGAAAACAACGAGCCGTATTTCAAACGATTTGATGACAGTCAGTTGGTGTCAGAAGGTATTTTTACTGTAAAAGAAAATTTCATTGTAATTCAAAGAAAAGATACTACAGCGTCTTATGCGTTACAATATGCCTTTTCAAAAGACGCTCAAACACTTGTTGTCATGAAGCCTTACTCCGAGCAGGCTTGGTTGCTGAATAGAATTAGTTGGTAAAAAGCGATTCGCTTTGAGGTTTTTAGTTTACCAACTGGAACTGTACATCCAAAGGTACTCCGTAAATAGACCGTAGGTCCCGCGCATATTTTCGGTAGAATTCTGTTTCGGGAGGCATACTGAGATTTTCCCAGAAAGCTTCGTTATACTTCACAGGGATATCGCCCATATCTATTCGATACCCTTCTTCGTTTCCAACCTTGATTTTATTGTTATTCGTTTCTATACCCAACACAAAAGCTTCATGTCGGTAAGATGCGTATCGCGCCACAAGTGGACTTGTGTTTCAGACAGGACATCAGTACAACAGCGCAGAATTGTATCAAAAAGTGCACGCCTATATTGACGCAGGTTATTTGGGAGAGATTACTGGTTTTGTGTGTCAATGGAATAGAAATACAAATTGGGATGAGTACCCATCCTTTCGGTTTTAATGCACCAATTAAAATATAGGGCTGTCCCCTGTAATTGCACTACACCGTTCCTGTAACAACCAAGGTTCCTGCCCAGCCTTCTTTTGGATCAACACGCCAAGATTTTACTGACCTAAAACCAGCGGCATTAAAAAAGGAAACCCATTCTTCTTCGGAAAACAAGCGCATTTCTGAGATACCACAGTCATCGGGCCATGAATGTGAAACGGTATTTTCTGTATAAAAATCAATTCCAATCACGAGCTGCCCATTTTTGTTGAGCCAATTGTTGTACACAGACTTGATAAATAATTCAGGGTTATTTAGGTAGTAAACGACTTCCATGGCGTGAACAATATCAACCTTTTCAGTGGGAATCCACGTCATTAAGTCAGTATGTAAATAAGTACCACTTGGGTCAATACGCTGTGCCTTTTCAACCATTTTTTTTGAGCCATCAACTCCAAAGGCTGCTTTACATTCTTTGCGTTGTTTTACCATACGCACCACCCATCCATTGCCGCAACCGGCATCAATAAAACGGTAGTCTGCATGGTTTTTCAGAACAGCATCAAGCATATTACCAACAGCACTTTCGTGCCCTTGCGCCATCTTTTCGTCTTTTCCCAATTCCGCCCATTCTCCAAAAACAGTTGTTGCCTCTCTTTTTTCCATTATCTCAATAAACTAAAATGCCCTTTAAAGACCCTACCATCATCTAAAACGGCTTTAAACCAATAGTCATCTGCAGGCATGAGAGTTCCCTTAAAGGTCCCGTCCCAGCTGTCGCTGATACTGCTTAGTAATTTAAGTAAACGACCGTATCGATCAAAAATATAAATTTCCTTAATGGCATATTGATCACTGTCCAGATTTATTTTCCACTCATCGTGAAAACCATCCCGATTGGGAGAAAAGAATTTGGGATATCCCAGTACGCTCACATCTAAAAAGCCTACACCACATCCGTTTTTGTCTCTTACAGTAATGGTGTGAATGCCTGGATTTACATTATCAAAAACAGGGCTGTCTTGATATGGCCCATCGTTGAGCGAAAACTCATAATCGCCAATCCCAAGGTTGGTCGTGTCGATTGTGATGGTGTTGTTTTTGTTGAAGACATCATCTGTTACCGAGACATCCTCACTTGTAATTTTTGGAGGGTTTGAAGCCGTTAGCGTAACAGATTTTGAAGTACTACACATCTTCCCAGTAAGGTCAGTCGCTGTTACTGTATATACGCCAGCATTCGTTGCATCAATGCTACTGGTTACGTCTGGTAAAAGCGTTTTGACTCCGGCAGCGGTTGTATATTCCCAGCGGTAAGAATAGGTTCCCTTAGGATTACGTACCTGAAGCTTTTGGCTGCCTTTGTTCATACACAAGATTGCTTCCTCATCAAAGTTAAAAACGGGGTTTTGTTGTACAGTGAATTGTACTGTTCCATTTACGGAGCAGGCGGGGTTTAGCCCATTTTCAAGCTTAACGGTAAGCGTTGTTGTACCAGATAAAAAATCTACGGGTAGCGGGCTTGGAAGCGGGTCTCCCGAAGGGGTAAAATAAGAGACGATCACATTAGATTGCCCTTGTAGTATTTCTTTTTCTAAAGATCGTGTATCAAATATGGCTACACCATCAATAACATCATCAGAGCTGTCGCAGCTTAGTTGCGGTGCAACCTTATGAAAAACGGGGATGTGATCAACAACAAGATCAAACGTTACCATATCATAACAGGCTGGGGTTACTGATGAGGGGTCATTTTCTACTTTAATAAGAATTGTTTTAAACGAAGACACATATGGATTGGGAAGCGCATCGCGAAACAGCAGTAAGCCGGTTGCTTTATCGAAAAATGAAACCTTAACTTGAGGTTGTGTAGCCCCTAGCAACTCTTCGTTCAATTTTGAAGTATCGAAGGCCGCACGCCCGTCTCCATTGTCATCACACGCGTGAAGCGCGGTAATATTATGCGCAACAGGCAATTGCTCAATATGTAAGGTAGCCACTTTATTTAACCCCACGCAACTAAGGGTGTCGTTATTCTCTGTCTCTACACTTACCCAAATTTCATCTGTCCAGTTCTGCCCCGATACTTTGGGGTTTTGATTTGTGTAAGTATCCAAAGGATTAATTTCATTTTTCTTTTCTGCCGTATCTAATAGGCTTGGGAAATATCGAAAGTTAACATTAGACGCCGAAAAAGCGGGGTTTTGGGCTATTAAGGCTGTTTGTATTTTTGTAAAAATAGAGGCGGGGAATACGGTACTGCCATCGGGATTTCTTGACTCTGTTTCGCAAGCATAAAAGTCCAGATTAAAATTGGGATCAATTTGACTATTGCTCACTTCAAGCTCAATTTTTGCTTTTGTTGAACAACTGCCATAAGGCGCAAACACGTTGGGCGGTAGGATGCTATTTACTTTAACATAAATATCGTCTGTGGGCAATGTTGGATTGCCAAATATATCCGTATTATAATAGGATGTTGGATCTAATATTTGCGATGCTGGACTATAGTCGGGGGAAGTGAAATAGGTAAACACCTCATTTTCATAATTATTAGATATGAGATGGTTAAAATAAGTAAGGTTAGTTCTTAGCCTACCGTCAATGACATCAGTACTTTCGTCACATTCTTCATGAACTACTGTATTGTTTTTTAATACAGGCAATGGACTTACGACCACGCGAAAAGAGTTTGTAATACGATAACAACCTAAACGGTCATCTGTAATTCGCACATATATCGTTTTTTCACCAGCGTCCGATGCCAGCGTTGTATATTGATTGACACCTGTTTTGGTTAAATCTCCTGCATCGGCCATTGAAAGGTGATAACTAATGCTGTATTCAGTTGATGTTGCGTTCATTAGTTGAAAAATCCTTGCGTCATTTAGGGTTAAATCAAATTCTTGGATTTGGTCTGTATTAGAGCCGCTGGTAGTATCGTCACACTCAAAGTGTGGCGGTATTGTTATTTCGGGGGGTGAGGCCACAACTAAATTAAAAGTACCCGTTTTCACAGAAGGACACCCTGTTGTGGTGTTTTTTGTTCGGTAATATATAGGCTGCGGATTTACGGTATTTTCAAAAGGAATAGATGTATCTATGGCGCCTGTAAGGTTTTCTGCGTTGAACAGGCTTGTAAAGAATAAAATTTCAGTGTTTGGCAATCCTTTGACGATTGCCGCTTCCTGTATGGATAAATCAAAATTTAGTGTGCGATCACGCTCAGCGGTGGTGTCTGTGGGGCTTGCACAAAGCTCAAAATCAGAAGCCTGTAACAGCTCAGGCGTATCGATGACCGTAATAACAATTTCTTCCCTACACACAATTCCAGCGGTACTTAACTCATAAAAATAGGTGGTTGTTTCAAGTGGGTTCACCTTTAAGACACTCTTTTTAACGTCTTCAAAATAAATCTCTTCACCTGACTTAGGGTCAATTTTCCCCCAAGTTGCTTTGGTAGCTGGTGTGAACTCAATCACAGGCCATGAATCTACAAAGGGAGAATTGTCAGACACATCACGCCATGAATTAATTTGGTTTAAATCAAACTGGGCATAATTTTCACCACCATCTTCAACGCCTGGGGTTGCCTCTAGCCCATTATCATCGGGCTCACCAGGCGTCCAATTAGCCAACGCATCGGTAAGCATTCTACCATCTAACCATTGCCAGCCATCCTGTACTGTATTGTTTGGATTGAGGGCGGGGTTTTGTCTTAATCCCATCCAAAAGTGCAACTCCGATATCCCGGTTATTCCCAAAGAACTCAAGGCATTAAACACCGCGTCCTCTTCCGCTTTATTGTTTATCATATACATGTTTGCACCTGCCCCTAATGACTGAATAAGCGTATGCGCATCGGTCCACGCCATGGATTGTTTTCGCAGGTAATAGGATGCATTTTCATGCGTTAAAAACTTTTCAAAAGAGGGGTTTGCCAATTCAAAATCTGCAACTGTTTGGGGGACACCAGAAGCAGTTATACTTACTTCCTCATTCCCGCAGATATTGTTTTTGTTGGCTGTTAGTTTGGGGTCACTTATAAAAACTTTTGTTACAGCCCTAGACAGGCTTTCTCCGTTCGATGCCTCATAAGCACTTATATAGTAGGTTTGATTATGATCCAGTTCAAGGGGATCTCCCAAAAAATTGGTAGCCGTTTCGGAAGAATAAACTCGGATATTGTTTCCATACCTTGTCTTTAGCGAAGCAACAGTTGGTCTAGTAGATTGGCAATAAACAGTAACGGTAGGAACATCAGGTAGTTCTGGTGCAACGGCTTGGGAATTGATAAATCGTACTGTGGTTGTGTTTAATTCTTTGGCATGTCCGTGATTTGGATAAAGAAAACAAATACCAAAATAGCAGTATAATAATAAGGAAAAGGGGGAATTATTCAAGGTTTATAAGTTTGGGATATCCAAAGTTAGCTAAAAAATGTATAGTTTTACGTCAAATTACCCCCCAAATTGAAAAAAATCATTGCCACCTTTTGGTTTTTGAGTGTTGTTGGTGTACAAGCCCAACTCCAAACCCCTATTTATTCGGATTATTTAATGGATAACTATTACTTGATGCATCCAGCCATGGCTGGTGCGCATTTTCAAGGAATAAAAGCGAGAGCCACACACCGTTCACAGTGGCAACAAATAGAAAATGCCCCTTCCTTACAAACGTTTAATGTGCACAGTCGTTTAAATGAAAAGTCTGGAATTGGCGCCATTTTTCACCGGGACAGCAATGGCTATCACAAACGTTTTGGAGCATTGCTGACCTACGCACACCACCTTAATTTTTTTAGGGCCAGAAGTGATACCAATCAATTGTCTTTTGGGGTAAGTGTTGGTGTGTTAAACGACACCCATGATCAGTCATCATTTAGTCCATCATCACTGACAGACCCGCTTGTTAATGGTTTTGAAACAAATGCAAGTGGCATCCATATTGACGGTGGTTTTTCATATAATATCCTTGGGTTTTATGCACATATATCGGGCAAAAATCTTCTTTTTCAAGGGCATGATAAAGCAGATGTCCTGGTAGTAAAAAAACCGCGTGTTCTGATATTCAATTCCGGCTACTTCATTCCCTTTAGCAATAGGTTAAGTATTGAGCCTTCTGTGTTAGTCTATGACATGCAATACACCAGTTCCCTAGGATATGATATTAACCTTAAATCTCATCACAGCTTTAACACATTGTACTCGTGGTTTGGGCTTTCATATCGGGCGCATTTAAAAGCGAACACACACGTAAAAGAAAACCGAAAAGAATTTCGCCAAAGACACAAACAATTTACATTAATGGCAGGGCTTAGGACAGGTACTTTTTCTCTTTCATATGCATATACCACAAGTCTAGAAAACATTCAACTCGATACGTTTGGAGGGCATCAAATTACAATAGGCATAGATATATTTGGAAAAAAATATTACCCGGTATCAGTGAGAGGGATCTTGTAATAAAACTATCGTACCAAACTAAAATGGCCTGTAAAACTTCTGCCGTCATCTAATTTTACGCGGAACCAATAATCGTCTGCTGGCAAAGGATTTCCGTTGTAGGTACCGTCCCACCCAACGCCAGTAGCAGGGATTTGAGCCATAAGGCGCCCGTGGCGGTCAAAAATATAAATTAGTGCTGTTGCTTGGAAGTCTTTACTCACCCCTAAAATTTGCCACGTGTCATTTTTTCCATCTCCATTTGGGGTAAAGTATAGGGAGTATCCAACAACAGAAATTTTTAATTCTGCAATACCACAATTGTTTTTATCACGCACATAAAGCGTGTGAATTCCTGGAGGAACATCTTCAAAAATGGGGCTATCTTGATATGGTCGAAAAAGACCGCTACTTAATTCAAATGCAAATTCATAGTCTCCAATACCTAAAGCCGCTTCGCTATTATCAATTTCAACGCGGTTTTTGCCATCTCCTGTTAGGTCATAAATAGTAACATCTTCAGCGCCAAACAAGGCCATTTCAGAGGTTTTTACCTCAACCGTTTTTGATGTAGTACAGCCCGTAGTAGGGTTAGTTGCAGTAACACTATAGGTTCCTCCTTCAGTAATAATTAAGTTTTGTGTGAGTTGTGTTGTTATAGGAACCCCGTTACGTTCCCATGCGTAGTCATATGTAGCATTTGGGCTGGTTACATAAATGGTATCAGAACCTAAGTTTTGGCAAAACACGAGTTCTGTTGGTAAATCGAAAGCGGGATTTTCATTCACTTGAAATGTGATCATTTCTTCAGCGATGCATATGCTATTTAGAGGATTATAAATTTGTGCTATAACTGTTGTCGTTGGCGTATTAAATGGATTGGGCAAGCTGTTACCGATAACAGTCTCATTGCCAGACCCATCACGTTGTAAAAACTGAATTTCCATGTTGGTTTGCCCATTAAGAAGTTCGTTGTTGAGGTTACTTGTATCAAAAACACCTAAATTGTCTAAAACACCGTCATCGTAATCACACACCGCAGGCATATTATAACTGCCAACTTCGGGGCTATCGTCAACTGTAAAAGTAATCAATGCCTCTTGATAACAAGCTGGCGTAACGTTTGAGGGCTTGTTTTCAACCACTACACGTATATCCTGAGATGGGCTCAGATATTCTGACGGAAACCCATTTGTGCTGATAACAGCATCATTTTCGTTGTAGAATGTAATGTTGTAATTGGCAGGATTTTGTGTAAGCAATAATTGAGACATTACCGTACTAGTATCAAATGGGAAAAGCCCATCTTGAGCGTCTAAATCTAATAGACTGTCTCCATCACATTGGCGCGGAATGCTCACGGGATGAAGTATAGCAAGCGGCTCTACTACAAATTTGGCAACTTGTTTAAGTCCTAAACACGTCGTTTCTGTGAGTCCAGTAGCATCAATGGCTGCCCAAATTTCTTGATTGTTTGGAGTGCTGTTCGTGTAATTTTGAGACGTATCAATAGGATTTATTTTAGAAGCGGCATCGGCTTCGCTTTCAAAATACTGAATCGCCACATTGTTATTACTAAAAGCCGGATGTTCCGCGATCAATTTGGCCTCCAAATCAGCAAAATTATCCTTATCAAAAGTGCCGATGCCGGTATTTGTTTTGACACTTGGGTCTAGACAGGTGTAGTATGTTTCTAAAAAAGTATCTTTAATGGTACTGGCGCGAACACGAATTTCTATGGTAAGCGGGTCGCCAGTTGCAGGGTCAAAGGTGCGTTCACAATCGTTATCATTTGTTATTTTCACATATACTGTCACATCAGGAATAGGGTTTCCACTACTATCTACGTTAAAAAAAGCACTTGGGGTTGTGATTTCATCTGTATGGTTGCTGTCCCAATAGTAGGTGAAAGTTTCATTCATGTGATTTACAGAAAAGATTGAGTTGTACAGCGTAAGGTTATCTTGAGCAATACCATCGGTATCGGTATCGCATTGCTCCCTTGTAAAACTACCTTTACTAATTTTTGGTAATTCAAGAACGACTAATTCAAGCGTGTTGTCTATACGGTAACAGCCTGTAGTATTATCTTCTAATCGAACAATTATCGTCTTTTTGCTATTATCAGAAGTTGAGGTATTATATTCAGTTATTGCATTTTTTGCTTCAGCATCAGCAACGGTCTCATGATAACTGATGGACCATTGTGTTGTACTGCCCAGTAAGGCTTCAATACCTGCTGTTTGGGCTGTAAGGTCAAAACGTAAAATGCCATCTTCATCGCTGCCACTCGTTAAATCATCACATGCTTCAAAATCAGGGATTGTTATTGTAGGTGGAAGCGCATTCGCTTTAATGGTTAACGCTCCAACATCACTAACGCAATTTGTGTCTGTATTGGTAACACGGTAGTAAATAGTTTGGGGATTTGATCTATTGGTGTAAGCATCGGGCGTTAGAATTTTTGCAGCAGCAATTTCATTTTCGGCACCTCCTGGAGTAGTATAATAGGCAACGGTATGATTTGTGTCAGGTTGACTACTCCCTAAAATAGTTGTTTTTACGCTAGTAAGGTCAAAAGACCCTTTTAAATCTTTAGATGGGATAGCACCGTTGTTGTTGTCCACGCAAATTTCAATTGGATCTGACACGGTGTTAGCTATTGGCAACGAATTAATAGTAATGGTAAATATCTCAGAATCACAAATCACACTGTTAGTAGTAACGCGGACCAAGTAGGATGTTGTTTCTAGAGGGGATACTTCTAGCTGGCTGCTATTCTTAGCACCAGCTATCGGGGTTTTCGATCCATTTGTTTCTACGGTAAACCATTCAACATTGGTTTGGGCTTTGTATTCAAAAATAGGATACGATTGACCATCATTGTCGGCAAGCCCCATATCATTCCATTTTTCTCTGTTGTTAGAAAATTCAAATTGAGCATGGTTTTCTTCACCATCTTTGCTATCTGATGGCCAATCATTGGGCTCTGAGCTCCACCAGTTTTGATATGTCAACGGCGTGCCATCTACCCAATACCATCCACCATCAGGTTCAAGATAATCGCTAGCACTTAGGTCTTGAAACAACCCAAGCCAAAACGCAACACCATCGTTTCCTATAAGCCCCATATGTTGTAAGCCCTGATAAACGGCATCTTCTTCTGTTGTGCTGTTTATGATATACATAGTAGCTCCCACAATGGATTCGCCAAGGGCTTTAGCCGCAGTCCATGTAATGGGCTGCACACCCGTTTTGATCCCTTTTTGTGTGTAGTAAAATCCGTTATCGTACTGCACAGGACCGGCAGCATTTTCTATATACACCAAGTTGTTAATTCGTGCAAAATCATCGGGAGTGGGTAAAATTTTATCAGTATCGAGTGAAAGTGTAATTGTTTCATCGGCGCAAAAAGTAGTGTTATTAGAAACGGTACTAATCACAGGATCATTAACCACTACTTTGGTTTCACTTCTCAATTCACCAACACACCCATTTACAATTGATGCTGCAAAATAGGGGGTGTTGTGCGTTAATATGGTATTGTTTGCAAGTGGACTTCCACCTGTTGATGCGCTATACCAAACCACAGTTGAATCTAAGTCGGCAACAGTGGCTCCTTTACAGACAACAGTTAATGGGTCGAGGTTTGGTTTGGTAGTATTGTTATTTACAGTAAGTGTAAAAAGTTTTGTCGGTGTCGTACATGCGTAGGTTTTTTTACTCAGGCTAGCTCGGAAAACGTATTGATCTAGTGCCGTTGTAACGCTATTAATAAGAAACTTATAGGTATCACCGTCATTGGTATCTGTACCTAATGTGTTAGCAGGTTCAAAAATCCCGTCAGCATTTGTATCTACCTCCCACAAAACGTTGTCAGTATCTGTAGATTTAAAAGTTAAAGTCAGTGATCCTCCTTCACACAACGAAGCACTCGCAGCAGCAAAATCTTGCGAAATTGTAGCAGGTGTACCCGCTTCTTGGAAGTCGTAAATGCCGTTATTGTCATTATCTAAGGGTGTGTCGTTAAAATCGTAGCCAGAAAAAACAACGCGTCCTCGGATATCTGCTGTTGAAGTACCAGAACTTGGGTCAAATACGACAGGGCTATTTCCCAAAAGACCATCGTTGTCTGGGTCTTCATACCCTGCTTCAATAGTATCAAAACAACCGTCACCATCGCTATCTAAATCTAGGAGATCTGAGGTATTGTCTCCATCACTATCAATGAAGTGATCAATAATCTGTATTTGAAAATTAAGCTCACCATCTTCGTTAATATTTTCAAGTTTATGTGTAATGGTAATATTGGACAGGTAACTTCCAATGAATTCAGTGTCGCTCAGGTCTGTCACTGCGGGAGCATACTTAACGCTAACGCGGTTATTAGTAAAATATGCAACACCAGATTCGTATGCGTTATCATAGTTCGTATCAACTAGAAGCTCTTCTGAAGTATTTACAAGTGAAATGGTTTTATCTGAACTCGTCGTGCTTATTGTAATAACCTCATTTTCAATGTAATTTGGACTTTCAGGAAAGGTAATGCGTACTGTAGTTGGTTTGTTAAAACTCAATTCATAAGTATTGATAGCTTCTGTGCTAACGGTAAGGGTGGATGTTATGTTCCCCATATTATCTCCTGAGAGAGTACCGCTTGCATCAATAGTCATGGATCCAGATATATTATACGTTGAAGCAATCGAAATATTTTTGTCGGTAACACTGGGCAGCAAAGGGTTATTAGGGTCAGTAAAATCAGGAGTTATATTTCCTCCGCTTTCAACACTATCAAGGATGCCGTCATTATCTTCATCTAAATCCAAATTATCCACTACACCATCATTGTCTTTGTCATCTGGGCAATTTCCCACATAAACAGCTTGAGAGGTTAATTCATCAGTATTTGCCCCACAACTAAAAGTTCCTCTAAGCTGATACCAACCTACTTGACTGGGAGTATAGTCTGCAGTATTTGCATTGGCTGCAATTTCTTGCCATTGGGTGCTATCTCCATCTTGTGAGGGATTGTACCACCAACCAAAAGAGTCAAGCGTATTGGTATTTGTTGCGTTTAACGTTAAATTATTTTGTAAACAAGTTCCTAGCGCTACTAAATCTAAGTCAAAGGTAAATTCTGGTGGCGACTGAAAGCCGGAATAAAATGCACCTGAAGTTGCCGCTCCAGAATAGGTATAATAGGAAACATATAGTTCCCCTAAACTGGAAACGTGATATAAATCATCTGTAAGTGAAGAAATGCGATAGGTCACATAATTTGTGTTTCCTTCTACAGGTTGCCCGTTTGTCAAAGGAACTCCATTTAAAGTTACTTCTTTACCTTTCTCTGCTACTATGCCTAAACCGCCTTGTTGTTCGGTTAAACCTATTCTATTTATGTAAGGGATATTATTGATATCCCCTTTAGCCGCGCAACTCAATGGGGGTACGACAAACATACCTTGGTTAGGCTCTGGATTATCGGAGTCACTAACCCCGCCAATTCCTTGAAATGCCATTACAGGTGCAGATGTTTTCACGTACATATTTCCTTCTCCACTAAATTTATCCCCTTCAATTACAATATAATCTCCAGAAATAGGCTGTGGAGTTCCACCATTAATTTCATACGTTGTACTTGAAGTTAGTGGAATTAAGATTACATTTTCTATCTCATGATAATCTCCTGGAGATTCTCCCCGAATAAAAATAAATTCTTCACCTGCTTTTTCTGTTCCCACAAGCTGGTCAATTCCAAAATCATGACCTCTTCCAGGACCATTTGTCCCTGTAGTACTCCCACTAGTAACCACGACATCTTTTGTAGCATCTAGTGTTCCTCCAATGAGCCCATCCAAGTTATTTGTCCCATCAAATGCCTGCAAAATACCGACATAACTCTCATGTTTTTGTAGCGTAAAGGTTACGGGATAGCTTCCAGTATAGTTAGCCAGAGTAACATTTTTAGGGAAATTGACAGAAATTTCTGTGTTATCTTCTGTCGCCATTACAGAAAAAAAACTGTTGTATGGTGTACGTAGTGATAAAACATCATTTACAAACCCACCAAAGACAAAAGATTTGCTTAATGCAGCATTTCCTTTACTCACAATTGCTCCTGATTGCGCTTCACTTTGAAAGCGTACAGAAACATAAATTGGTTTTTCAGCTTCAATCACATACCCTTTATTGTTTAATACTGTAGATCCAAAACTTTCAAATATAACAAGCGGGGTATTGTGTGTTTGTGAAACAATAGGATTGTAAGTTTTACCAAATTCAACTGGAGAATCATTGGAAACCGTTCCGTATTCATAAAAAGAAGAAGCCTGCCCGATGGGCTTAATTACGTAAGAAACTTCACTTTCACTAGGAGTTGAGATATAAATATATTGCGCGAAGGGAACACTGTTCGCAATTTGAGATGTAATTGATATTGGCGGTATATAATGCACCTTACTTAATTGCCCATAAACAGCCGTGGATACCCATAGCAAAAGCACAAAAACAGCAATTCGTTTTATGGTGTTCATGAGCATTTTCATAGGTTTGCGTAACTTGTACGAATATATGAAATCCTTTCATGCGCTTTAAATCGCTATCAATAACCCTTTTTTTGTGCTTTTTTGTACTGTGTTTTTGTGCAGTTAAAGCCCAATACCGTATGCCTATTTACACCGATTACCTCACCGATAATTATTATGTTTTACACCCTGCCATGGCGGGGGCACAATACGAAGGATTGAAGGTGCGTACATCTTATAGAGCCCAATGGCTGGGTATTGCTAATGCACCCGCTGTGCAAACCATTAATGCGCACGCGCGTGTGGGTGACAAGTCGGGCGTTGGAGCATTGTTTTTTCACGATAAGAACGGTTTTCAATCGCGACTTGGTTTTCAAGGAACCTATGCGCATCACATCAATTTTTATAGAAGTCGCGCCGATGTCAACCAAATTTCTTTTGGGCTTTCTGCAGGAGGATCTTTTCATCAACACGACCAGTCTAGTTTTGACAATCCAACCGGTGACCGAAAAATCAGCGGGGGTGATGTAAGTACTTCTAGCATGTACGTTGATGTTGGTCTTACCTATAATTATGTATCACTATATGCACACCTCACCATTCAAAACTTGCTGTTTGTTGGGAACAATATCACGGATCAAGTGCTACTGAACAACCCAAAACGCCTGTTGGCATCTGTAGGAAACTTCTTTGAAATTCAACCTACCTGGGCACTTGAGCCTTCGGTTTTGGTAGATTATATCGAATATGCAGATCGTCCGAATGTTGATATAAACTTAAAATCACATCACAGTATCCGCGAAACACAGCTATGGGTGGGCACCTCGTACCGAAAAGGGCTCACAAGTACCCAAACCAATAATGGCACCAATCCGTTAAGCGAACCCTTTTCTCAGCTCACCGCAATAATGGGGATGAAAAATAATAAATGGACATTTTCCTATACCTACACTATCGGTACTGGAAATATTAAAATCAACAACTCAGGCTTTCATCAACTCACACTCGGCATTGATATTTTAAACAATTCCTATCGCCCAACAATCATTCGTGCTATTTTATAAAATATGAGAAAACAAAGTATTACCATAATCCTCTTTTTTTTGACAACATTCTCCCAGCAAGTATTTGCCGAGGATTGGGGCAAAACGGGACATCGTGTCATCGGCAAAATAGCGCAAGAACACCTAACACCTAAGACAACGGCTGCGGTTGATGCACTGCTTGACGGAATGTCGTTGGCGTTTGTTTCTACCTATGCAGATGAAATTCGTTCTGATAGCAGGTATGATTATCTCAATAGCTGGCATTATGTTAATATGGATGAGGATACGCGTTACTCCGAGGCAAAGAAAAACCCCGATGGAGACATCATCACCGCAATGGACGATTGCATAGAAGTGCTTAAAAACCCCAATAAAACGAAAGCCGATAAAGCGTTTTACCTTAAACTATTGGTGCATTTTATCGGGGATATTCATCAGCCGATGCACGCGGGTAGAAAAGCGGATAAAGGCGGAAATGACATTAAGCTTACTTGGTTTGGTGAACCAACCAACTTACACCGCTTGTGGGATACGGATTTAATTGAGCATTATAATATGAGCTATACCGAGCTCGCTGCACACTTGCCAAAACGTTCAGCAGAAAAAAATGAAAATTGCATGAACGCTACGCGATTGGAGTGGGTGCATGAGTCACAAGATTTAGCCAACACGATTTATGCCAATACGCCCATACACGCCTCTTTAGGCTATGTGTATCACTATCAATACTTTGACAAGGTGCGTGTTAGACTACTTGATGCCGGACTTCGGTTGGCAGCTACACTAAATGCCATTTTTGATCCAGCTGACGCTTCTTAGCAATTGCCTCAACTCAATATGTGTTGCGAAATTGTTGATAATGGGAAAGGTGTATTTTTTCAATTCACTTGTAATCAACATGTTCAAGCAAATTAATGTTGTTTATAACTGTTGAAGATGAAACAATTCGTTAACAATTCGTTGTGGTTTTTTTAAAGCCTATGAAATAAAATTGTGTAAATGCTAATAACATGAAACGCATAGATCTTGAACACTATAAAATTTGCTTGATAAACAATCATTCACTACAAGACCAAATAGACAGACTTATAAAAGACTCTTTTGAAAGCTACTGCTCAAATAAAAACATCATGTATAATGATGCAGACGTCCAAATGGAAGACTACAGAGAAGCCTATTCTATTTCGTTAAATTACTTGTTTAAGGAAGTAAACGAGTGGTAGGCTATTGCGTTCAATTTTGTACTTTGGCTTAAAAGCTAAAATGCTAGAAATAGAACGCAAGTTTTTAGTCTGTAATGTGCAAGCGTGCCTGGATAAGGCCACAGCATCATTTGCCATTTTTCAAGGGTATCTCTCTGTTGACCCAGCGCGAACCGTTCGGTTGCGCACTCAAAACACCACTGCTTTTTTGACCATAAAAGGCGCTTCTTCTTCTGATGGTACCACAAGAGTAGAATGGGAAAAAGCCATTTCTCTAGATGAAGCCAATATCCTGCTACCACTTTGTCTCCCAGGCAGTATTCAAAAAACCCGCTACCATGTGCCATTTAATGAATCTCTTTTTGAAGTAGATGTATTTGAGGAATCACTATCGGGGCTGGTACTAGCCGAAATTGAACTTAAAAGTGCAGCTCAAAAAATTAAACTTCCTGATTGGATAGGCAAAGAAGTTACTGGAGACAAACGCTACTACAACAGCCATTTGGCACAGCACGGAATGCCTGCCTAAAACCCTAAATCGCTGAGGTCTTCGTCTTCAAAAAACGACTTTTCTTGCCGTGCTACTGATAACGAATCACAATCTAAAGGAATTGAGACAAACTCGGGTGCTTCAAAAGCATCTTTAGAAATCACAAGTGTGGAATCTGCATAGCAAGCTTTCATATAATGTGCCCAAATAGGGAGTGCCATGGTGGCACCTTGTCCATAAGCAATGGTTTCAAAGTGTATGGAACGATCTTCTCCACCCACCCAAACGCCAGTTGCCAAATTGGGAACCATGCCAATAAACCAGCCGTCGCTTTGGTTTTGTGTTGTTCCTGTTTTTCCGGCAATAGGATTGTCAAACTCATAGGGATACCCCGTCACAATATCCCTAAAAATAGGATTCGTTTTGTCTGCCCCCCTATGTCTTAATCGTACACCGGATCCAGCTTCCGTTACCCCTTCAAGTAGTTTTAGTGTAACATAGGCAGATTCTTCACTCAAAACATCCTTGGTTTCTGGGGCAGTTTGAAAGATTACCGTGCCGTTTTTATCTTCGATACGCGTTACCACTACGGGCTTTACATATATCCCTTTGTTGGCAAAACTCGAATAGGCACCAACCATTTCATAAACACTTAAATCCGCAGAACCCAGAGCAATTGCAGGAACATTTGGGATAGGCGAGCTCACCCCCAAATTACGCACCAAATTTACTACTGGCCTTGTACCAACCTTGTCTATCAATCGAGCACTGATGGTATTAACCGAATTGGCGAGTGCATTTTTTAGGGTGCGTTTTCCAATGTATCGATCACCTGAATTTTTTGGACACCACGCGTCGTGAGCACCAAATTTAGCCGGTTCTACACAGTAATACCCATCAGGGAGTGAGTCGCAGGGCGACACCTTAAGCTGATCAATGGCAGAGGCATATACAAAAGGCTTAAACGTTGAGCCAATTTGTCGTTTCCCTTGCATGACGTGGTCAAATTGAAAATGACGATAATCAATGCCGCCAACCCACGCTTTTACGTGTCCTGTTTGTGGCTCCATGGACATCATGCCAGCGCGTAAGAAATGTTTGTAATAACGGATTGAGTCCGTAGGGGTCATGATGGTATCTATATCACCATTCCAGCTAAAAACCTCCATTTGAAGGGGTTCTTCAAAACTGGCTAAAATGGTTTCTTCGTCAAGTCCTTGGGCTTTCATTTTACGCCAACGCTCAGATCGGCGTTTTGCTTGAAGCATAATATTATCGACATCTTCTTTTTCAACATCTAAAAATGGTGCAATGTCATTATACTCCGGTTCATTTTGTCTAAAAAATTCTTTTTGCAAATTGGGCATATGCGCTGCCACAGCTCCTTCGGCATAGGTTTGTAACCTAGAATCTATGGTAGTATAAATGCTTAGTCCGTCCAAATAAAGGTTGTAAAGGCTGCCGTCTTCTTTGGGGTTGGTGGCAATCCAATCGCGCATAAATTGTTGCAAATAGGCTCTAAAATAGGTGGCAATTCCTTCTCGGTGCGACTGTGGATTAAAGTCAAGCGTTATGGGTAGAGCAGCCAATGAATCACGTTGTTTTTCAGTGATGAGGTTGTTGCGCAACATTTGTTGATATACAATATTTCGCCTATCGCGAACCATTTCGGGTCGTCTTAACGGATTGTAAAGTGAAGAATTTTTTAGCATCCCTACCAGCATGGCAGATTCGCTCAAATCCAATTCTATGGGTTTTTTTGAGAAGTAAATCGAACTCGCAGAACGAAGGCCGTCGGCGCTGTAATTAAAATCATAAATATTCAGATACATGGTTATGATTTCGTTTTTGGTGTAGCGTCTTTCTAGCCGAACAGCAATAACCCACTCCTTGATTTTTTGTGTGATTGCTTCCACAATATTTCGCGAACGCACACCCACAAAAAGCTGTCTGGCAAGCTGTTGTGTAATGGTACTCGCGCCTCCCTTTTTACCCAAATAAAACAGGGCGCGTGCCGTGCCACGAAAATCAATTCCAGCGTGATTATAAAAACGTTCGTCTTCCGTAGCAATAAGCGCATCTATCATTTCTTTAGGGATTTCATGAAATGATATTGGCGTTCGGTTATCGTTAAAGTAAAATTTCCCTAAAACGGTATCATCAGCAGAAATAATTTGCGTAGCCAAATTGGTTTTTGGATTCTCCAATTGACGAAAATCAGGCATGGATCCAAGCAGTCCAAACGAGGCTGCCCCAAAAATGGAAATGATCCCTAAAACGATACCACCAAAAGCAATCCATATAAGGCGAATATATTTTCCGTATCCTTTTGTATTAGTCATGTAAAATGGGGTTTAATGCGATTCCAATTTGATGTATTCCTTGTAATGTTTTCTCGGCAACCAATTTTTCGGTAGTACGTACTGCTGGTCGTATGCGGAACTGATATGCACCAGGCTCGTCTAACAAAAACCGTTCCTCAAAAGGCAATAGATGTTCTTTAATATAAAGTCCTTTGCCCAACCACCGCCCATCGGGTTGTGCTAGCACATAGCTTATTGTGTCTATTTTTTCAACGCCTTTTGGGTTGCGCCATGCCGTAATAAAATGAATGTTAGAAAAAGGATAATCATCGTCGTGGCGTAATACCCAACTCAGCGAAACTTCTTTTTCAGGAAGTCGATGAGTATAATCAAACGCAACCCATTGTTCTTGGTTCCAGCCCTCTTCGGGGAGCTCCTCAAACAGCAATACTCCTTTGTCGGAACAACCCACCAACAAAAACATTGATGCAATAAGAAAAACTTTTTTTATCACGGATTCTGAATCGTCTTTAAATGATGTGCTCGTCCTTTTTTAAATATTTTATTGCTGTTCTGCTTTCCTTTACGCAATGCTTTTTGCTCCGCTTCTGGGAGCGCAATAATTTCAGCGCATGCTTCGGAGCAGCAATTGTCAAATTTTTCCGCACAAGAGGGACATTGAATAAACAACAAATGACAGGCCTCGTTGTCGCAATTAATATGGGTATCGCATGGACTACCACATTGATGACACCTTGCAATTACGTCTTCTGAAATGGTTTCGCTTCGCCGTTCATCAAACACAAAATTCTTTCCAATAAACTTGTTTTCAAGTCCTTGATTCTTCACTTGTCGCGCATATTCAATAATACCTCCTTCAAGCTGATATACGTTCTTAAACCCCTTGTGTTTAAAGTATGCACTGGCTTTTTCGCAACGAATTCCACCCGTACAATACATCACCAAGTTTTTGTCTTCTTTGTGTTCAGCAAGGTCTTCTTCAATAATAGGTAAGGAATCACGGAAGGTATCCACATCAGGGGTAATAGCCCCTTGAAAATGACCAATTTCACTTTCGTAATGATTCCGCATATCCACCACTATGGTATCGTCTTGATTGGTAAGTGTGTTAAACTCAGAAGCATTTAGGTGAACGCCTTTGTTGGTGACATCAAAACTGTCGTCATTTAAGCCATCCGCCACAATTTTATTTCGCACTTTTATCTTGAGTTTTAAGAACGATTTATTGTCATGTTCAATCGCAATATTAAGGCGAATTCCTTTTAAAAAATCAATGCTGTCAAGGTGTTTCTTAAACGCGTCAAATTTGGGTGCAGGCACCGATAGTTGCGCATTTACTCCTTCGTGAGCAACATATATACGCCCCAAAACATCTAATGCATTCCATGAAATAAAAAGATGGTCGCGGAATTCTTCGGGATTGCCAATGTGCGCATAGGCATAAAACGATAAGGTCAGGCGTTCTTCGCCAGCCCCGTCGATAAGGGCAGCGCGCTCTTGCGCGCTTAATGTGTTGTACAGTTGCATGCTATACAGGATTAAGATTACGCAGCAAAGGTATCAAATTAAAAATGCGTACAAAAAAGGCTGAGCCATAGAAAAATTGTACTTTAGCATGAAGCTAAAAAAAAGAAGCATGAGTAACGAAAAAGACGCAAAACTTAAAGCACTTCAGTTAACCTTAGACAAATTAGACAAAGCCTATGGTAAAGGTGCGGTCATGAAAATGGGCGATAGTGTTATTGAACAAGTAGAAGTAATTTCTTCGGGATCACTTGGTCTTGATGTGGCGTTGGGCGTTGGCGGATATCCACGCGGTAGAGTTGTGGAAATCTATGGTCCAGAATCTTCAGGAAAAACAACCCTTACATTGCACGCCATTGCGGAGTGCCAAAAAGCAGGTGGTATTGCCGCATTTATAGATGCAGAACACGCTTTTGACCGGTATTATGCTAAAAGCTTGGGCGTGGAGATTGATGATCTTATTATTTCTCAACCTGACCACGGCGAACAAGCGTTAGAAATTGCGGATAACCTCATTCGTTCTGGAGCAGTTGACATTGTGGTCGTTGACTCAGTAGCAGCATTGACCCCGAAAAGTGAAATTGAGGGCGAAATGGGCGATTCTAAAATGGGACTACACGCCAGATTGATGTCACAAGCCTTGCGTAAACTTACGGGATCTATCAGCAAAACAAATTGTACTGTTATTTTTATTAATCAGTTGCGTGAAAAAATTGGTGTTATGTTCGGAAACCCGGAGACCACTACAGGTGGAAATGCACTAAAATTTTATGCTTCGGTGCGATTAGATATCAGACGCTCAACACAAATTAAAGACACCAACGGCGCTGTTATGGGGAACAAAACCCGGGTGAAAGTGGTGAAAAATAAAGTGGCTCCACCGTTTAAAACAGTCGAGTTTGACATCATGTATGGCAAAGGAATTTCGCGTATTGGCGAATTGTTAGACATTGGTGTTGAAGCAGAAATTATCAAAAAAAGTGGTTCGTGGTTTAGCTATGGCGACACCAAATTGGGTCAAGGTAGAGATGCGGTAAAAACACTTTTGGATGACAATCCAGAACTTGCCGAAGAAATTGAGGGAAAGATTAAGGACATTATCGCAGCTGCGGAGTAAAGTCTATTTATAGCCTTCTTTTTTGAGTGCTTCACGCATAAAATCACGGACTTGTTCTTTTAGTTCAGGGATGTCTTTTTGCGTCAGTCCCTTTGTGCTTATGGGTGCGTGCACATTTGCGCGAACGACACCAGGCTTTCCTACCCAATATTTATAGGAAAACTGAAAAGGAAATCGCTTTTTGCAATCTGGTAATGTAATGGGAACAATGGGAATTTGATGCTCAACCGCAATGCTGAAAGCACCATTCTTAAAAGGCGCTAAAAAAACCTCGGGCTCTGGCACCAACCCCTCGGGATAAATGACCATATTAAATCCCAATTCTAATTTACGTTTGGCTTGTACATAAACGTTTTTCCTACTAGAAACACTATCGCGATTGACTAGAATAGCAGCACGCTTGTAAATTGTAGCAAAAAAAGGAAGACGATCTAACTCCATTTTTCCTACAAAAACGGCAGGCTTTTGAATCGCCATAAACGTCATCATAATGTCAATCATACTCAAATGATTTGCCACAAACATATATTGCTTACTATAGTCTAGGGCCACTTTGTTTTTGATAACAGGAATAAACCCCATTCCCAACATGATTAGCGGCGACCAAAAATAGCGGGCTGCATAGAAAATACCCGCATACCACTTTTCCCTTGTAAGACACAGCAGTAAAAAGGGAAACACCAACAACAGGCCAAGGCCTGAAATAATATAAAACCATATGTTCCAAAGCCCTAAAAGTGCTTTGCGTATGTAAACCATAGCGTCAAAAATAGCGATTGATGCGTGAAATCCGTTATTTTTGTGCAGATACAATTTTTATGGCACGCATCCTTACGGGCATTCAAAGCACAGGCACACCTCATTTGGGCAATTTATTGGGTGCCATACTTCCTGCCATTGACATGGCAAAAAACAGCAATGAAGAAGCATTCTTGTTTATTGCCGATATGCATTCGCTTACGCAAATTAAAGATGTAGATCAACTTAAAACAAACACACAAGCTACAGCAGCAGCGTGGCTGGCTTGTGGTTTAGACCCTGATAAAGCTTGTTTCTATCGCCAGTCTGATGTACCCGAAGTAACCGAATTGGCGTGGTATTTAAATTGTTGTTTCCCCTACAGCCGACTGTCATTGGCACATTCGTTTAAAGACAAAGCAGACCGATTGGAAGATGTAAACGCTGGATTGTTTACTTATCCCATGCTTATGGCGGCAGACATTTTACTCTACGATGCAAATACGGTTCCTGTAGGAAAAGACCAATTACAACATTTAGAAATGGCGCGTGATGTAGCAAGTCGTTTTCATGCCGCTTATGGCGATACTTTTGTTTTGCCCGAAGCCAAACTGCAAACTGATACGCAGTATGTTTTAGGGACAGATGGCAGTAAAATGAGTAAATCCAAAGACAACACCATTAACATTTTCTTGCCAGAAAAGAAATTGCGCAAACAAATAATGTCCATCGCAACAGACAGCACGCCACTTGAAGCACCCAAAAATCCAGATACGTGCACGGTATTTTCCTTGTATTCGCTAATCGCTACGGAAGCTGAGATTGCGACCATGCGCTCAAATTATGAAGCCGGTGGTTTTGGCTACGGTCATGCCAAACAAGCCTTGTTCGAGGCTATTTTGGAACGCTTTGCTACAGCCAGAACGAAATTTGATTCCTTGATGGAACAACCCGAAGTTTTGGAGGGACAACTTCAAAAAGGCGCTGAAAAAGCACGTAAGGTTGCACAAGAGGTGTTACAGCGTGTACGCACCAACGTGGGTTTTTCGCCTAAATCGTTTTAAACTGCTTACCCGCTTGTGCCATTACGGCACCTTTCATCTCCAACTGAAATAAGATACTCGCGATTTCGCTTACTTTGAGTTTGGCGTCTAGTGCAATAAGGTCAATGTGTTTTGGGGTACCACTCATATGGCTGATTACCTGTTTTTCTTTTTCGTTGAGTTCAATAAAAAGTTTGGGTTGCGGTATTGGGTTTTGACGTTGTTTCCAGCCTAAGGCGCGCGCCACATCTTCTCCACTTGTTATGCACTCTGCCTGTCTTGTTTTGATGAGTTCCAAACATCCGCTTGCGGTTACATCGTTTGGTCTTCCGGGCGCAGCAAACACATCACGTTGATAGCTGTTGGCGTAATGTGCCGTGGTGAGCGCACCACCTTTTTCACGCGATTCTACTATGATGGTGGCTTGAGCCAAACCTGCAATGATTCGATTACGCTGTAAAAAATGTGCCCGTTGAAAAGGCTCTTTTGCCCAGACTTCAGACAAAAACCCACCCGTTTCTTCAATGCGTTTTCGATATTTTGCGTGCTGCTTGGGATAACATCCTAAAATGCCATGCCCAAAACATCCAAAAGTAACCAACCCATTGTCAAGTGCTGCAAGTTGGGCTTCAATGTCAATTCCGTAGGCAAACCCCGATACGATTATGGGCTGATAAGGTGCAAGTTCTTTGACCAACTGCCTAACAAAAGCCTTTCCGTACTCACTCGGTTGTCGTGTGCCTACAATACTTATAATACGTGTCGTATTTGGAAAAGGCTGCCCTGAATAAAACAGCACCAATGGCGCATCTGCACATTGGTGTAAGGAGGCCGGAAAATCCGTATCGGAATAGGCAACCCAATTGATATGGCGTTTCTCTATCAGCGCCACTTCTTTTTCGGCAGCTTTGAGGATGTCGTGCTTTTCTGAACGCCGAAATACTTTTGAAAGTGCTTCAAATTGGGATTGGGTTGTGTGTTCAATTTTTTCAAAAACGGCAGCTGCATTTCCAAAATGACGAATGAGTTTTCGCGCGGTTTTACATCCAACTTTGGGCATTTTTGGAAGCGCAAGTGTAGCGATGAGTTCTGTTTTTTCCATAAGATTGGGTTCTTGTAAAAATACAAAAACAGAAGTTTTCACGATTTACACAAAAAATGTACATTTGTGATATGGACCTTTCAGCGCATATCCACTATTTATTGTACAAACACGACTGTGTTACTGTACCTGGTTTTGGGTCTTTTTTGGTAGAGCAAAAAGCAGCCTATTATGATGCGGATGCTCAATTGTATTTCCCTCCTTCAAAAGTAGTGTCGTTTAACGAACAATTGCAATCTAACGATGGCATCTTAGCCTCGCATTTGGCAACATCGTTTGGACAAAGCTATGAGCGTGCTGTTATGGACATGCATCAAGAAACCATTGCGTGGAAAGAAGCCGTTCAAAAGGATACCCTTCGTTTACAAACACTGGGAACGCTTGCGCTTAATACGGAAGGAAAATTGGTGTTTACGCCCGAAAGTGGTTTAAACTTTTTGGCAGCGAGTTATGCGCTTCCTGAAGTGCCTGCACAACCGATTTCTAGAACGACTGTCGAGCAACCCGCCAAACAACCGGTGTATTTTGAACTTGATCAAACAAAATCGAAACGTGTTTTTGGCTATGTAGCTGTTGCAGCAAGTGTTTTGGCATTGTTTGCCGTGGGCTCAAATAGTTTTTTAAACCAACAAGCCGATGCACTATGGCAAACTGAGCAATCGCTACGTGAAACGGCACGCGAACAAGCAGCGCTTTCGGTTTATGATTTGGGCGAATTGCCAACCCTCACAATCAAACTTCCAAAACCAACACCAGTTGAAGGCTTTCACGTAATTGCAGGCTCATTCAGAAGCGAAGCAAACGCACAACGATTGGCATCTTCCCTACAGCGAAAAGGCTATAATGGCGCAAAAAAATTAGGGCAAACCCCACAAGGGTTTTATCAAGTTTCTTTTGCCTCTTTCCCAACAAAACGCGAAGCCTACAACGCCATGTCAGGTATTAAGCGCGACAATTACCCAGATGCGTGGGTACTGAAAAAATAACTCCAATGAAACCAAAGCACCCAGAGCAGTCCAAGACGGTTATGACCGACTTGGTGTTACCCTCAGATACAAACCCCATTAACAATCTTTTTGGGGGTGAACTGTTAGCACGAATGGACCGCGCGGCTTGTATTGCAGCCCAACGCCACTCCGAGCAGATTGTGGTTACCGCTTCTGTAAATCACGTGCATTTTAGAAAGCCCGTTCCCCTTGGAAGTGTGCTAACGTTAGAGGCAAAAGTGTCCCGTGCGTTTGGTACGTCTATGGAGGTGTTTATTGATGTGTGGATCGAAACACAAGACGGCACCTCGCGCGAAAAAGTAAACGAAGCGATTTATACGTTTGTTGCCGTAAGCAAGGCAGGCAAGCCTGTGGAGGTACCGCCCGTGCAACCCGAAACGGAACTCGAACAAACACGCTTTGATGGCGCCCTACGCCGTAGGCAGCTTAGCCTTATTTTGGCAGGGAAACTTACGCCTGACAAAGCCACAGAGCTAAAAGCGCTTTTTAGTTAGGGTTTTTTTGGTGAGAGACACAGCCCTGCTTGCAGCAGACAAGCTCGCGCCCGCCTGAACTTCGGGCAGGTCAGCGGGGCAGCTTTTTTTTATTCAACACTTAATTCATAATTTAAATATGTATTACCCATGTCATCTTTAAATTCATTTTTAAGCTCATAATTTTTTTTACATAACCCATTTGAGATATTAATACAATTAGTATCCTGTTTGAATAAATAAATTTCATTCTTTAAACTATCATAAATCTGCAATGAATCGTATATATAGGGTTCTAATTTTAACTTTCCTTCTTGAGCTACTCTTGAAGTTTTATAAACTAGAATTTTAGTATTATTTTCAATGGTTAATTGTTCAATATTATTCTGAAAATAAAAATCTAATATTACAGTCTGTCCATAATTGTTACTTATAAAATAATTAGACGTACTATATGAGTTACAATCTTCACAGTTGTTCTTGCCACAAGCGTAGAGAAATATGATTAAAAGCATAAATATCTTTTTCATCTGTTTATAATTTTATGTTTAACTAAAAAACAATTAAGTGAAAAGTTTATGATCATTCCGATGTGTTCCTACTGGCGCGCGTCTGTGACACCCGCTGGCGCAGGGCTTCGTCCTGTGCCCCATAATCGTGGCAATTCCCATAAAAAAGTTGTGGTTTTGTGTGTCATAAGTAGGTGTTTAGGAATTTAAATGTACTCAAATATTTTCAAAGGCACGAGACACAGCCCTGCTTGCAGCAGGCAAGCTCGCGCCCGCCTGAGCTTCGGGCAGGCCAGCGGGGGAAATAATTTGCTTATAATTTATTTGAAATTCAGAATTCTTATAGTCGGGTTAAAATGTTACACAATGGTTGGGTTAAACTGCATTTTAATGCCGTTTTAGCTTTTTTTGGCAGTATTTTTTATTTGCTTTACAGCATATTTTACAGTTATGATGTAAAATATTAAAGGAATGGTTATCTCGTATAATTGGATATCCTGTACACTTTCTAAATTAAAGTTGAAAATAAGTTTATACATTTTTGGAAGAAAGCTAATAATCTCATTTCTGTTGTACACAAACAACGTTAAAACAATTCCTATAATATATATCTTACTTATGATTGCATAAGAGATTAAAAAAATATCTTTTCGGTAAAATTCATTTTTTTTCTTTAAGAAGAAATATTTAAAAAATAATTTCATTCTTTGACTTGATACACTCATGAGATTAGGAGTGTTTGTTAAATCGCTTAAAAGCCAATAACCATCTGTTCTAATCAACGGGTTTAAGTTGTATACTATTACAAGTAAATTTAAGGCACAAAGAAATAGTATGGTGATTTCTTGGGTAAAAATAAAAAAAACCAGCCCCAAGGTAATTAGTATAATTTCAAAATAGATGCCTCCAAAATTTATTATTAAACGATTTCTTTTATTTGTAATACTCCAAGCGTTGGTAATTGAACTAAAAAATACAGGAAATATTAGATATAATCCAACACCTATTTCTCTAGGTTTTTCATTAAAGTAGTGTAAAGCTGAACTATGTCCGAATTCGTGGAATAAGCCAATTAAAAAACCTAAAAAAAGCAATAATAAATTTCCTACTCTAAACCCGAGTAACAAATCGTATGAAACAACTCTAGTATGCCAAATAAAAATAAAAACTATGGTTAAGACAAAAGCTGTTATAAAACTAAAAAAAATAACAGGATGAAATAGATTCGAAAGTAATTTAGAGATTTTATTCACAGTTTTTGAGTCAAAAATTGTCTTTCTAAATGTCAAATAACTATGACTTTTTTTTCCTTGCTTTAATCTCTTTTTTCCATTCAAGATTATGCCATATTCTGAAAGTGGATTAGTATATATACTATAAAGTTCTTCAATTGAAATTTTTTTATTTGAAATTTTATTGTAAATATTGTTAATACTTCTTTTACCATCGGTCATTTCAAGAGCTTGAGCGATGTTTTCAGATATCCTTAAGTATTTCTCGGTATTCAGATTCTTTACCAAAAAATAGTTTTTATCAAAAGAATTAACTTTTATGTTTTCACTTTTAATAGGGATAAACGTTTTCATTTTTTTATTCCTCAAAGTATAAATCTTTATAACTCTTGATAATTATTCCGTTGTTGATTTTCTCTTTCACATATTTTTTTAAACTCCATTTAGCAAACTGAATTTTTTTCAGATTTTTTCCGTCTATATATTTTTTATCGTATATCAGTGCGTGTTCTATTGTAATTTCTTTGAGATCAAGTTTGTTTTCGTCTCGTTCAAAGTCACATTTTATATTCCACACTCTCTTCTTTTGTCTTAGCATAGTTGGGAGTAAGCCTTTTCTAATTACAGAAGTAATTTTATTTTCCCAATATTTATTTAGTGTTTCGTCAACGGAAAAATAAATATTAGTAAAATCTAAAGTGCTTTTATCAATAATTAGAGTTATCTGATGTTCCTTTCTCTTTTTTTTCGGTATTATTTTAATATGGTAGCTGCTATCTGAATCATCATTTATTGAGTTAAACATATAATTTTTACTATTCACCCTTTCCATAATTGCCATAGGTAAACCAAACCAATTAAATGTAACAGGAACAAAGGCTTGTATCCCCTGTTTATTGTTAATAATTGGGCAAAATGCGCCACAATTTTTACTTTTATTAGTTATTTTTTCCTTCTTAATAATAAGCTTAGGGCTAAAGTTTTTCAATAAAAATAAATGATACTTGTTTTTATCATTTTCTATTTTGTATCCTATACCTTGTGTTTTAAGAAACCCTCTAAAATAGTTTGTATAGCCTGTGTTATTTTTTACGTAATGTGTCAGTTCATAAATTAAAACGTCATTTGTTTTTAAGTTGTTACACATGTTTTCTAAGGCTTTTAGTGTAATGTCCCTGTTGAAGTCGTTTGTTAAATTCGATGTTATTACTACTTCTTTTAAATTGGTTGTCTCAAAATTCATATTAATGCTAATATGAATTGTATCTTTCTTAAATTCTTTAGAAGTAAATCTATAACTATTAGATTTATAACTAATATGGGAAAATTGTAAAGAGGTTTCCCCCTTATTAGTTCTTGAAATTATAAAACTTCCTAAAGAATCTGTAGAAGTTCCTACTAAACTATTAGGGAAATACACGTTTACATTACTGATGGGCTGACTTTTCAAATTCTTGACAGAACCTTTAATGACTTGACCATGAGATTGGGAGGACCAAAAAATTATACTTAGAACTAATAATAAATATTTTGAATTAATCACTTAAAATAGAGTTTTTGAAAAGGTTGAACATACCCTATAAAATCTTTATTTGAAACTTCATAGGTTAAGTAGGTTTTTCGGTCAAATATGTAATTTTTGTTTTTTCTTTTAAAAGGGAAATATCTATAAAAATTAAAAGAATATTTATTGCCAAATTCCGATTTAAAAAAAGCCTGTTCCCCTTGTTCAAAGTTGTCATTTCTTAGTTCATTATTCTTTAGCCACATATGTATATATAAAGAGTTTTCCCAACACAAATAATTTTCTTTCACAAGAACCTCTAGATTTCTCACTATCTCGCCGGTTAGAACATTGCAATAATTTTTAATACCATTTCCTGCAATTATCAATTCATCATGTTTAAAAATTTTCAACTCAAACTCCTTACCATTTTTATTATTAATAAGGGCAAGACCAAGTAAAGGACTTTGTGAAAAAAAATTAAGGAATGCAGTACCTTTGTGGAAAAATAATTCTTGAGAAAAGAAGTCTTGATAATAATAGTTTCTTGATTGACTTTTATAACTTCCCGCTCCAACATTTCCATCAAAATAAATAAAAAGTTTTTCTTTACTTTTCTGATTTTTTAGTTTGTACACAATATTTTTTTCTTGATTTGAGATTATTGAGACCTTATTATTGTTTTTAAATTTCTTATTAATTCTCTTGCTTGTATTAAAGTAGAAATCAGCCTGCATTTTATATACATTATCAGCAACTAGTATTTTAACATCAAAACCAAGAGCTTGGATTAACATTGGGATGAGGATATACGACCCTGTATGAAATGAATAAATAATACTTGAATTCTCTACTAAGCTCATTACCTCAGAAGAGTACTTTTCAACTAGCCAACTCACCTTCTCAATAGCCAATCTTTCTTTATCATCTTCAACCATTTCCCCTTGGAAAGAAATTTCTATATAGTCTTCCAACCACTGTGTAACATCAAAAGTTTTAAAAAAATGTATGAGATTTGATGAGAATTCGGCAAAACGAATCCCATAAATGCCATGGTGGAAATTAGTTTTTAAGACGGATCTTATTTCTTTTTTAGACAACATGATAGTTCAACTTTAAAAAGGTACGGCATGAAAATGCCGTACCACATAAGTCAGAAGTAATTACCTCCTTTTCCAATATCGGTGTCGGTGTCTCCTGGAGAGTCACATCTTGAAAAACAACCACATTTTGTCTTAAATTCATCACGTTCTTCAAGTTCCATGATATGAACTCCCTCTGTTTCAAAGGAAATTTCTCTTTGAATTTCCTTTACTTCTTTTTTTGATTTCATCTCGTATTAAATTTTAAATTAATGATATGCCAACTCCCGGTCAAAGTGTTTTTTCAGCTTATTCCCACTGTTGATATTTATTAAATGATCATTCTGCAAGGCAGAGCTATGTGGGATGTAATTGTTTTAAAAATAATTTCAGTTCCATTTTTAACCGTTTTTATGGGACAATCTTTTTTTAAATTAACGCCAACTTATAGATACACGAACGTCCTATATCCAACACCCCTAAACTGTAAAAAATAAAAAATAGCGAATTAGGCTAAGTATTTGAAGTCAACAATTCGGGGTTGTTTCATGCTAAGTTAACAAAAAATATTAAAGCGGTAAACTGGCGGGCTATCGCACCTCCCGTATCAAATAGGCATATACGGCAAAGTGGTCGCTATAGCCGCCTAAAAAGCGGCCACCGGCAAAGCTTCTAAACGGATAGCCTTTGTAGCGTCCTTCTTTATTTATCAAATAGGGTTTGTTGTAAATACCTGCTTTCCAAAATTTCCAGCCGTTTTTTTTGTCCTTAAGCAAACCTCCCGACACATGAATTTGATCTAATACATTCCAATTTCCACGGTAACAATAGGTGCCAATACCCTGCTTGTAAAACGCCATCATAGGGGTATAGAGCAGGTTGTTTTTAAGCGCCTTTCTTTTTTTATCGGTGGTTTGCAGTACATCGGCCACACTTGTGTTTGTAGGCTCGTCGTTAAAGTCGCCCATATTAATAATTTTCGCTTTGGGGTTTTGCTGCAACACAGAGTCCACCAGCTTTTTGTTGAGTGCGGCGGCGTCTATGCGGTTGGGTTCGCTGCGTTTTTGTCCGCCACTGCGGGACGGCCAATGGTGTACAAGAACATACACAGGCTCTTTTTCTAACATGCCATATACCAACAATTGGTCGCGCGTATAGTCGCGTGTACCGTCTTTGTCAAACAGGCGCAAGGCATGATTTTTAAAGGAAATGGGTAAGAAATGCTTTTTCTGATAGATAAGCGCCACGTCTATACCGCGTTCGTCTGGCGAGTCTATATGTACAATGCCGTAGTTATAGGGTTTTAAAAGCGGGTCGTTTAGCACATCAACAATCACTTGTTTGTTTTCCACTTCGCAAAGCCCAATGACCGCCGGGGGCTGGTTGGTGGTTTCACGGCCAATTTCCGCCAATACTTTGGCAGTGTTTTTTACTTTAAGCGCATAGATATCTTCCGTCCAGCGGTCACGCCCCTCGGGGGTGCGGTCGTCATCCTTCGTGTTGGGATCGTTTAGCGTATCAAAAAGATTTTCAACATTATAGAATGCTACAGTAAGTACCTCGTAGTTTTTGTTGCCCTGACCAAAAACAAGCGTAGAAACAAAAAGCAAGAAGAGCCAGCAATAGAGTATCCTTTTCAAAACAAAAGCGATTAAAAAATTTATGCTAAATTTATAACATTAATCCCCAAATGATGAACGCAAGACACCTACTTTTTGCGGTTTTATTTTCTGGTTATGTATGGGCGCAAGACGCCATAGTGGGACGGGTTATAGATCCTGACCAACAGCCACTTCAACAGGTTTTAATAACGGCATCTCCTGCCGATATGGAAGCGCAAACTGCCGTAGATGGCACCTTTTATATATCCGTTTTAGGTACACAAACCCTTACGTTTTTATTGGAAGGCTACGCGCCCTTTGTTTTGGTGGCCACTCCAGGCGATGATGTCCGCATTACACTGCAACCAATAGGCTTTGAAGAGGAGCCCTACCAAAACGCACAGCTCGCGATTATCAATCTTAGCGACGATGAACTCAGCGACGAAAACGATGCACTGGATAATATCTCGGGGTTGCTTCAGTCCACAGAAGATGTGTTTTTACGTACTGCTGCGTTTGAGTTTAGCGCTTCGTTTTTTCGTGTTCGGGGATTGGATTCGGATAACGCTACGGTAATGATGAACGGCTTGCCGATGAATAAACTGTATAACGGACGTCCGCAATGGAGCAATTGGGGCGGACTAAACGATGTGCTGCGCAACCGAGAGCTAAGCGCGGGAATAGTGCCTTCCGACTACCTCGTCGGTGGAATTTTAGGCACAACAAACATAGACACACGCGCCTCGAATTATGGAAAAGGCGGACGCATTACGTTTTCTTTTTCAGATAGAAGTTACAACTATCGCACACTGGCAAGCTACGGCACGGGGCAACTGAATAAAGGATGGTCTGGAGCATTTGCAATTGGAAATCGTTGGGGTGGGGCGGGCTTTCAAGACGGTACATTTTACGACGCGCAATCGTTGTTTGCGTCTGTAGAAAAACAATGGAAAACACATAGCCTAAATGCAACGCTTATCGCTACGCCCAATCGCCGTGGAAAATCATCACCCAACACCCAAGAAGTATATGATTTAAAGGGGATTAAGTACAATGAATATTGGGGGATGCAGTCTGGAAAGCTGCGAAATTCTAGAGTAAAGCGTATTATTGAGCCAATAGTGATGCTCAACCATAAATGGCGTTTATCTCCTAAAATGACATTACGCACCAATGTGGGTTTCCAGTTTGGTGAAGTGGGCAACAGTCGATTAGATCATTCCGGCGGCACAAATCCAAGTCCTACCTATTATCAAAAATTACCAAGCTATTTTTTAACGCAAAACAGCGCACCAGATTACGAAGGAGCTTATCGCAGTCAACAAGAGTTTAAGACAAACGGGCAGTTGGATTGGAATCAATTGTATGTTGCAAATCTAACCAATAACGAAGCTGGCCTTCCAGCAGCCTATGTGCTTTATGAAGACCGCAACGACGATACACAGCTCAGCGGCAATACCATACTGCATACCGAAATCAATGATAATATCACGCTTATAGGGACGTTACAGCATCGGTCGTTACACTCCGAAAATTTTGCGGAGGTGTTGGATGTATTGGGTGGAACTGGGTATTTGAATGTTGATCCCTATGACGGTTTTCAGTTTGATTTAAATAACCCAGACCGACTGGTTGGTGTGGGTGAAAAAATGCGATACCATTATCAATTGGATGCGGTTATAAACGAAGCTTCTGCTATGCTGCGGTTTTATTATCCAAAAATCACGGGTTTTTTAGCAGCAGAATACAAGCAAACGCACTATCAACGCGATGGAAAATATAAGCACGAGGCGTATCTAAAAACATCGTTTGGGAAAAGTAAAAAAGTAACCTTTAATAGCGGAAATATAAAGGCAGGATTTGCGTATAAAATTACAGGAAAACACCTGTTTCAAGTCAATGGTGCGTTGCTGAATCGCGCGCCAAATTTGCGCAATAGCTTTTCAAATGCACGCGAAAATAATGCGTTGGTTGACGCCATTACACAAGAGAAGATTACCGCAGCGGACGTAAGCTATCTGTATCGTTCACCACTACTAAATGTGCGCCTCACCGGATTTTATACCCATATTCAAAATGCCAATGAGATCTCATTCTTTTTTGCCGAAGGCATTGGCGGCGACACCTCCTCTTTTGTGCAAGAAATTATGCAAGGCATTGACAAACGCCACGAAGGAATTGAAATAGGGATTGAAAGTCAAATTTCCCATTCTTTTAAGCTAAAAGGCGCAGCAGCTTTTGGGCGTTATACTTACGATAATAACCCCAAGGTATATTTAACTTCTGACGATTTTGGGTATTTGGATTTTGGTACGGCCAAAATGAAAAACATTCGTTTGGCTTCCGGACCGCAGCAAGCCTATTCATTAGGATTTGAATTTAGAGAAAACTATTGGTGGTTTGGACTGACGGCGAACTATTTTGACCACACCTATTTGGACGTAAGCCCCATCAACCGAACGCAAAACTTTTTGTTAGACCGTGATGGATTACCCTTTACAAATTACGACCCCAAGCAAGCACGCATCTTGTTGCGACAAGAAAAATTTGACCCTTACGCCGTAGTGAATATGGTGGTGGGCAAATCGTGGCGTGTGGGCAAGCGGTATGTGGGCGCATTTTTAAGTGTTAATAATCTACTTAATCAAACCTATAAAACAGGAGGATTTGAACAATCTAGAAATGCGAATTACAATGAATTATTAGAAGATGTAAACGGCGCACAACGACGCTTTGGACCAAAATATTGGTACGGCCGTGGTACTACGTTTTTTCTGAATACCTATATCCGATTTTAACCCATTAATCTGCATACGATGAATACTACAAAACACATAAAAACTCTTTTGTTCCTGCTTATTGCACTGGTTTTTTTGGGATGCCAACAAGAAGATTCGTTTGACATTCCCAAAGAAATAGGCACGGAAGAAAACGAACAACTTAATGCCTTACTTACCGAGATTGAAAACGGAGACAAAACCGTGATATCCATAGCGCAACTAAAAAACTATTTTGTCTTCCGACGCGTACATACGTTTACTTCAGATGTGGTGGTAAAAGGCTATGTGGTTTCATCGGACCGCACAGGAAATTTTTACAACGAAATATACCTCCAAGACGCACCCG
This sequence comes from Flavobacteriaceae bacterium, assembly GCA_965657545.1. Classification (GTDB taxonomy): domain Bacteria; phylum Bacteroidota; class Bacteroidia; order Flavobacteriales; family Flavobacteriaceae; genus UBA7446. The sequence continues at coordinate 80,702 of CBFHOG010000001.1, read as the reverse complement.
AAAACCCCACGGCAGCCATTCATATTATGATTGGTCAAGCCGCCTCATATACCATGTATAATTTAGGAAGAGAAGTATATATAGACCTTAAAGGGTTACACATTGGAGAATCTAGAATAGGAAATGGGATTATCTCAATTGGCGGTGAAATCAACTCAGATGGTAATGAAGTGGAAAGCATTCGAAGATTAGCTATTTCAGATCATGTATTTCGTTCCAAGACCACAGTTGATATGATCCCTATTCCCACAAAATTTTCTGAAATCAATAGCAGTCATGTTGGGCTATTTGTAGCGATAGAAAATGTTCGTGTTACGCCACTGGAACAAGGGAAACCCTTTGTAGACCCTAAAGATTATTTCGATACCCAACGCACGTTAGAAGCCTGCGAAGACGATGCCACAACCACATTTTTGTTGGAAACCAGTGCCTTTGCCAACTATAAAGATTTGCCCTTACCTTCCGGTACGGGAACCATAAAAGGGATTGTAAGTAAAACCTACAACGGCAGTGAATTTGTACTTACGCTAAACAGAGCCGAAGATGCCGTGCTTACAGGAGTTTGGTGTGGGGATTAGTAGCACAAGACAGCGCCCTGCTTGCACCTGCCTGACTCCCGCCTGAACGGGCAGGGTATGGCAGGGCAGGCAAGCTTGCGCCAGTGGGGCAGAATTAGAATAGTGGGAATATCTATTTGACTTGAATTAAAGAACTTTTTCCGCTGATTTTTTCGAGTCCGTATTTTTTAGGATCAAAAAGATCTCCAACTTCACTTTTTGGAATCCAATGTTCTGCGACTACTTTCATAACATTGAGCTCGTATTTAGTTCCGTCAATTTCTGCAATATCTATTTGCTTGACTACTCCTTTGGTTTCTTTGTCAAAATAGATTTGCATAAATTGTTTTTCGTTTTCGTTAAGCATTTTAATTTCGCTGATATCAGGGATTTCTTCAGGACCTGTAATCACAACTCCAGCTCCTCTTGGCATTATTGAAAGCGCTAAACTATAACCGACAAGTGTTCGTCCATTTTCTTTTATTTCTGGAAGTTTGGTCAAGGTCTTATTATCCTGAAATTTTTCTAAATTCTGAAAGATATTATTGGTATCGATATTGAAAATAGTTTCCATTATTTCTTCATTTTCTCCTAATCCGGCCTCTCCATATACTACTACACTTACAACGTCATCTTCAAATACCATTTCTTCTTCGGACCCGTTCCATTTCTCTATACCTTGAGTCATTTCAGTCACCAAATGGCTTTTGTTTTTTGAGACATACATGTCTGTTTTATCGCCGTTTTTTACAAAAAGGGAATAAGCACCATGTGATTTATCGAGAAATTTATGGTCACTAATCCAACTCTCCATTGTGAATGTTTTAAGTAAGCTGGAAACGGCATTGCTTGGAGTAGCTTTACCACCAGTAAGTTTTTGGATATATGCTTCCGCATCTTTTCCGGCGTGCATCTCTGTTTTTTGGTACAAGACAGCATTTTCTAAATTTTTATTGTATTCAGATAATGCTTGTTGTGGAAATGGAGCAGAGCCAAACAGAGAAAAAAAGCCGAAAACGGCAATGGCTAAAACGGGTACGCTAACTAAACTGATTTTTATATTTTTCATGGTTAATAGGTTAAATAAATAATGGGATTTGTGAAGTGTGTCTTTTATATGATTAAGTTCAACGTAAGGATACGCATCTTCTAATTTTTTTTGGAGACTCCTAACAAAAGTATCATTTGCGTATGGGCGTGATCTTTTGAGCTGGGTTTTGAGCCACAAATGTTTTAGAAAATTTTTCATTGCAATAGTTAAAACGAATTTTTAAAAAAATACGGCTAAAAAATAGTTTGGTTTTTTTTTTCGGAGCTTTTTAAGCGCCTTAGAATGGCTGGAAGAAACTGTTTTTTCTCCTATTTTTAGGATTTCGGCGATTTCTTTATTTTTTAAGTTGGAGAAATATTTGAGCATGATGATTTCTTGTTCTTTAGGCGGAAGTTTTTTAATTTCTTCGAAGAGGAATCTTTTATTTATGTGCTGGTCAAAAACCGATTCATGGGCTTCATTTTCATCTGCTACAAAGGCAAAAAATGTTTCCCCAACATTTATTTCTTTATGAGTTCTATAAAAATCTATAATATGATTTCTAGCAATGCGGAAAATCCACGCAGGAACGTGATAATTTTTTTTTGGCGTAAAGTCTTTAATGTTGTGTAAAATTTTGAACCAAATTTCACTGCAAAGGTCCTCAGCAACTTCTGTGGTATTTACTTTAGACCTGACAAAAAAATAGGTTTTTTCAATATAGCTTTTATAGAGTTTGGTAAAAGCCTTTGGGGAGTTTTTAGCTTCAAAAACCAGTTTTTTTTCAGATACTATTTTCATAAAGTTTTTACATGTAAAAAGTGCTCTTATTGAGAAACGTTAAAATGAAAAAAATACGGCTAATATTTTTCAGTGATTTAGAATTTAATGGTTTACCTGATCTCTCTGTCGCGCGTCTTTATCGCGTGACCTATCTATCTTAAAATGGTATGCGTCGCAGACGCCCAGCAGGTGGAATCAGTTTGAGCTTTAACTGTATTTACTGACTGTGTTTGTTCCATTTTTATGTAAGCTTTATTGGCATAAAAAAATCATTTCCTTTTCCATACGACATCCTTTTTTTATGTTGCAATCTTCCAATAATTATTGCTGGATGCGTTTCAAATTTTTCAGAATACCTTAAGATATCCTCTCTTGAAATGTTACGATTATTCAAAATTTCATTTTCTTGATTTTCAGTTAAAAGCCAATTTGATGCAAATACATCTGCTTCTTTTTCAAATGCTTGATTTTCCCCTTCAACATCAATATTTTCTATTGAGATATATTTTTTCCCATGTAATAAAATATGTCCTATCTCGTGAAACAGTGTAAACCAAAATATATCATTACGTTTATATCTACCGCTTAATTGAATCAAAGGGGTGTTATTAATCCATCTTGTAGAACCATGAATTGATGCTTTAGGTAAACAGGGGGTGTAAACGATTTTAATGCCTGCAGAAAGACATATACGCTGTAATTCTTCAAAATAGTTGCTAGGTTGTTTAGCCATAATTTTCTTTAACTCTGGCAAGATTTTTTTGAGCCTAATTACATTGTATTCTTTTGTTTTAATTTTAGTTGCTTGAATTTCTCCTTGTCTTAACCAAGAGGCAATGGCAGGTGCATTTTCATGATCTTTTAAAGAAATTCTAAAGGCTACTTTTGTGCGTTGATTATAGTAGTAATCTTCAAACCCTTTTTGAGAAGCAACATTAAAAAAATGGAATAAGTGTATAACTTTTTCATTCGCTCGTCGGGTTTTTGGCACCCATCCAAAATGTGCCATTTTTGCATATGGAAAAGATGAAGCCCAATCTATCGCATCTTCAATTTTGGTTTGATAATTAATACGCGCTTTATATTCATCATAATTTTTTTGTGCCTCAAGCCAAAAGTGTACCGGTATTTTTAAAACTTGTTCAAACAATACTGCCATATCAGGTGTTATAGCACTTTCTCCTTTTAGCACTGCAGTAATCGTTTTTTCTGGCTTACCTGTTTTTACGGCAAACTCTTTAGCTCCAATGTTGTTGTCCTTTAAAGATTCGATTAAAACTTCTTTAGGATGTGTTACACTTTCTGGATAATATTTGTTGATGGTCGCTATCATAGTGTATCTTTTTAAATATTATTGGTTAGTGGTAATCATCAATTTTAATAATTTTCACAGCTTTAATTTCCACCCATATATACTTTCCGTCGTCATCCGTTGGTATTGGGTTTTCTTGTGGTTCAAAAATTAACCTGTAAGGCTGATCAAGGGTACATGCCCATTGCCCTTTTCGATTGCCTGTTAATTCGTGAAACCTACCAGGTTGAAATCTTACATCTTCTAAAGTTTTTGAAGCTTTTAATTGGTCTAACCTTTGTTTGAGTTTTTTAAACTTTTGGTCCCCTAATTTCTTTAATCCAATTCGATCATTATTAGCGTATTTTTCTAACGTTTTATTTTTAAAGCTAATTTTCATTGCAAATATATAAATTTTATTCACACTAAGTGTTAATCAAAATATAATAACAATGATTTTTCATACACGACAGTCAAAACGAAATCAAGTATATATATTATGAGCCCTAATAACAGCTAGGTACACTCAAACCCAAAAAAATTAAAAAGAAAAGCGTAGGCGATATCGGTTTAAACAATTTGGGGTTTGTTCTCATCTAAAATAATAAAAAATATGAATTTGGTTTTATGCAAGGCTTTTTGGCGCATGTGGTGAAGATTAAATCTTTGTTAAGCACATAAAAATTTCGATAAAGATGATAACTTGCACTAAGAAACCATAAATCAACTGTTGTGAAAAAACAGCTTCTGTATATTGCTTTTGCACTCCTTTTTGGGAGTTGTGCATCCACGAGTATAAGCGAGGAACCAACCCAAGAGACCAAGCCCAATTATGGTGGGCCAGGCTTAAGCGTAGCGGCTTATTATGCGCCGGCACGAAACGCAGCTGGCGAAGAACTAAAAGCACTATTACACGAAATTATAGACGACCACAAAGCATTTCCCTACACCGCGTCAAGTACCGATACGTGGGACATTTTAAACCAGTCCGACAAAGACCCAAATAATTCGAGTAATGTGCTTTTGATATATACGCGAGAATCGGTGGACGGAGCACAAGAATACAACGGTGGCGCAGGATGGAACAGAGAACATGTTTGGGCAAAGTCTAGAGGCGATTTTGGGACTTCCACAGGGACAGGCACCGACGTACACAACCTAAGAGCAAGCAATATTCAAGTGAATACGCAACGCTCCAATCACAGTTTTGATACCTGCTTAACGGATTGCGACACGACATTTGGCAACAAATTCAAAGAAGAAAACGACCACGGCATTTTTGAACCCCGAGATGAGGACAAAGGCGATGTAGCCCGCATACTCTTTTATATGGCTATTCGATATGAAGGCGATACAACAGGGGAGCGCGATTTAGAACTCCTCGACAATACGCAAGCCTGGCACAGCAAAAATCCTTATCACGGTGTAAAACAAACTTTACTGGAATGGCACGTGCAAGACCCTGTAGATGATTTTGAACGAAACAGAAATAATGCGATTTATCAATTCCAATACAACCGAAATCCTTTTATTGACCACCCTGAGTTGGTGGCCTACATTTGGGGCGACAAACAAACAGCGATCTGGCAATAGCGTTGCCCGTAAAAGACTCCACTCTTGTTTTGTACCTTTGCGCTTTAATAAAGCGATATGATATTTTCCATGACAGGTTACGGCAAAGCCGAGCATAACACCCAAGGCAAAAAGCTGCGTATTGAAATCAAGTCGTTAAATAGCAAATCGCTAGACCTTAATTTTCGTGTGCCGCCCAAATACCGAGGCTTAGAATTAAGCGCGCGAAAAGCCTTATCTGAAGTACTGCATCGTGGAAAATTAGAAGTCAATGTGTTTGAAGAATGGGTAGATGCGCAAGAAGCCGCACAACTAAACGCTGCTGTGGTACAAAACTACCTCGAGCAGTTAAAAGCCATTCAACCCCTTTCAGACGAAACGCTTTTGCCATTGGCCATGCGCTTACCCAACGTACTAGCCGCTACCAAAGATGAACTCACAGACGAAGAGCAAGCCGTGTTTCTAAACACATTAAGAGATGCCGCTTCCCAATTGGTAATGTATCGTCAGCAAGAAGGGTTGTCGTTAGGACAAGACCTCAACACACAGTTGGAACAAATCAACACCCAACAAAAACACATTGCCAACGAGGCCGCTTCAAGAATAGACGAACGCCGTCAAAAACTGGAAGATAACCTTCAACAAATAGCCGTAGAATACGACCAAGAACGCCTAGAGCAAGAGTTGGTGTATTACCTTGAAAAATGGGATATTAACGAAGAACTGGTGCGCTTGCAACACCATTTGGAATACTTCCACGCTACGCTTCAAGAAGACACGCCTACCAAAGGCAAAAAATTAGGATTTATTGCGCAAGAATTAGGACGTGAGATAAACACCATTGGCTCAAAAGCCAACGATGCCGGCTTGCAAAAACGTGTAGTGATGATGAAAGATGCGCTCGAACGCATCAAAGAACAAGTACTAAACGCCCTGTAATGAAACAAGGAAAATGCATTGTTTTTTCTGCGCCTTCGGGAAGTGGCAAAACCACCTTGGCAAAGCATTTATTGGATCAGGATGATTTTAAACTGGAATTTTCCATCTCTGCTACCACCAGACCACCACGCGGCAACGAGCAGCACGGCAAAGACTATTACTTTTTAACGGAAGAGGAATTTAAAGCCAAAATAGCGGAAGCTGCGTTTGCTGAATACGAAGAGGTTTATCCTGGGATGTTTTACGGTACCTTAAAATCGGAATTGGAGCGCATTTGGGAACGTGGCAAGAATGTATTGTTTGATATTGATGTAGTAGGTGGATTGAATATCAAAAAACAATACCCCAATAACACCATGGCTGTTTTTGTTAAAACGCCAAATATCGCAGACCTAAAAGCACGACTGCAACTTCGCGGAACAGATACGGAAGAAAAAATTGCCATGCGTATAGCCAAAGCCGAAACTGAGCTGGAACGCGCTGTTGATTTTGATCACATTGTCCTAAACGACAAGCTGGAAACCGCCAAAGAGGACGTACAGGAATTGGTATTCAATTTTCTAAACCAATGAAACGGGTTGCGCTTTTTTTTGGCAGTTTTAATCCCATTCACAACGGACATATCCATATTGCCCAAGAGGTACTACGGCAACAAAAAGCCGATGAGGTACATTTTGTGCTTAGTCCGCAAAACCCGCATAAGCCCGCAACCGAATTGCTTCCCGAACACCACCGCTGGAATATGCTACAACTTGCATTGGAACCCCATCCAAAGATGATTCCCAACGATATTGAACTGCATTTGCCAAAGCCAAGTTATACCGCAGCAACGCTTCAAAAACTAACGCAAGAAAATCCCGACACTACCTTTCTGATGGTGTTGGGTGCAGACACTGCCGCATCGCTGCCGAGTTGGAAAAATGCCGACTACCTGATGCAATTTCCACGCATCGTATATCCCAGAAAAGGTGTCGCCTTGGAAAATAACGCCTCAGAAACGGTACTTCAAAACGTATCCTTACAAGACATTTCCGCTACGCAAATTCGATTGGAAAAAAAGGGGGACAGGCTCAAGAATTGGCTTCCAGTAAGTGTTTTCGCTTACATTCAAAAGCACAAGTTACTTTAGCCTTAAAATGTTTAACTATGGCAGTAATCACAAAAAAAGGCAATTATTTTTCTGCCTGCATTGTTTTTAACATTTCAAAAGCTTTATCCCAGTCCTTGGGCGACATGTTGTATTTTGTGGGATAAGGTGAGAGGTATCTGCTTCCAGTTATTCTCTTCACGAAAATTGGTGTTGATTCGGATGGTGTAGGCGCCGTCTGAATGGTTTTCGGTGTTTCCTCCTTCGTTTTTTGATCCTTGTTCACCTTTTTCTTGGGACTCATAGTAGTAGGTTTAAAATTAATAATAAGATTTTGATTCAACTAAATTAGAAATAAAAAAACAAAAGCCCTAATTTTATAATCCCCCAACTCGCCTTTTAACCTTTCTGGCAATAACAGGGCAGTTTACTATACATCTAATTAACTCTTTGCGTAAATTCTCCAACAGGGCACCGTGCACAACGATACTATTGCCATATAATCTCATGAATCGTTGCACAGATACCTCTTGCACCCTTCGCTCAAAATAGATAAACGTTCGCTTAGAAAAAGAGTATGCATCTTTTGTAGCACGCACACCCTCTTTAAAGCTAAAGCAATGTATGTTGCGGTCATTGTATTTTATACAACCATCTTTTATCAAATTGTCTGGTACATAAACCTGACTGCTTGGCAAATAAAACAACATCATATTATCCGAATCAATAGCGACAGGAATACAAAACTTGGACTTAGACCTGCCATTTTCAAAAAAGAATTCCGGTATATAATAGAGATGAAAAGGGTTAAGCATTTAAGGTCTGTTGGATGCGCTTATCCTCCAAATAACCTTCGTACTTCTGCTTTTTAATATCATCATCAAGTAGGTCTTTGAGATTCAAGGGGTAGTTAGTAACTTTCGTTTGGGCGTTTTTAAATAAATCTTTTAAGTCATGCTTTTCTGCCGCCACATCCCATAATCCACCTATCTCATGTGTCATATTAACCAACTCTGTTGCTTGATAAGCGCCATACCTGTCAATAACCGCATCTAATACATCAATGTCTTGGTCAGAAAACTCATCATCCTCGAACGGTTTTTTTGGACGTATAACAGGAAAAGGAAAGTTGTTGTTAAAGCCTACATAGTTGTCAAACATTTTTTGACTACTTGAAAATTCAACAAATAAATCTTGATTCACAGGTCCGTTATTCCAAACTTTATAATGTAATCCTAAAAAAGGAATACCTGTTTCTTTTGTAGCAAAAACATCTAGAAAATAAATAAGCTTTAGCATTTTAGTCTTAGAAAGATCGTTTATGCGCTCAGCTAAGTAAACAAGGGTATTTCCAATACGATTCCTATCTGTTTCATTGAAGATACGAAACATAGAATTTAAACCTACTAATTGGGGCTTAGAACGGCTCATAAAGAATAATTTCATGACAAACTTATAAAAAATAATTTAATCATCTTTTAATCCTTTAATAGCAAACTCCATCAATGATACTTAATCTTCCGCAGTATCCGTTGCGTATCTTTTAGGCTTTGGTAGGCACTTTCGCCTTGTTTTTTCATGATGCCCGAGAGGTCATGCAGCTTGTCTTTGGCTTCTTCAAATCCGTTGAGGTAGCACAACATATAGGTAGGTGCCAAATTGACGATATCCGCCTTTTCGTTTTTGGTAAGGCTGTTGCTTTTACGCAGTTTTTCGCAAAGGGAGTTGTTGGCGTTATAGATATGATGCAATAGCTTTTTTTCAAACCTAGGCGGTGAAAATAAAAACTCGGAGTCAATTTGATACGACCCCTTATCATCAAACAAAAAAGACATGCGCTCTAAGGGGTAGTATTTAAAGCTATCGTTAAAACCCAAACGCACATATTCAATAAGACTAAACGAATGCGCATCGACTTCAATTTCCACCTCATCATGCGCGGAGTAAAATAATTTTACATGCTCATTGATAAGCTCCACGTCAACGCGCGAGAAATAGCTGTTGTCTTTTACTCGTTTTTCCAGTCCAGCCCAACACACCACAAACGATTCTTTAAACACTTTGTATTGCGGGTGTAAGTTGCTGTCGTAGCGGTGTACAAAGTCAATCACCCCATCAAGCGTAAGCTCTATGTTGTTGTGCGCATGCTTTTCGATTTCGGCAACAGCCTCAGAATTGATATCCTTGATTTCCAGATCAAAAACCTTAGACATGGAAATACTTCCATCTCTAAAAAATACGGAACCGCCGTAATATTTCCAGATATTTTTTCGCAATGCCGTCATTTTTTCGATGGGTCTGATGGTCACCAACCCAACCACTTTTCCTTCGGGCAAGTGCGGAAAGTGGATGTTTTCGTAGAGTACCACAGGCGGATTTTCCAAATAGGCATTGATGAGGTTTTGCAGTTTGGCATCGTCAAAAAAGTCAACGCCACAAATGTCATTGTCTTCGTCCTTTACGCCTACTACGATGTAGGAGTTATTTTTGGGGTTTGAATTCGATAGCGCACAAATATGTTTTAAAAACTTAGCCTTTCCTTCTCTCTCACCTAAGTTTAGTTGTCTTTTTTTATCGTAAAAACTGTTCTCATCGTTGTGCGCCAATAGGTTTTTGATGAGCAGTCTTTTGTTAATCATGACCTCAATTTATAACAAAGGTAAAAAGCTTTGCATAGTATTTTTGTAATCAACATGGGAAACGCTACTTTTAACCTATTATTAACAAACGCGTTGCACATTTTTTTTGATTTTGCGACAAAATTTTACATACCTAAATTATGAGCGATACCGCTGTAGATATTAAAGCGTTAAATGAACGCATAGAGAAAGAAAGTGCTTTCATAGATATCCTTACCCTTGAAATGAACAAGGTTATTGTGGGACAACAACATATGGTAGAACGCCTACTCATAGGACTATTGGGGCAAGGGCATATTTTACTTGAAGGCGTCCCTGGGTTGGCAAAAACACTAGCCATTAACTCTCTGAGTAAAGCCGTAAAAGGAAGTTTTAGCCGTATCCAATTTACCCCTGATTTGCTTCCCGCAGACGTGATTGGAACAATGATTTACAACACCAAGGAAAACGATTTTAGCATCAAAAAAGGACCTGTATTTGCCAACTTTGTGCTTGCAGATGAAATTAACCGTGCTCCTGCCAAAGTGCAATCAGCCCTGTTGGAGGCGATGCAAGAAAAGCAAGTCACCATTGGAGATGAAACCTTTAAATTAAAGCTACCGTTTTTGGTTATGGCAACCCAAAATCCCGTAGAACAAGAAGGAACCTATCCGCTTCCCGAAGCACAGGTTGACCGTTTTATGCTTAAGGTCATCATTGATTATCCAAAACTTGCCGACGAGCAACTTATTGTTCGTGCGAATTTGAACGATTCTTTTGGCACGATAAAGCCTGTTATTTCAACGGCTCAAATCAACAAAGCGCAAAAAGCCGTTCGCGAAGTGTATATGGATGAAAAGATTGAAAAGTATATTTTGGATTTGGTTTTTGCCACACGCTATCCCGACCAGTACAAACTGCAATCGCTAAAACCGCTTATCAGTTTTGGGGCATCGCCAAGGGGGAGTATCAACTTGGCAACAGCGGCAAAATGCTATGCCTTTATAAAACGTAGAGGCTATGTGATTCCAGAAGATGTACGCGCCGTGATTTTTGACGTGTTGCGTCACCGTATTGGCATTACGTATGAGGCAGAAGCAGAAAATATCTCGTCGGAAGATATTATTCAGCGCATTGTAAATGCGGTAGAGGTACCTTAGAACAATCCCACATTTTTTGATATGGATACAAAAGAGCTTTTAAAGAAAGTTCGGAAGATTGAGATTAAAACCCGCCGACTGAGTAATCATATTTTTGGGGGGGAATATCAAAGTACGTTTAAAGGTCGTGGCATGACCTTTAGCGAGGTGCGTCAATACCAATATGGCGACGATGTCCGTGCCATAGACTGGAATGTTACCGCACGCTATCAAGAACCCTACGTAAAAGTTTTTGAAGAAGAACGCGAACTTACGCTTATGCTTTTGGTAGATGTTAGTGGCTCCGCCAATTTTGGAACACAGCAACAGCTTAAGCGCGATACCATTACCGAAATTGCAGCAACGCTTGCCTTTTCTGCCTTGCAAAACAACGATAAAGTTGGATTACTTCTTTTTTCCGATGAAGTGGAACTTTTTATTACACCCAAAAAGGGGAAGTCACATGTGCTTCGCATCATTCGTGAGTTACTTGAACAAAAACCAAAAAGCCCAAAAACAAACCTTTCTACTGCCTTGGAGTTTATGAGTCGTATTCTTAAAAAACGGGCTATTGTATTTGTACTTTCCGATTTTCTTGACTCTGATTACGATCAAGCGGTGCAGTTGGCTGCACGCAAGCACGACCTTACGGGCATTCGCCTTTTTGACCCCATGGAAGCCAAACTTCCAGCGGCAGGGCTGCTCTATATGAAAGATGCTGAGACAGGGAATAATAAATGGGTGAACAGTTCATCCAAAAGTGTTAGAACCGCATATGCGCTTGCACACCGAAAAACCGCAGATTATTTCAGTGGGCAATTTACCCGTCATGGTGCGGGAGCCATTTCTTGCGCCACAAACGAAAGCTATGTCAAAAAACTGCTAACCTACTTTAAAAGCCGTGGATAGATTATTGCGCTTATTGGTTTTGATCTTTGGCACTACCTTGGCAGTGGCACAAACACAAGTGAGTATAAGTGCAGATACACTTTCCGTAAAACTCGCCGAGCAAATCAATGTAAAAATTGCTGTTTCAGCTACTGATAATCCACAAATTCAATTTCCGCCACTGCAAGGATTTCGTCCGTTTGAAGTGATAGATACCACAGCTGTTGATACCCTCGTTTTAAATAAGATTAAAACATTCACAAAAACATATGCCGTAATTCATTTTGATACGGGACAAATAACCTTACCCGCCCAAAAAGTAGTTGTTGATGGGAGTTTATTTTCCACAGATTCGCTGCAAATCCAAGTGAATGATGTTATGGTGGACACCTTGCAACAACCGCTGTTTCCTATCAAAACCATTTTGCCCATGGCAAAAAATACCACAGGCTGGTGGAAGCCCTACGCCTATGGATTTTTGATTTGCCTCCTTCTTGCGTTGGGATATTTTTTGGCATCTAGAACACAACAACGCATTCGTGCCAAACGACGAAAACTACCCCCTTTTGAGCGTGCTATTCAAGCCTTGCAGGCCCTTGAAAATAAGCAGTTAGATAAACAAGAAGAGTACAAAGGATACTACTCCGAAATCACAGATATTGTCAAAAGTTATTTGGAAGACGAGGCGCATATAGATGCACTTGAAAGTACCTCCGATGAACTCTTAACAAAATTGGAATTGCTTCGTGATACAGGAAACTTGGACTTAACATCTGAAACCACAGATCACCTAAAAGAGGTGTTGCTCACTGCCGATTTGGTAAAGTTTGCTCGCGCCATGCCCGAAGAACGATTGGCGCGTTTAGATAGAACTAAAATTGAGGCCGTTGTAAAAGAAACCCAAGCGGCACTCCCCGAACCTACAGAAGAAGAACGCCTTCAAAACGAAGCGTATGCACGCATGCGACGCAAGCAACAACAGCGCAAACGCCTGCAAATAGCAGGACTTTCTGTATTGGGCGTTGTCGTAGTTTTCGCTGCTGTGATGATTTTCAACTACGGCGCCATGCAAGCCAAAGACCGTGTTTTTGGACACCCAACGCTGGAATGGCTGGAACAAGATTGGGTTACAAGCAGTTATGGCATCTCCGAAATGCAGCTTAATACTCCAGATGTTTTGGGGCGTAAGGCATTGCCAAATCGATTGCATCAACAGTTTGTATTGGGTAGCTTAGAGGATGCTTTCTTGATCGTATTATACATGGAGCACACCAAAGCCAAAGAAGAACAAACCATTGACTTGCAACAAAAAGTAGATAATGTGATTGGCTATTTTGATAGCATGGGCGCAACCAATATTTTTCAAAAACAAAACGATTATTCCACTACCTCGGGGATTGAAGGCATTGTTGCGTCTGGGTCGTTTGATTGGACAAAGAAAAACGGCAAATCCCAGCGTAAAACCTACGAGGTGTATCATTTTACCGAAAATAAAGGCTTTCAACAATTGCAATTGGTTTACGATCGCGACGACCGCTACGCCAAAGAACTCATTGAACGTATTTTGGGAAGTATTGCATTTAAAAAAGAAACCCCATGACGGAATATACATTTGCCAACCCTGAGTTTTTCTGGGGACTTTTAGCCATCCCACTTCTTGTGGCATGGCATATATTCTCACGTAAAAAGCAAGTAGCGCATGTGCTTAATCCAAGCGTAAAGGCGTTTACCAAATCGGGGAGTTTGCCCAAATGGCAACCTATTTTGGTTGTGCTGCGCATGTTTGCAATTGCACTTATTGTAGTGGCTTTGGCACGACCACAAACGCAAGATGTAAGCACGCAAACCAAAACAAACAAAGGTATTGATATTGTGATGGCCATTGATGTTTCGTCAAGTATGCTTGCCCGCGATTTAAAACCCAACCGTTTATCGGCACTTAAAAAAGTTGCCGCTGATTTTATTTCCAAACGCACCTCAGACCGCATTGGATTGGTAGTCTATGCAGGCGAGAGTTATACCAAAACACCCATTACTTCCGACAAAGCACTTGTTATAGATGTACTTGGTAAAATAAACTTTGACGGGGTAATTAACGACGGAACTGCTATTGGAATGGGACTTGCCACAGCAGTGAACCGTCTGCGTGATAGCAAAGCAAAAAGCAAGGTTATTATTCTACTCACAGACGGCGTAAACAATACAGGTTTTGTTGATCCCAAAACCGCTGCCGGACTGGCAAGTTCTTTTGGTATCAAAACCTATACCATTGGGTTGGGAAGTAATGGCACTGCACCAGCGCCAGCAGCCTTGAGACCAGATGGGACTTTTATATATCAGCTTAAAAAGGTTGAAATTGATGAGGAGTTGCTAAAATCGATTGCGGCAGAGACGGGTGGCAGTTATTACCGGGCTACGGATAATAAGAAATTAGAGGCTATTTACGAAGAAATTAATAAGCTTGAACGCACAGAGGTAGAAGAAATTCGCTACACCAAATACCACGAAAAGTTTCGTGTATTTGTTTTTTGGGCCATGGCAGCTTTGCTGCTAGAATGGATATTACGTCACACCCTTTTTAAATCGGCAATGGCATGATACAATACGAACAAACCCAATATTTTTATTTGCTGCTCCTTATCCCGGTTTTGGCTTTGGGATATATGCTGTTTACCTTTTGGAAAAAGCGTGTGCAACAAAAGCTTGCTTCAGCAACAATGTTGGCGCATATTGCACCCGAACGTTCGTTTTTTAAAGGTTGGACAAAGCAAGTATTGTTGTGGCTGGGGTTGGCATCTATATGCTTTGGATTGGTCAATCCGCAAATAGGTACCGAGCTAGAAACCGTAAAGCGAGAAGGGGTGGATTTGGTCTTTGCCATTGACGTGTCTAAAAGCATGTTGGCAGAAGATATTGCGCCAAACCGATTGGAAAAAGCCAAACGATTAGCAAGTGAACTCATCAATCAATTGGTCAGTGACCGCGTGGGGATTATCGCCTATGCTTCTTCAGCAATTCCACATTTGCCCATTACTACTGACTATGCTGCAGCGCGTATGTTTTTAACGTCTTTAGACACCAATATGATTTCCTCGCAAGGAACGGCAATTTCAGCAGCTACAAGATTAGCAGAAACCTATTTTGATGATGAAAATCAAAGCAATAGAGTGGTATGCATTATTTCGGATGGCGAAGATCATGGCGAAGATGCACTTATGGCTGCCAAACAAGCCGCCGCAGAAGGCATTACTTTTTTCACTGTTGTTGTGGGTACTGAAAAAGGCTCCGTGATTCCAATTAAAAAAGGCAGTATAGTTTCTTATAAAAAAGATGCAGAAGGCGAAGTGGTGATTACCAAAAGCGATTATGAACAGATGAAGTCTATAGCTGAAGAAACGGACGGATTATTTTTGGAAGGTAACAATACCGAAGCCGTTGTAACAGCGATTATAGATCGTCTAAAAGAAATGGATAAACAAGAGTTTGAAGCCAAACAATTTGTTAAATTCAAAGACCAATTTCAATGGTTTTTGGGAATTGGATTATTTTTAATTGTATTGGATTTATTTTTGTTTTACAGAAAAACCCAATGGATAAAAAAGTTAAACCTATTTCATGATGCGTAAATTGTTTTGTATTGTTTTTTGGTTGCCGCTGGTGGTTGCTGCGCAAGAAGAAATGCGCATACAGCAAGCTGAAAATTATATTTTTGAGGGCAATGAAGCGTTTGATGCACTCGATGGCGTAGAAGCTGAAAAAAACTACCGCCGTGCTGCTGCAACAGGAACGAAAACAGATGTTGCACGTTTTAATATGGGCGCTACGTTGCAGCAAGACAATTATGTGGACGAGGCACTTCGTGCCTATGCTGATGTTGCAAAAACCACAAAAGAACGTCCCAACAAACACCGTACGTTTCATAATATTGGCAATGCGCTGATGCAAATCAAAGACTACAAAGGGGCTGTGGAAGCCTATAAAAACGCCCTTAGAAACAACCCCAATGACGACGAAACCCGATACAATTATGCGTTAGCAAAGAAAATGCTAGAGGAGGAAAATCAAGATCAAGACAATCAAGAGGATCAAGACAATCAAGACAACAAGGATAATCAAGATCAGCAAAAGGATAAAAATCAAGAACAAGAGGGCGATAAGGATAAAGAACAAGAGGGCGAAGATCAGCAAGACAAGAAAGATGAGTCTGGCGACGATGGCGAAAACGAAAAAGACGAAAAAGAGTCGGATAAAAACGATGAACAAGACCAACAAGGGGACAACGAAAAAGAACAGCAACCACCACAAGCAAGTCCTGCACAGCTATCTCCACAACAAGTTCAGAATTTGTTAGAAGCCATGAACAACGAAGAGAAAAAAGTACAAGACAAAGTAAACGCCAAAAAAGCGAAAGCCGTTGGCACAAAAAGTAAAAAAGATTGGTAATGAACAAAAAGGGAATTTGGTGTTTGTTGCTTGTCTTGGCGGTTTCGTCAAGGCTTTTTGGGCAAGTTTCGTTTGAAGCTACTGTTAGCAAAAACGAACTCGGCATCAACGAACGCCTGCGTGTTGAGTTTACCATGGATAAAGACGGGGATAATTTTCAACCACCTTCTTTTGATGGATTTCGTGTTGTTGCAGGACCTAATCAGTCGGTGAGTAATATGTTTGTAAACGGAAAGCGATCGTTTTCTAAAAGCTACACCTATTTTTTGACCCCCCTTAAAAAAGGCACTACAAACATTGGTCAAGCGTCTATTGAAATCGACGGTAATATATATAAAACCAGTCCAGTAAAAGTGGTTGTAAAAGATGCTGTTGCGATTCCCAAAAATCCAAACGACCCAAATTATATAGCCTCTGAAAACGTGCATTTGGTTGCAGAGTTATCAAACAATAAGGTATATATCAACCAACCTGTAACGGTAGTATATAAGCTTTATTTTGGCGGCAAAGTAAGGCCATCAGATGTAAACCCCATAGATATTCCTGAATACAAAGACTTTTGGTCGCAAGATATTCCATCAAGGCGAACAATAGACAGGGAAATGTATAAAGGCAAATTATATAATTTTGTCGCTTGGCAGCAAACGGTTTTATATCCACAAAGAGCAGGAAAACTACCTATCGCTCCACTAACCCTCGATGTGCAATTGGATGTGCCCACCAACCGCCGAGACTTTTTTGGTAATGAAATTTACACCCAAGTTTCGCGTACCATAACCGCAGGAAAACGTACGCTAACGGTATTCCCTTTTCCAGAAGAAGGAAGACCCAACAACTTTAATGGGGCCGTAGGCACATTTGAGTTAGAGGTCAGAACATCCAAAACTGCTCTTAACGCTTCTGAATCGTTGCAGGCAACGGTACAAGTAAAAGGAAGCGGAAACCTGAAGCTGTTTTCACTACCTGAATTGGTTACCCCCAGTGCACTTGAACGCTATGATCCAGAGCACAAAGAACAAGTAAACACCACATTGAGGGGTATGCGCGGAACCATTCAGGACACCTATACTTTAGTGCCTCAATATCAAGGAAAATATCCGATTCCATCGGTTCAATTTTCTTATTTTGACCCAAGTACGAAATCATATAAAACATTGACCTCAAAAGAGGTTGTTATAGACGTCATAGAAGGACCAAAATCTATTGGTACATCAGCATCAAATACTACCAAAACAAATGCAGTAGAAGTGCCCTCCATTTCCAATGCATTTCAATTTATTGCACAACGTGCAAACTTTAAACCTGTAGTACAAGTACCCTTTATTGGAAGTATGTTGTTTTATGTGTTGTTGCTATTGCCCATTTTACTTTTAAGTATTTATTTGGTGCTACGTAAACGCACACCCGATGCTGCCTTATTGGCGCAACGTCACAAGGCAAGGTTGGCCAAAAAATATTTGGGGAAAGCAAAACGGAATATGTCAGATGCAACGGATTTTTATGTAGCACTGGAAGGAGCACTTCACAACTATGTCAAGGCGCGTTTGCATATTCAAACGGCAGATTTTAGCAAAGAAAAAATGGAGGCGTTGCTTACCGAAAAAGGAGTTGACACCCAAACGGTTGCACTCTTTATACAAGTGCTTACCAATTGTGAGTTTGCCCGATATACGCCAAGTTCAAGAAGTAGTATGGAGCAAGATTATGCTACCGCTGTTGAGGCCATAACCCAAATGGACAAACAATTTTAGTTATGAGAACGATTTCACTTATTGTACTTCTTTCGTGTTTTGTTTGTGTAGGGCAATCCCCCGAAGACTTATTCCGCGAAGGAAATAACGCCTATAACCAAGGCGATTATGAACGCGCCATCACCTATTATGATTCTATCAATTCAATTGGCGTACACGCTCTTGAGTTGTATTTTAATTTGGGAAATGCATACTACAAGCAAAACGCTATTGCATCAAGTATTTTGAATTATGAAAAGGCGCTTTTATTGGACGTAAACAATACGCAAGTATTGAATAACCTGGCATTTGCCCAAAACATGACCTTAGACCGCTTTTCGCCATTGCCTGAAAGTGACCTTAAAAAAGCTACAGACCGTTTGTTATTTTTGACTTCTGTTAGGGGTTGGAGTTTTGCTGTTGTGGGCTTTATTTGGCTTACAGCATTCTTGTTTTTCTTGTATGTCAAGTCAGGAAGAAGCGGCACAAAACGCTTATTTTTCAGTGGTTTTATTATAACAGCGTTTGTTGCGATATTGGCCCTAAGTGCTGCACTAAAACAAAAAAATATTTTAGAAAAGACACGACCTGCCATTGTTTTTGCTCAGGAAGAGGATTTTAGAGCTGAGCCTAATTTAAGGGCTGAAGTACTGCTTAATATTCACGAGGGGACAAAAGTTTTTGTTCAAGACGAGGTGGAAGATTGGGTAAAGATAAAGCTGATAAATGGCGCTGTAGGATGGATTCCGCAAAGCAGTATTCAGTATGTTAGCTTTGCTGCAGAATAGGTGGTAGCTCGTCTATCGGATTTATATCTGTATTTATTTGCTCAAATAAATACGCACCAAAATTTTCTAACGGTTCAAAGAACAAAGAGCCTTTGGTAATGTCTTCTGGCAAAAAGGAAACAAAGACATTGACTTGACCCAAAATCCATATCAAAACACCACAAATTACCATCCATTTGCACATCCCAAAAATGGCACCCAATAGCCTGTTTAGGAAGCCAAGTAAAATTACTTTTGCCAGCTTGGTAAGTAGCTTTCCAATCCACGCTACTCCAATGATAATACCCACAAATGTTAGGGCAAACGCCAAAAGCGGTAGGTATTCCCAAGCCAAGTATTTTGCTAATAAATCTGCGGTGAAACTTGAAAAATGAAGTGCTCCAAAAACCCCCAATACCAAGGCCAATAACGAGGCAATTTCAACAAAAAATCCACGAAAAGCCCCACGAATAAGTCCGTAGAAAAGCAAACAAACCACAGCAATATCGATATAATTAAGCGGCATATCACAAATGTACGCATAGATTTGTTTACGATGACGCTACTATGTACGGAATGTGTATTTTTGCCTCTATGATAGAGAGCATCAAGGCACACATAAACGACGTGGCGGCTTTTACGTCGACGTCAGCCGACCAAGTCGAGCAGTTTCGTATTGCGTATTTGGGTAAAAAGGGACATATTACCAAGCTTTTTGCTGATTTTAGAAACGTACCTAACGGCCAAAAAAAGGAGTACGGACAATTGCTAAACCAATTAAAAACCGAAGCGCAAGCAAAGGTGAATGAGTTGCAATCAAGCCTAGGCGGGAATACTAAAGCCAAAGGAGCTTTAGATGATATCACACGGCCTGGTCAACCGATTCCATTGGGTTCGCGCCATCCCATTAGTATTGTTCGAGATAAGGTCATAGATGTGTTTAGTAGAATTGGATATGGCCTTTCTTCGGGGCCCGAAGTAGAGGATGACTGGCATAACTTTACTGCACTCAACCTGCCTGAGCATCACCCTGCCCGTGACATGCAAGACACCTTTTTTGTACAAACAGATCCAGATGTGATGTTGCGTACACACACCTCATCTGTACAGGTACGGCACATGGAAAGCAACCAACCCCCAATTCGGATTTTATCTCCAGGGCGTGTGTTTAGAAATGAAGCCATTTCAGCGCGTTCGCACTGTGTTTTTCATCAAGTAGAAGGCTTATACATCGACCGGAATGTGTCTTTTGCTGACCTCAAACAAACGCTTTTATATTTTACCAAAGCCATTTTTGGCACGGCCGAAATTCGCCTTCGCCCGTCATATTTTCCATTTACTGAGCCAAGCGCAGAGGTTGATATTTATTGGGGATTAGAAACCGAAGCGGATTATCGAATCACAAAAGGAACAGGGTGGCTTGAAATTATGGGTTGCGGTATGGTAGATCCAAATGTGCTCCGAAATTGCGGAATTGACCCAGAGGAGTTTTCTGGCTTTGCGTTTGGTATGGGCTTAGAACGTATGGCAATGCTGCTGTATCAAATCGAAGATATTCGTATGTTTTATGAAAACGATTTGCGCTTTTTAAAACAGTTTACCTCCGCTAGTTAAGCATTTGACTTAATGCTTTCATTTTTTTCTTTGCGGATGCTTTTTCATAAAGCACGTGATATACACAGTGCATAATGGGATATTTCCCACTAAAAGAGGTGCTTAGTTCATAGGCCGTTTTGGCGCCGTAATATCCTTCTGCGATCATGGTCATTTCCATAAGCGCAGCCTTAACAGTGTAGCCTTTACCAACCATATTACCAAGCATTCGGTTTCGGCTAAAAACAGAATAGGAAGTAACAAGTAAATCTCCTAAATACGCAGATTTGTTGATGTTTCTTTTTTTGTTGTCAATATTTTTGATGAAGCGCTTCATCTCCCGCATAGCACTGCTGATGAGTACACTAATAAAGTTATCACCGTAACCCAAACCATGCGCCATTCCTACGGCAATGGCATATACATTTTTGAGCGTGGCTGCATATTCTGTTCCCACAACATCGTCGGAGATTGCTGTGCGAATATAGCTGCAATCAAGTTTGGACTTCATTTGCTTTGCTAACATAATATTCGTGCTAGCAACAGTAAGGTAAGACAGTCGTTCTAGCGCTACTTCTTCGGCGTGACAAGGCCCGGTAATGGCACCCAAATGTGCTTCTGGGACATTAAATTTTTCAGCGAGATAATTCCCTACCAGCATTTTGCTCTCTGGAACAATTCCTTTTACGGCAGAAAAAATAATCTTATTTTCAATGGATGCAGTGAGTGATGCTAAAGTACTATCCAAATAAAATGAGGGAATAGCAATGACGAAAACATCGTAATCTGCTGCAATTTCATTTAAACAAGTATATAGGTTCAATCGTTTAGTATCAAACTCTACACTACTCAAATAGTTGGGATTGTGCCCTTCTTGAAGTAAATGTGCATAGATATTTTCGTTGCGCACATACCAACCTACATTGGTGTTGTTTTCACACAAAATTTTTACCAGTGCAGTTGCCCAGCTGCCACTACCAAGCACGGCAATTTTAGAAAAATCAGCCAATTTTTATATATATTTTAGCATTAAATACTTTAACAAATGTTTCACAACTAGGAGCTTAAATGCGTCTTACCTTGCAGGTGTAAACGTGAAGCAAAAATATTGCTTATTAGTTTTTCATAGTTTAATATGGTTGGTTATGAGAGAGCACCTTTTCAGGTGCTTTCTTTCTTTTATAGCCATTGCTCCCAAGGAATCCTACTTAACAACAACAAGGTTCCTAATCCGTAGAAAACAGCAATTCTAAAGAACTTCTTGCTATCAGTAGTTGCTTTCTTATGTAAAGACCACCCCATGGTAATAAGTACAATAGCCAAAATATTTGTAGTGGGATGCTCCACCAAAAACAACCGCAGAGTGCTGTCTTTCATTACGGCACCCATGCCATTTTCCCAAGCAGAAAAATAAGGAGAAACAAAATAAGAGGTTAGACCTATTAACAATTGAATATGTGAAAAAATGAGCGCAAAAAGCGAAAGGCGAAGATCGCGATTGCCAAAGCTACGCTTCGCCAACAAGCCCCAAAAACCGTTTAAAAGTGCCAGTACCAACACGGTAAGCACTACATAAGCAAGACGTGAATGTAAAGAAAGAATGATATCCATAATAAATGTATTACCACAAAAATACAGAATTAAGGCGGTTAATCGTCTTCTGAGACAGAAACGATTTCACTTTCGTCAAGTGGGGGTTGTAGTGTAAGCTTTAAATAGACTTGTGTCAAGGTTACTACATCTTTTTCACAGTAACGCACAATACGGCTTAGGTCATTTTCCTCGTAGTACACACGCCTTACGTCTGAGCCGTCTATGTCGTCTTTGGGCGATGGAATGCCAAAGAAATGCGCCAATAACTTTAAGGAAGTATAGTGCTTGTAATCTCCAAATTTCCAAAGCTCTAACGTATCAAGATGCGGTACTTCCCAAGGTTTTTTGCCCATAAGCTGTAACAGTAAGGGCAACGCCAATTGATGTTTCAGCATACGTCTTGCCAAAAAGGGGAAGTCAAATTCTTTGCCGTTGTGCGCACAAAGCCTGTTGTGCTGGGACGAAAAATGACGGTCTAACAATGCTTTAAATGCCGTTAGAAGTTGATATTCTTCTCCCGAAAAACTACGAATTCTAAATTGCCTTCCGTCCGAAGTATGGGTAAGGTATCCAACAGAAATGCAGACAATTTTGCCAAACTCTGCCCAAATACCTGCGTGTCCGTAGTATTCTGATGCGGTTAGTTCGTCTGCTTTCCGTTTATAAACCGTTTTGGCATCAAATAATTCTTGTGTTTGGGTATCAAGAAGGTTAAAACTTGGTTGTTCAGGAACCGTTTCAATATCCAAAAAAAGGATATGTTCAAGGGGTTGATGCGTTTTCATAGGCTAACATTGCAAAGGCTTCTTCCATATAGCCCAAATAATCTGCAGAATGGCGAACGCCCGGAAGATCAGGGAGTTGTTTGTGACCCAAACGGACTATAATCACATCTTCCTCAGGAAATACAATGGCGTACTGCCCATTGTGCCCACGCATACTAAAAAAGCGTTTGCCCATATGAGAACCTAACCACCAGCCATAGCCGTAGTCATTACCATTTTCAAATTGTGCGGTAGTAGCCTTTTTCACATATTCAGGGCTTAGGAGTTGCGCTCCGTTCCAAGAGCCATCATTTTTAAATAAGCCAGCAAAACGCGCGTAGTCGCGCGCATTGGAATTAAAACAACAATACGATTTTTCAACACCTTTTTTAGCAGAGTCTAAGCGCCAGTTTGCATCTGCCTCTGCCCCAAGGGGATTCCAAAAATAGCGACGGACCAAATCTGATATGGTTTCTCCAGTGGCTTCCGTTAATACCAATGAAAGCAATTGTGTGCTACCGCTTTGATATACAAATCGTTTGCCCGGCTCATTTTTGATGGGAATGGATTTCATCACTCGCGTGATGTCACGTGTAATATAGGTGCGCGGCGTGATGGTGAGTAAGTTCTCGTAATCTTCTTTCCAGTCCAATCCAGAAGACATGGTTGCCAAATTCCCAACAGTCATTTCATTGGCATAAGGGCCTTTTAACCACGGCAAAAAATCCTTTGCTTTTTGGTCATAGCTTTCAATTTTACCCTCCTCTATTGCTTTTTCTAGCGATGCTGCTACAATCGTTTTTACCATTGAAAACGAATTGGTTTTGCTGTTTTTATCAAATCCGTCAAAGTATTGCTCGTGCCAAATGGAGTCGTTTTTGATGACAAGAAACGCCACGGTTTTATGATCTTCGTGTAGCTTTTTTAGGGTTTCTGTAGCAGGAACATTGTTGTAATTTGTATGAAGTGCCCAAGGTTGAGACGTATCGCTTTTAGGGATTTCACGCACATCAAAATGCATATAATCTTCAAGCCCCGCAGTGGTTCTGCCCAGCTCCACAACCTTTATCCCCAATTCTAGCAGGTAGCCATAACCCGAAACAAATAACCCAGCGATAAAAAACAGAATTACAAAGGCGATAATTTTAAGTGTGGACAGGAACTTTTTCATATAAGATTTTCAGGGCAAAGTACGAAATTTTATTTTTTTGATACTATTACAGGAGTTTTAACGCTTGTTCTGCATGATAGGAAATAATGATGGACGCACCTGCACGCTTAAATGCCATAAGTTGTTCAAGCATCACGGCATCGTGGTCTAGCCATCCTTTTTCAGCAGCAGCTTTTAGCATGGCATATTCACCGCTAACTTGATATACGGCAATGGGTACTTGTATTTCATTTGCCAAATCGCGGACAATATCCAAGTAAGCCATACCCGGTTTTACCATAACAATATCAGCTCCTTCTTCAACATCACGGGCTGCCTCAACGACTGCTTCTTTACGATTTGCCACATCCATTTGATAGGTTTTTTTATCTCCAAAACCAGGTGCAGAGTCGAGCGCATCTCGGAATGGACCGTAAAAAGCAGAAGCGTATTTGGCACTATAGCTCATAATAACGGTATTTACATACCCCGCCTTTTCTAACCCCTGACGAATGGCCAAAACACGCCCATCCATCATATCGCTTGGCGCAACAATATCGGCGCCACATTCGGCATGACTAAGCGCCATTTTTGTTAATACTGCCACTGTTGCGTCGTTCAAAATTTTATCATCTTTTACAATACCATCGTGTCCATAGCTAGAAAAGGGATCCAATGCCACATCAGTAGCAACCACCAATTCTGGAACAGCCTTTTTGATCGCGCGAATGCTGCGTTGCATCAGGCCGTCTGGGTTTAGCGCAGCCAATCCCGTATTATCTTTTTCCGCATCATCAACTTTTACAAAAAGCAATACGCCTTTTACGTCCAAGTCATAAAGTCGCTTAGCCTCTGCAGTTGCAAGGTCAAGACTAAACCTATAATAGTCCGGCATTGAAGGAATTTCTGTTTTCGTTTCTGTGCCTTCTACAATAAAAAGCGGCACCATAAAGTCGTTTGCAGTAAGTGTTGTTTCACGCACCAAATCACGCATGGCCGCACTGGTTCTTATTCGTCGATTTCTATAAAGAGGATACATCATATGCTACACCCAGGTTTTGGGATTTTTTAAAACGGTTATCAGTTTTGCTTCTTCAGTGTTTTCTTTCGGTTGTACGTCATACGCCCATTGAACGGTTGGCGGCAAGCTCATCAAAATACTTTCAATGCGGCCCTTTGTTTTAAGGCCAAACAGTGTGCCTTTATCGTGAACGAGATTAAACTCTACATATCTACCGCGCCTAATTTCTTGCCATTGTCGTTGCGCATCCGTGTAGGGTAGTGTTTTTCGTTTTTGGACAACAGGCAGATATGCATCTATAAATCTATCACCCATTTGGGTTACAAACGCATACCACGATGCTAAATCGTGCTTTTCGTTAGGACGGCAATAGTCAAAAAACAAACCTCCAATACCTCGTGCTTCGTCCCGATGGTGATTCCAGAAATAGGCATCGCATTTCTTTTTGTAATCTGTGTAAAAGGTAGGGTCGTGTGCATCGCAAACCGTTTTGCACACACCATGAAAATGTGCGGCATCTTCTTCAAACAAATAATAGGGAGTCAGATCTAAACCACCACCAAACCATTGATCAACAACGTTTTTATCGTCGTCATATAGTTCAAAATATCTAAAGTTGGCATGCACAGTAGGCACCATCGGATTTTTGGGATGCAATACCAAACTGATACCACAGGCGAAAAAATCAGTATGTGAAACACCCAATTGTTTTTGCATGGATTCAGGGAGTGAGCCAAAAACTTCGGAAGTGTTTACGCCTCCTTTTTCAAAAACGTTTCCATTTTCAATTACGCGTGTTCTTCCGCCGCCACCGCCTTCACGTTGCCATTTGTCTTCACGGAAATGTGCTAGACCATCTTCCTGCTCTAACGCAGTAGTGATACGATTTTGAAGGTTTTTGATGTAGGTGGTGAATTGGGTTTTCATGGATTTAGGTTTTATAATGAATAAGATTTGATTGCATTTACAAAGGCTTTGGCATGGTCAACAGGGATATTTGGCAATATGCCATGTCCTAAGTTTGCAATGTAGTGCTGCGTTCCAAACGCATCTACCATACTTTTTGCCATTTTTTCAATTTCAGGAATAGGCGAAAGTAATCTTGAAGGATCAAAATTTCCTTGTAATGTAATTTGTCCGCCTGACAAATATCGGGCATTTCGTGCCGAGCATGTCCAATCGACTCCTAAAGCGTGTGCGCCAGAGCGTGCCATGGTAGGCAAGGCAAACCAACAGCCTTTAGCAAAGGCAATGACTTTGGTTTCTTCTTTAAGCGCGTCTATAATTTGTTGCATATACTGCCACGAAAAGGTTTGATAATCATCTTCGCCAAGCATTCCGCCCCAAGAATCAAAAAGTTGTACGGCATCAACCCCAGCACGTACTTTTGCTTTTAAGTATGCAATGGTGGTGTCTGTAATTTTTTGAAGTAATTGATGTGCTGCTTCTGGCTGTGAAAAGCAAAACCCTTTTGCCAAGTCAAAATTCTTGGATCCTTGCCCTTGTACCGCATAACACAAAATGGTCCATGGCGATCCTGCAAAACCAATGAGGGGAACACGATTATCCAGCGCTAATTTGGTTTGTTTTACCGCTTCCATAACGTAATGTAAACGGTCTTCAACATCTGGCACCACTACATTTTCAACATCTTTAATGTTGCGAATCGGATTCGGTAACCACGGCCCAATACCATCTTTCATTTCTACTGTTATGTCCATGGCTTGCGGCACGACCAAAATATCCGAAAATAAAATGGCAGCATCTGTTCCTACTTGGTCAATAGGCATCACGGTAATTTCTGTTGCTAGCTCGGGAGTGCGACATCGTGTAAAAAAGTCATATTTTGCCTTAAGATTCATAAAATCAGGAAGGTAGCGTCCTGCTTGTCGCATCATCCAAACGGGCGGTCTTGATAACGCCTCTCCATTGAGTGCACGAAGAAATAAGTCATTTTTAAGCATGCTGTAATATTTTAAAGTAATGAATGGCCTTTGCTACGAGCTGTTCCATATTTGCGTTTTGCACTATTTGAATCGATTTTGGTTTCTGCTTAAAAGCAGTAGCCGTTGTGTTGCCAATACAAAAACAGTGTGCATCTGTAATATCATTTTGATTCTCATGGCTTTCAACACCGCTTGGGCTAAAGAAAAGTATGGCGTTTGGAGCGGCTTCAATTTTTGTATTGGTAAGTTCGGTTTGATAAACTACAACCTCACGAAAATCGCACTTCCATTCTTTCATTTTATGGGCTAAAATGGGTAACCTTCGATTTCCGCAAAAATGTAAAAAACGAGCCTTTTTATCCAAATTTTCTATAAAATCAATCAAAACAGACATGTTTTGACTCGTTTTTAGTGGTTTTATATTTTTTTCTAAAAGCAGTTTTTCGGACCGTTCCCCCACACAAAGTACTTGTGCGCCTTGAAAATGGTGTGTTTTATTCAGTACGGCTTTAGTTGCGTTCTGGCTGCTAAAAATTACGTAATCTACCGGCGTAGTGATTTCAAAATCTACCGGTAGAATGCGAATCGCATTGTATTCCAAATAGGCCAAATCGTTTTGAACAATACGTTCTCTTAACAAGCTGGGTAAGGTTTTGGTCGATAAAATGAATGGCTTACTCATTTATCACTTCTTTAGCCCCTTTTGCAAGGAGTTGTTCCGCCGCAGATTTCCCAATATTTTTTGCATCTAAATCAAAAACCGCATCAAAAATCAATTGTTTTTTGCCGTCTTTTTGGGTGACACAGCCTTTAAAATGTATGCCATTATCAACGACTTGCGCGTGCGCGCCAATGGGCGCCGTACATCCGCCCTCTAGGGTACGTAAAAACTTGCGTTCTTCTTCAACGCAACGTGCCGTTTCTTTGTGATTTAATTTGTTGAGCCTGGACAACAGCTCTTGATTTTCAGTCATTGCAGTAACCAAAATAGCGCCTTGTGCGGGTGCTGGAATCATCCAATCCAACACCACACTATTTTCAGGAAGCATTTCCAGCCTAGAAAGTCCTGCCATTGCCATAATGGTTCCATCAAAATCAGATTCGCTGAGCTTCTTCAATCTTGTGGGCACATTCCCTCGAATATCGGAAATGCTGTGTGACGGATATCTGTATTTCCATTGCGCTGCTCGTCTTAAACTACTGGTTGCCACAACGCTATTTTCAGCCTCCCAATGGGGATTATTGGTAACGATTACATCTTGCCATGCGCCACGCTTGGGAACAAATGCTGTTGTAATGCCTTGCGGCAATTGCGTGGGGACATCTTTCATGCTGTGTACTGCGATGTCTATATCGCCAGCAAGTAAGGCAGTGTCAAGTTCTTTGGTAAAAATTCCTTGTACACCCAATTCATACAACGGTTTTTGTTGTTGTTGGTCACCGCTAGATTGTATGGGAATAAGCTCGCTTTTTAGTCCAATAGATTTTAGCATGGTTTGCACCCAACGTGCTTGCCAAAGTGCAAGTGCGCTACCACGAGTTCCTATGCGAACGGAACTATTCATCAGTGACAACATTAAAAAGCGTTTCCAGCGCCTTGACACTTTCATCGGTATCGGCACTTTCCCGTAACTGATTTGCCATGCGATTGGTAAGCTTTTGAATAAGTCGTTCAGAAACAGCTACAGCTTGCGCTTCGTCTAAGGATGGATTTTTTTTGCGCTGCGCTTCTAGTTCTTTTTGCTGCATGTTCTGCATCAATTTTTTAACGGCACTGATTGCTGGAGCAAACTTGCGCGTTTCTATCCATTCAGAAAACTCCACCATTACCTCGTTGATAATTTGCTCGGCTTGCGGCACAAATTTTTTACGTGACTGAAGTGTCTTATCTGTCATTTTGGAAAGCTCGTCTAAGTGTAGCAGGGTGACATTTGGGAGTTCTTCAACGTTTGGATTCACATTTTTGGGCATCGATAAATCCAAAATAAGCAGCGGTTTGTCTGTGTGAACAATCGATTTTGCAATAGTCGGTTTTTCTGCTCCTGTGGCAACAACAAGGACGTCAGCTTTGCGAATTTCTACGGGTAACGCTGCGTAATCTTTTACATCAATAGAAAATTTTCCACCTAATTCTTCGGCGCGTTTACGCGTTCTGTTGATCAGGGTGATATGGTTGTTTTTGGTGTGTTTGATAAGATTTTCGCAAGTATTTCGACCAATTTTCCCAACACCAAAAAGTAGGATGTTTTTGTTGTCCAAATCTGGAATGGAATCTAACATATAACGTACAGAAACGTAGGACACGGAAGTTGCTCCAGATGATAGTTCTGTTTCTGTTTTAATGCGTTTGCTTGCTTGGATTACCGCATTAAACATGCGCTCCATATAGGAGCTCAACATATTCTTTCGCTTTGACAACTTAAAACTTTGTTTTAATTGAGCAATAATTTCAAAATCGCCTAATATTTGGCTGTCTAGCCCTGTTCCTACGCGGAATAAATGCATTATGGCGTTTTGCCCTTTGTGGACCACACCCACTTTATCAAAAACTTCTTTTGTGCCTTCCGAATGTTTAAATAACAACGCTTTTAAGGTTTCTACGTCATCTACTTGTGCATAGATTTCTGTTCTGTTACAGGTAGAACTCACAACCAAAGAAGAAATGCCTTGTGCTTGCGCATCGTCAAAAAGGTAAGGGATTACGCTAGAGGTGAGACTAAATTTACCTCTTAGTGATGCGTCTGCTTTTTTATAGCTGATACCCACACAATAAAAAGTATCCGTTGCCGGCATTTTTGGTTTTTTGTTGCACAGCAAAAATAATGTACAGTCATAACAAAAAACAACGCTATAAGTACTTTTTGTAACGGTATTAGAGCTCCCAAAGCATCGAATAAAATTCCGATTTTTCTTTGTATTTTTGTTTATGTTCATTAAAACAAAGAATTGCGATGTCTTTAAAAAATAACGTTTTAAGTCCCCGAGCAGATCAACTTATTGAGGACGGATTTCACGTCCTAACTTACGAAAACGATGCCGACATTTCCCAGCCAATTGTCCGTCATGTAGATGCCAGTTTGATTCAATTTCATTTTTGTTTTCGTGGTAGTGCAACCTTTTATTTTAATCAACGCACGTACAACCTTCCGCTTTTGGACGAACATGTACTATTGCTTTACAATCCGCAACGCGACCTTCCTATGGAGATGGACGTAAGCCCAAACTCACAATTGGTTACAGTTTTAATATCCATTAAAAAGTTTCATAGCTTATTTTCACAAGAGGCAAATCAAATTAGTTTTTTGTCTGAAGAAAACGCGGATAAAAAATATTACAAGGATCATATTATAACCCCATCGATGGCGGTAGCGTTGAGTCAAATTTTACAGCATCAACCAAACACATTGATGAGCCGATTGTATTTGAAGGGGAAAGTTTATGAATTGCTGAGTTTGTATTTTAATCCTACTGAAGCAACAGACGTTGCAGAATGTCCATTTTTGGTAGATGAAGAAAACGTCCGAAAGATTCGCAATGCCAAGAAAATTGTTTTAGACCGTATGACAAATCCCCCGAGCTTACAGGATTTAGCAGACGAAATAGGATTAAGCCTAAAAAAGCTGAAAGAGGGGTTTAAGCAGCTCTACGGAAGTACGGTGTATCAGTTTATTTTGGATCACAAAATGAATCACGCGCGCCAACTTTTGGGGTCGGGATCTTACAATGTAAACGAGGTTGCGCTACAACTCGGCTACAGCAATTCAAGTCACTTTATAGATGCCTTTAAAAAGAAGTTTGGTACAACGCCAAAAAAATACCTTTTGTCTGTATCTTCGTAACGAAAAATGAAGCTATGAAAGGAGTACTATTGGTGAACTTAGGTTCGCCGCAAAGTCCTACTGCAAAGGACGTTAAGCCCTATTTGGAAGAATTTTTAATGGATGAGCGCGTCATAGATGTTCCCAAATGGTTTCGCTCGTTTTTGGTAAAGGGGATTATTCTAAAAACCCGACCAAAAAAATCAGCAAAAGCCTATAAGAAAATTTGGTGGGAAGAAGGCTCGCCGCTTATTGTACTCTCTGAAAGATTGCAAGAAAAAGTGGCTGCAAATACGGCTGTTCCCATTGCATTGGCAATGCGATACGGGCAACCATCTATTGCTACTGGCTTAGAAGAATTGCATCAAAAAGGCGTAGATGAGGTATTGCTTGTGCCGCTTTACCCGCAACATGCCATGGCAACTACCGAAACCATTTTGGTTTTGGCAGAAGAAATTCGAGCAAAGCAGTATCCAAATATGACCTTTACGCATCTGCCTGCTTTTTACCACCATCCGGATTATATTCGTGTCCTATCACATTCCATCCAAGAATATTTACAAGACAAGCCGTGGGAGCATTTATTATTTTCTTATCACGGCGTTCCTGAGCGTCATATCCGCAAGTCTGATGTGACCAAATCGCATTGTAAAATAGATGGTGAATGTTGTCAAACCAAATCCGACGCTCATGCATATTGCTATCGCCATCAATGCTACGAAACCACACGACAAGTTGCCGAATATTTGGAATTACGCCCAGGAAGTTTTTCTACCTCTTTTCAGTCTCGGTTGGCTGGAGACAAGTGGTTGAGACCTTACACCGATAAAACAGTTGAAGATTTCGCAAAAAAGGGTACCAAACAAATGGCGGTTGTAACCCCCGCATTTATATCGGATTGTTTAGAAACGCTAGAGGAAATTGGCATGGAAGCCAAAGAAGATTTTGAAGAAAAAGGCGGTGAGGAAATGCATGTAGTTCCTTGTATCAACGACCGCGACGATTGGGTAAAGGTCTTGAGTCGTTGGATTGATGAATGGGCAGCGACATCCTAGTTCACAAAAAAATGTACCTTTAGATCAATTGTTTGCACGTGGAAGCCTATAACTACATAAAATCCTTACACCTCATTTTTGTGGTCACCTATTTTGCGGGCTTGTTTTACATTCCCAGGCTTATGGTGTATCAGGTAGAAGCAGCAGCTCGACCCAAAAACGAAGCCGATATTTTATTGCCGCAATTGCAATTAATGATGCGGAGGTTGTGGGTAATCATTACCGTTCCCTCGGGTATTTTGGCAACGCTTTTTGCGGTATGGTTGTTGGCGTTAATGCCTGCTTGGCTTTCTCAATCTTGGATGTGGGTCAAACTTGTTTTTGTGGGATTATTATTTGTGTACCATTTCAGAACGCATACCTTTTACAAAGAATTTTTACGAGGCGAACACAGGCGCAGTGCCACTTTTTTTCGTTTTTGGAACGAAGGCTCTACGCTGATTTTATTTGCGGTTGTGTTTTTAGCCATACTCAAAAACAGCGTGCATTGGATTTTTGGACTCGTCGGATTGGTTGGCTTAGCTGTTCTGCTGATGCTTGGAATTCGTCTGTATAAACGTTACCGAACCCCAAAACTGTAGCCATATGCGGTTGCTATCTCTACGTGCACGAATTTTTACTGCCCTTATTTTTTTGGTGCTTGTTGCTTCGTTACTCATTGCGGGGGTTACTATTTTTCAATATAGCGAACAATCTAATGCCTACCACGAACAGCGCTTAGAGCGGAAAGAAAATCAGCTCAAAAAACGAATAGGATATTTGCTTGAAGACACTCTGTTTGAAGTTACTCCACACAATGCAGCAGCCATTTTTGAGCCTCATATGCAGCAAACAGCAGATGTACTAAATATTAATTTTAGGATTTACAGTCTTACTGGAATATTGATGTCAACGACACAACTTATGGAAGCTGCCCCAGTTCAAGAGCTTCCCAACACCCTTTTGGAGCAGTTACAATCTACCCCTTCTGAACGACTCATTGACGTTAGCACTACTGATGGCATACGTATGCGGTCTTCGTACTTCTATGTTTTTGATGCTAATGGTTTGCCCTTGGCTATTATAAATGTTCCCTATTTTGACGATGATTCGCTGAGTTCGTTGGAGTTAAATGCCTTTTTACTTCGCCTCATACAGGTGTATGTGATTATGCTGATAATTGCCATTATTCTAGCGTATTTCGTATCGTCCTATATCACGCAGTCATTGGAAACGATTAGCGTAAAACTCAATCAAACCAAACTTGCTAAATCAAACACCAAGATTGAATTGACGAAAGCCAGTAAGGAAATTTCGGCTTTGGTAGAGGCCTATAACCACATGGTTGATGAGTTGGAACAAAGCGCTATTGAACTTGCCAAATCACAGCGTGAAGCGGCTTGGCGTGAAATGGCAAAACAGGTTGCACACGAAATTAAAAACCCGCTAACCCCCATGCGATTGAGCATCCAACACTTTGAGCAACAAGTGGCCAAAGGCACTTCGGAGTGGAAGACAGAGGTGCATGAATTTAGCCAAACACTCATTCAACAAATTGACATTATGAGTGCTATTGCATCAGCTTTTTCCCAGTTTGCGGCTATGCCCATGGGCCAATCAGCGCGAATAAATGTTACAGAAACGGTAAAGCGCGCATTGGAATTATACAAAGACGCCCCAATAACTTTAGAAGCCGATGAAGCCTATTATGCACAGCTAGACAGTACGCAGTTGGTTCGGATTGTAAACAACCTCATGAGCAATGCCATTGACGCATGTGATGAGGTTAGTAAACCACATATACAAATATGCTTGATAGGAGATAAAAAATGGATTTATTTATCCGTAGAGGATAATGGAAGAGGCATCACTAAAGCTTTTCGTGAACGTATTTTTGAACCTACATTTACAACAAAGACAAGCGGTATGGGACTTGGCTTGAGCATGGTAAAATCAATTGTGGAAACGTATGGCGGCACGGTACAGTTTGAGTCAAAACCTGAAATAGCAACACGCTTTGAAGTCCGCTTTCCACGCGTTGATTAAGACGCCATAGCCCCTGTGATTTTCTGCTCTAACTGGTGAAGTGAATCTGCGATATTGTCTTTTGGAATGGCAATAGGAGGATGTATTTTAATTTTGATTTTTGCACCAACCCCCATAGGAAAATAACCATATCGCGACAGCTTCCATGAATTAGTGATTGTAATACCCACTAGCTTTGCTTGTGGCATGACGTCAATCAATTGCTTTAAACCGCCCAAACGAAAGGGTTTTGGCTTAGGGCTATTGCTTCTTGTTCCTTCGGGGAAAATTACAATACTGCTGTTCGTTGTTGCCAGTTTCTCTCCAAATATTTTGATGTCTTGAAGCGCTTGTTTTGGATTTTTTCGATCAATGAGTACAGCGCTACCATTTCTGAGGTTAAACGAAATACTTGGAATCCCTTTACCCAGTTCTTTTTTACCGACAAATTTTGGATAACTCTTCCTTAAGTACCAAATTAGTGGCGGTATGTCATAGGTGCTTTGGTGGTTGGCAACAAAAATATACGACTGGTTTTTTTCAAAGTCAAAAGGGCACTCTAAAGTAAATCGTGTACCTAGAATATTCAGGCAGCGCAACAACAAAAAATTGAGAACAATGATGCTTGCACGGTGTGCTCTAAAACCAAAAATATAATAACAGATGCGTTGGATACCATCAAATAATATGAGGGTAAAACCAAAAAATAAATAATACAATACGCTAAGCGGGTATGCAAGTAGCTTAGCCATACCGAAAATTAACAGTGCGTGTTATAGGCGTCTTTCAAGTTTTCTGCAATAAGTTCCGCAGGGCGTCCTTCAATGTGATGGCGCTCTAACATATGCACCAATTCGCCGTCTTTAAACAGGGCAATACTTGGTGAAGAAGGCGGAAAAGGGACCATTTGGCTTCGCGCTTCGTTTGTAGCTTCTTTATCTACACCGGCAAAAACGGTGATAAGCTGTTCTGGGGTCTTATCATTGGCAAGCGACATACGTGCACCAGGACGCGCATTGGCTGCGGCACATCCGCAAACAGAATTGACTACCACCAACGTGGTGCCACTTTTACTCAATGCCGAAGTAACGTTTTCGGCGGTGGTACATTGGGTAAAGCCAACGGCGGTTAGCTCGTCGCGCATGGGTTGAACAATTTCAGCAGGATACATAGCAATAAAATTAGTGTACAAAGATAAGGAAGCTTGTGGATTTATACACGCTCACAATATACCATATAGTAGCGGGGTGTGATATAGCGTAACAGTGGACGAACGCCAAATGACTTATAATCGGGTGATGCCCAACGCATCGAATCCTTAATTTTCCAACCACTTTTTTCTAGCAAATAATCAAATTGTTTTTGTTCAAATTCGTGATAATGCTTGTCCCAGTCGTCTTTGGTGTTCCAGTAGGCAGATGCAAACCATAATTTTAAAGGGATTGAAGCAATCAGTTTATCACATTTTATTTGATGTAGTATATTAAATGGTGCTAACATATGCTCAAAAATCTCAAAAGCAGTGATGCAGTCTGCATCGGTATTCAGGTAATTGTGGTAATCTGTATCTAAATTTTCACCTTTGGTATTTTGAACGCTAAAACCGACCTCTGCTAAATATGTGGAAAGTAAATTTGGCGTTCCTAAATCAAGCAAAGAAGCATTTTTAGGCAAGTGCTTTTGTGCAAAGTCACGTGTTTTTTTAAACCTACGGGTTTCGGGTGTAGCCATTTTAGAGATAAAATTTGTGCTAAAGTAACTGAAATCCCCTTAAAATCATTTGTACTTTTGCGCCATGCGATGGCTGTTTGCTTTTATTGGTTATTTGGTGTTTCGATTTCCGGGGGCACTTATGGGTTTTTTCTTGGGAACTATTTTTGAAGCAGGAAGTAGCGGACGTATTCGAACCTCGTTCCAAACCACACGGGCTTCTGCACAGGAATTTGAATTGCGTTTGTTGGCATTGGCGAGTATGGTTATTAAAGCCGACGGCAAAACTACGCAGTCTGAATTGGACTATGTGCGCACACAGTTTGTGC
This sequence comes from Flavobacteriaceae bacterium, assembly GCA_965657545.1. GTDB lineage: Bacteria > Bacteroidota > Bacteroidia > Flavobacteriales > Flavobacteriaceae > UBA7446. The sequence goes on along the minus strand of CBFHOG010000001.1, from coordinate 44,875 downwards.
AGTTTTTTGGTAAAGATAGAGCCAACGAGATTTTTAGAATTTATAATGCTGATTTTAAAACATCAGGTGTAACGGCCATGGAAATTGGGCAGTTTTTGGTAACACGTACTCGTTACGAAGCACGCCTTCAAATGCTCGACTTTTTGTTTCGTATTGCCAAAGCTGACGGTAAAGTGTCTCCTATAGAAGTTGATAAACTTCTCGAAATAGCAGGCTATATGCGCATCGGTGGCCCTGATTTTAACAGTATTAAAGCCATGTTTGTCGCCCAAACAGATAGTGCGTACACCATTTTGGAAGTGTCTAAATCTTCAACAGATGCAGAAATTAAGAAAGCCTACAGGGATTTGGTTAAAAAACATCATCCCGATAGAGTTCGTAACTTAGGGCCTGCTGCCGAAAAGGCTGCTAAAGAAAAGTTTCAGCGTATTCAAGAAGCGTATGAAGCCATTAAAAACGAGCGTGGATTTTAATTATTATGGACGATTTTCTTTTTTACACCAAACTAGGCCTTCATCATATTTTAGACCCTAAGGCCTATGATCATCTCCTTTTTTTGGTCGCACTAACTCTACCTTATTTGTATAAGCAACTGCGTCAATTGGTGGTTTTGGTTACGGTTTTTACGATAGGACATACGATTTCTCTTTGGGCGGCCTCAGCTGGAATTGTACGTATTTCGGCTTCTTGGATTGAGTTTTTAATTCCCATTACTATCTTATTAACGGCCCTACACGTATTGTATTGGAACAAGACGATTACCGCAAAATCATCTGCTCCATTTACCCTGCTGGCGCTGTTTTTTGGTGTCATTCACGGATTGGGCTTTTCAAATTATTTTTCGATGGTTTTTGCAGATAAAGGCATTGGCCTCCCGCTTTTATATTTTACAATTGGCATTGAAGCAGCCCAAATCCTTATCGTGATTGCCGTTGTATTTATTAATACGGTACTAAGCCATCTGGGTGTTTCAAAACGGGATCGTTCGCTTGTGGGAAGTAGTATAATAATAGGTATTTTAGTGCCTATTCTGATTTCATCGTCAAGCGCATTATGATGACAAAAGCAGTAAAAAAACAACTTCGTTACGACACCGCCTATATGCGTATGGCAATGGAATGGGCGCAACTTTCGCATTGCGACCGCAAAAAAGTGGGTGCATTGATTGTAAAAGATCGAATGATTATTTCAGACGGTTATAACGGAACACCAACAGGATTTGAAAACGAATGCGAGGATGAAGAGCATTACACCAAATGGTATGTACTTCACGCCGAGGCGAACGCCATCATGAAAGTGGCCTCTTCTACACAATCTTGTGCAGGAGCAACGCTTTATATTACTCTATCGCCCTGTAGAGAATGCAGTAAACTGATCCATCAAGCAGGGATAAAACGCGTGGTTTATGCTAACGCCTATAAAGACAGTTCTGGATTAGATTTTCTGGAGCGAGCAGGTGTGGAAGTTGTTACTTTACCTCAAGTTTGATTCTTGACTTTCTTCTGGATTTTTAGTGCAACTTGCAAAATCAACAATAAAATTACAGCACATAGACTTGCGCCAACGCCCACAACAGCAGCAAAACTGTCTCCTTCTAGAGGCGCATCAAAATCTACATGAAAAATATTAAAAATAAGCAGGCTTGTTGCAAGGGCTAAAAAGACATAAATGAGGATTTTCATAGGACTGATTTTAAGAAGAATACACAAGTAATCTTAATTTTTAAACAAATATAGTTAAGTAGGTTTCAAAATCAGTATGTTAGATTTAGTTTAAGCTAAAATATAATTCATCAAATTAGGGTATAAATCTAAATAATTGTCGTAATCTTGCTCAAATTATTTATTACACATGCAAGGCACAGTTAAATTTTTCAACGAGTCAAAAGGTTTTGGCTTTATTACTACTGACTCAGGAGAAGATGTTTTTGTACATATCAGTGCGCTAGACGGTCTATCAATTAATGAAGGCGACAGCGTAACATTTGAAATTGTTGACGGAAAAAGAGGTAAGGCAGCGAGCGACGTAAAACTTGCTTAAACCTTAACGTATTTTCTGGCAACAGCGTATCTTTTAGATTACGTAAACAATTGCTGCACATTACCAGCAAAAAGTTTTACGGCAATTGCCATTAGTACTACACCAAATATTTTACGGATAATATTGATGCCGGATTGTCCTAATACGCGTTCTATGCGTTTGGACGACTTCAGTACAATATAAACGATTGCGATATTGATTACAATGGCAGCGATGATGTTCAATACATCATAAGCTGCCCGTAAAGACAGTAGAGAAGTCAGTGTGCCTGCACCTGCAATGAGCGGAAATGCAATGGGTACTATAGACGCTGTTTCAGGTGTTTCATCTTTATAAAGCTGGATGCCTAAAATCATTTCAAGCGCCATAAAAAATATGATGAGTGCGCCCGCAACGGCAAAGGAGTTTACGTCAATTCCAATAAGTCTTAAGATACTTTCACCCAAAAAAAGGAAGGCAATCATTATGATACCCGCAACAAGCGAGGCTTTTTCTGATTGGATGTGACCAACTTTTTGACGGAGTCCAATGATAATAGGCGTACTGCCAACAATGTCAATTACGGCGAAGAGTACCATGGTACAGGTCACAATTTCTTTTATATCAAGCATGAATCAAAGATACTTTTTTTGTGCAATCAAAATTGTAGTTTAGCGGCATGTTCCAGTTGGGTAATACATTGGTGTCTGAAACACTTTTTGAGCAAGCTTTTACGTGTGATATATCGGCATGTAAAGGTGCCTGTTGTGTAGAAGGTGAGGCAGGCGCTCCTTTAGAATTGGAAGAGATTGAGCAGTTAAAAGCGCATTGGCATCAAGTAAAACCTTATTTGACAAAAGACGGTATTTCCGCGCTCGAGTCACAAGGGGTTGCTACTCAAAATGCTTTTAAAGAATGGGAAACCCCACTTATAGACGGTAAGGCTTGTGCCTACATAAATTATGACCAAAAGGGTATAGCGCAATGCGGTATTGAGCAAGCACATCGTAATGGAGACACCAAATTACAAAAACCCATTTCGTGTCATTTATATCCTGTACGGGTAAAAAAATACAGTGCTTTTGTAGCGGTTAATTACCACGAATGGTCTATTTGTAGCGCTGGTTGTGACTTGGGCGCGGCTTTAAAACGCCCGTTGTATCAATTTGTGGAAACTGCGCTAGTGCGAAAGTTTGGAAAAGCGTGGTATGATGCGCTGCATACGGCAGCACAAGAATTCGCAAATCAACAAAAAGAATAAATGCCTTGCTTCCCATAAGACCGTTTTTAACATGCTTTAAATCAGCATATTAAAATTAAGTTTTTACAGTTGTTTTTGTAGGAGAAACCTTAATTTTTGTTAAAAACTATAAGGCATTGTGGAAAAGTATGCCTTTCATTTGTCCTTAATTTTTGGAACATTTGTAAAGCACTAAGCATCCCACTTTAACATTTAAAAAAAAATTATGTCAGTTTCTGTAGAACCCATTTTGTCTGAAAACAAGAATCGCTTCGTTATTTTCCCTATTCAACACCACGATATTTGGGAGTGGTACAAAAAGCAAGAAGCCTGTTTTTGGACAGCAGAAGAAATTGATTTACATCAAGATTTAACAGATTGGTCAACAAAACTCAACGACGATGAGCGCTATTTTGTAAAGCACATTTTGGCATTTTTTGCTGCTTCTGATGGAATTGTAAATGAGAATTTAGCTGAAAACTTCGTAAATGAGGTACAGTATAGCGAAGCAAAGTTTTTCTATGGGTTTCAAATTATGATGGAAAACATCCACTCGGAAACCTATTCGTTGCTTATTGACACTTACGTAAAAGACGAAGCAGAAAAAAACAGCCTTTTTCAAGCCATTGAGGTATTCCCTGCCATTAAGAAAAAAGCAGATTGGGCACTTCGTTGGATAGATTCCGACTCTTTTGCGGAACGTCTTATTGCCTTTGCAGCGGTTGAAGGTATTTTCTTTTCAGGAGCGTTTTGTTCTATTTTCTGGCTTAAAAAACGCGGCTTAATGCCAGGGCTAACGTTTTCAAACGAACTAATTTCTCGTGATGAGGGTATGCACTGTGACTTTGCTGTTCACTTGCACAACACACACTTGGTAAACAAAGTACCAAAAGATCGAATTAGAGAAATTATCATTGACGCGCTTAACATTGAGCGTGAGTTTATCACGGAATCCCTTCCAGTGAGTCTTATTGGAATGAACGCCAAACTGATGACACAGTACTTAGAGTTTGTTACCGATCGCCTACTTGTAGAACTTGGCTTAGAAAAAGAGTTCAACGTATCTAACCCCTTTGATTTTATGGACATGATTTCGCTTCAAGGAAAAACAAATTTCTTTGAAAAGCGTGTGTCTGAATACCAAAAAGCGGGCGTGATGAACCAAGAAACAGAAAAAGAAGAAAAGTACTCGTTCGGAGACGACTTTTAGTCTGCCTCGTAACATTGTACAGGTAACGTTGGTCCTAAAGGGACTCGCGAGGGATTAACCAATAAAAACTTTATAAAGGATGTATGTAGTAAAAAGAGACGGGCGCAAAGAGCCTATTATGTTCGACAAGATTACAGCACGCGTGCGTAAACTGTGTTATGGATTAAATGAGCTTGTTGACCCGGTAAAAGTGGCCATGAAAGTTATTGAAGGCTTGTATGACGGAGTAACCACTTCTGAACTTGATAGCCTTGCTGCAGAAACTGCCGCGTCCATGACAACCGTGCACCCTGATTACGCCCAACTTGCAGCACGTGTTTCCGTTTCTAACTTACACAAAAACACCAAAAAGTCTTTTTCGGAAACCATGACCGATCTCTTTGAGTATGTGAATCCACGTACCGAGAAGAAGTCGCCATTGCTGTCTGAAGAAGTACATAACGTAATCCAAGAAAATGCCGATTTACTCGACTCTACCATCATTTACAACCGTGATTTTGGCTATGACTATTTTGGATTTAAAACACTCGAGCGCTCTTACTTACTAAAAATTAACGGCCAGATTGCCGAGCGTCCACAGCATATGCTGATGCGTGTTTCCGTAGGGATTCATCCAACCGACTTAGACGCTGCTATCGAGACCTACCACCTGATGTCGAAGCGCTATTTTACACACGCTACACCAACGCTTTTTAACTCTGGAACGCCAAAACCACAAATGTCTTCATGCTTTTTGTTGTCCATGCGCGATGACAGCATCGACGGTATTTATGACACCCTAAAACAGACAGCAAAAATTTCACAGTCTGCAGGCGGTATTGGACTATCTATCCACAATGTACGTGCTACAGGTTCTTACATTGCAGGGACAAATGGTACTTCTAACGGAATTGTACCCATGCTCCGTGTTTATAACGATACTGCGCGATATGTTGATCAAGGTGGAGGAAAGCGTAAAGGCTCGTTTGCCATTTATGTAGAGCCATGGCATGCTGATATTTTTGACTTCTTGGATTTAAAGAAAAATCACGGAAAAGAAGAAATGCGCGCACGCGATTTGTTCTATGCCATGTGGATTCCAGATTTGTTTATGAAGCGGGTAGAAGAAAACGCAGAATGGACACTGATGTGTCCTAACGAATGTCCGGGATTATATGACTGTCACAGCGAAGAATTCGAAAAGTTATACCTTGAATACGAATCGGAAAACAGAGGCCGCAAAACCATCAAAGCACGTGAACTTTGGGAGAAGATTTTAGAATCGCAAATTGAAACCGGGACGCCATATATGCTGTATAAGGATGCAGCCAATCGCAAGTCGAATCAAAAGAATTTGGGAACCATCCGTTCTTCAAACTTGTGTACCGAAATTATGGAATATACTTCCAAAGATGAGGTAGCGGTTTGTAATTTGGCATCCATTGCACTGCCGATGTTTGTAAAAGACGGTGCATTTGACCATCAAGAATTATACGATGTAACCGTTCGTGTAACCAAAAACCTCAACAAGGTTATTGATCGCAACTACTACCCAGTAAAAGAAGCCGAGAACTCAAATATGCGTCACAGACCTGTAGGTTTAGGCGTACAAGGACTTGCGGATACTTTTATCAAACTGCGCTTACCTTTTACAAGTGAAGAGGCCAAAACGCTCAATCAAGAAATTTTTGAAACCATTTATTTTGCTTCGCTTACAGCATCCAAAGAAATGGCAAAAGTGGAAGGAACTTATCAATCTTACAAAGGGTCGCCTATTTCTAAAGGAGAGTTTCAACACAATATGTGGGGAATTAAAGATGAGGAACTCAGCGGTCGTTGGGATTGGGACGGACTTCGCAAAGAAATCAAGAAACACGGTGTACGCAACTCACTATTAATGGCACCCATGCCAACCGCATCTACTTCTCAAATTTTGGGTAATAACGAATGCTTTGAGCCTTATACCTCTAATATTTACACCCGCCGTGTATTGTCTGGAGAGTTTATTGTGGTGAACAAACATCTTTTAGAAGATCTTGTGAACCTTGGTCTTTGGGATGAGGACATGAAACAAGAATTGATGCGTGCAAACGGTTCTATCCAACATATAGAAACGATTCCAGCCGATATTCGCGAGCTGTACAAAACGGTTTGGGAATTGAGCATGAAAGATATTATTGACATGTCACGCCATCGCGGATATTTCATTGATCAGTCACAATCGCTGAACTTATTTATGGAAGGCGCAACGATGTCAAAACTTACTTCGATGCATTTCTATGCATGGAAGTCGGGTTTAAAAACAGGAATGTATTATTTACGTACAAAATCGGCTGTGGATGCAATTAAATTTACTGTCAAGAAAAAGACAGAAGCTGTTCCAGTAGCTGAGGTTGCTACTACGCCCGCTGCAAAAGCATCGGTTGCCGTTGAGCCACTTTCTCCGTCTGAGCTAAAGGAAATGTTAGCCAAGTCCAAGGAAAGTGACGACGACGACTGTCTAATGTGCGGATCATAAATGAATTAGTAACATAAAAAAAGCGCTACTAACGTAGCGCTTTTTTTGTTAGCGGTCTTTTTGTTCCTCACTGATTTTTCGTGGTGCTATTTTTGGATCGAACTTTAGATAGTAAAGTTCAATTAAATTAAAAGTAGCGACAATCAAATCTTTGGTTTCTATCATTAAGCTAAAGAAAAGTGTGGTGTTTTTAGGACTCTTTTCATCTTTACTTCGCGTTCTAAGTACCTGTTGGTTTATCTTTTTGTCAATGTTTGAAAAAAGGATTTCTTTCTTAGGAAGTATTTTACTAACAGCATTGAAATCGGTCAAATCAAAAGCAAAGCGGATTTCTGCAAATAATTCTTCCAAATCCAATTGGGTTTCTTTGAGTTCTTTAATCTGTGAATACTTCAACTGGCGGTGATTGTTGCTCACGTGTTTGTGCGACGCCTTGGTAATGTACTCTAACGATTGCGCCATATCTTCCAAAATACTAATCAAGTTGATGTAGAAATGACTTACTGCCACACTTTCTTCATCCATTTCTTGGATAAAATAGAACAGCTCGTTGCGTAGTTTTTCAATTTCTTTGTTAAGACGTACAACGTCTCTTTTTGCGATTCGAAGTTCTTCAGCGTTTAGTTTTGCTAACGCATTCACAGAAACAAGAAAAATATCGTTACACTTGTTTACCATCATTGATACATTGTACGCACTTTCTACTATGATGCCTTGTACGGATGAGCTTTCAATCATTTGCAAATCACGCTCACGCTTAGATTCTTCCACATTGCCTTTGTGCTTACGGTAATTTCTGAAAAGCAAAAAAACAGTCAAAACGAGTAGTCCCAATAAAGCGGGTAATTTACCCGTGTAAATAATGACCGCTACAATGCCACAAGCAGTGAATGCTGTAATGGCAGTTAGAAACCACCCTGCAATTACATTTAGGACCCCTGCTACACGATATACAGCACTGTCTGCACCCCAAGCACGATCGGCGAGTGAAGTTCCCATAGCTACCATAAACGTAACGTAGGTGGTTGATAAGGGCAGTTTGTAAGACGTTGCAATGGAGATAAGTACTGCAGCCACTGTAAGGTTTATGGATGCTCTAATATTGTCAAATGCGGGAGCGTCTTCGGGTTTTGCATAGCGCTTTGCTTTTGTAGGCATAAAACGCGCCTTCACTTTTTCTGTAAGGATGGATGGCGTAACGGCTTCCACAACACGTACCGAACCCACAAAAGCCCGAACCAAACTACGCGAAAATGCATTTGACTCAAAGCGTTCGTTTGTACGGTCTTGACGCGATAATTCGATAGAGGTTTTAAGTACTTCTTGCGCCTTAGATGAAAACCACAATGTTATAACCATTACTAAGCCTGCAATAATGAGTAGTGCCGTTGGCGTTGCTACTTTTGCCGATAAGAACGACATATTAAAAAGTTCGGCGGTAACACCCGATACTTTCCACGCTTCGTAGGATTGCCATGCGGCAATGGGAACGCCAATAAAATTCACCAAGTCGTTGCCGGCAAATGCCAATGCCAGCGAAAAGGTTCCCACGATAATAACAAGTTTATATATATCGGTACGGAAAATATAGGTTGCGAACAAAGAGAGTGATGTCCAAATCAGCCAACTCACACCAAGTACGCGTTGGGCCTGTGTGGTTACAAATTCTTTAAGCGATACCCCTCCAAGAAAATCATAGGTGTTATCTGCAAATGGGGTTCCTTTAATGCCCTTAGCAAGTATAAAATACGTGATTGCTGTTAGGGCAATCCCTCCAAAAACAGCACCCATCCATTTAGGGTTTTCCTTAAAATGAAAGGTTAAGATCAGCCTACTGATGTATTGCACGACCGCACCTACCGTAAAGGCAATAAATACCGAAAGCAGTATGCCTAAAATAATCTGTGATGCCTTGCTAACATTGATAAATTCATAAAGCGATTCATCGGCATTGCCCCAATATATTTTTACCAGTGATATGGCTACGGCAGCGCCCAATAGTTCAAAGACAATGGACACCGTAGTTGAGGTAGGCATTCCAAGAGTGTTAAAGAAGTCTAAGAGTAAAATATCGGTGAGCATCACCGCCATAAAAATGACCATGATTTCATCGAAATAAAACAAATCTGGATTAAAGATACCTTTTCGGGCAACTTCCATAAGTCCGCTAGAGAAAATAGCCCCTGCGGCTACACCCAAACTGGCAATAATCATCACCGTTTTAAAGCTGATGGCTTTAGACCCAATAGCCGAGTTAAGGAAGTTAACAGCGTCGTTGCTAACACCCACGACCAAATCGGCGGTGGCAAGCACTGCTAAGGCAATGATGATAATGAGGTAAAAATCCATTTGGCAATAATAGCAAAAAGCCCCCATAAAAATGGAGGCTTTTTGTTTATCCTTTTGTTAAGTAAAGATATGTCTTATTTAAACCAAGTCCATGACGAAATGTCAACGGCAGCAGCATCGTAAGTCCCTTGAGGATTTGCATCGGCACCTTCAATTTGAATGTTGGTTAAAGGTCCATTATCTTTCATATCAATAAGAGTAGTATAACCTGAAAGGTGTAAGCCAGTGATAGTAGCCCCAGATTGCTTTTTGAATTGAAGCGCAGTACCATCTACTGTAGACACAGCAGTGAAACTAGTAATTGTAGGGTTCCCGTTATCTCCATCTGCTTCAATTGCAGTAGAGAAACCAGCTACAGTATGGCTCACATATGTATTTGTGATTGTACCGTTCCAACCTTCAGTCCAGTCAACAGCGTCATCTGAATTGTTTTCAAGGTATAGATTTGTAGCAGAAACAGTTCCGCCAAAGAATTCAACACCATCATCATCACCGTCAATGATAGCAACATTAGAAATTGTTGTACCTGAACCAACTCCATAAAGAGATAAACCATTGTACTGTGACTCAGAATTGATTTGTGCACCAGCATTTTTGATAACTAGATATTCAATCGTTCCAGAGTTATCATCATCGTCAGAACCACCGTAAATAAGCCCTGCTACTTCAGCAACTGCGTTTGAACCTTCGGTAGTATTAGCATCACCACAAAGAAGTAATCCACCCCAGTCACCAGGAGCAGGAGTAGCTGCGTTAGAATCCATTACTACAGGATGGTCGTTTGTTCCTGTAAGGTTGATTTTTCCACCAACTTCAACAGCAAGGAAATTCCCTGTTCCTACAGTTGACTTAATCGTTGTTCCAGCTGGGATAGTTAATGTAGCACCATTTTTTACGCGAACACCCCCGTCAATAAGGTATGTTTTTGTTGAGTTTAACACTCTGTTAGAGTTAATAGACCCAGAAAGTGTTGTGTTTTCAGTTGGAATAGACGTATTGTTTGTAGCCCATGCAAAATCTGAAATATTAACGGTTGCTGCACCGTCATAACCAAGTGATGGATGAGCAGCTTCACTTTCAATAACAACATTGGCTAAAGGACCATCGTCTTTCATATCAATTCTAGTAGCGTAACCCATTAGTGAAAGCCCAGTGATAGTTGCACCAGATTCTTTTTTAAACTGTAGAGCTTTTCCAGCAACAGAAGAAAATGCTGTAAGGTTTACAATTTTAGGATTGTTGTTTGTTCCGTCTGCTTCTACAACAGTAGAGAAACCAGCAATTGTGTGGTGTACAAATGTATTTGTGATGGTACCATTCCAACCTTCAGTCCAATCTACAGAGTCATCAGAGTTGTTTTCAAAGTATAAGTTTGTTGCAGAAACGGTTCCACCAAAGAATTCTACTCCATCATCGTCACCATCAATCACTGCAACATTTGAAATTGTTGTTCCAGAACCAACAGCATATAGTGTTAAACCATTATACTGAGATTCAGAGTTAATTTGTGCACCAGCGCCTTTAATAATAAGGTAGTTGATAGATCCTGAGTTGTCATCGTCTACATCACCTCCATAAATAAGACCTCCAACTTCAGCAGTTGCATTAATACCCTCAGTTGTTGTAGCCTTTCCACAAAGAAGAAGACCACCCCAGTCTCCAGGATTGCTGTTTTCAGATCGCATCACAACAGGCGCAGATTCAGTTCCTTGTACATCAATCATACCACCTTGCTCAACAGCGATATAGTTACCAGTTCCAACCTTAGAAACAAGCACAGTTCCTGCAGGGATAGTTAACTTGGCACCATCTTTAATTAAAAATGCACCATCAATAGTGTACTCAACGTTTGAGTTAAGAACTCGGTCAGAAGTCAAATCACCAGAAAGTGTTGCATCTTCTGTTCCTCCACCTGTGTTACTAGTTGCCCAAGCAAAGTCTGCAATATCAACAGTAGCAGTACCATCATATCCTAAAGCAGGATTAGCGGTAACTCCTTCTATTTTTACATTAGTTAAAGCTCCGTTGTCTTTCATGTCGATACGCGTTTCATATCCCTGAAGAGATAGCCCAACAATAGTAGCACCAGATTGCTTTTTAAACTGAAGCGCAGTACCACCAACAGTTGAAACTGCCGTAAGGTCAATAATTCTTGGGTTATTATTCGCCCCGTCTGCCTCAACTACAGTTGAGAAACCAGCAATAGTATGACTAACGTATGTATTTGTAATGGTACCATTCCAGCCTTCTGTCCAATCTATAGAGTCATCGGAGTTATTTTCAAAGTATAAGTTTGTAGCAGAAACAGTACCACCAAAGAACTCAACTCCATCGTCATCACCATCAATTACGGCAACATTGTTGATTTTAGTTCCAGAACCAACTGCGTATAATGTTAAACCATTATATTGAGACTCAGAGTTAATTTGTGCACCAGCACCTTTAATAATAAGGTAGTTGATAGATCCTGAGTTATCACTATCTTCATTACCACCGTAAATTAAGCCTCCAACTTCAGCAGTTGCATTAACCCCCTCAGTTGTAGTAGCCTTTCCACATATAAGAAGACCACCCCAGTCACCAGGATTACTTTCGGCAGAGCGCATTACAACAGGAGCAGATGCAGTCCCTTGTACATCAATTTTACCACCTTGCTCAACAGCAATATAGTTGCCAGTTCCAACTTCAGAAACAAGTACAGCTCCAGCAGGAATAGTTAGCGTAGCACCACTTTTTACAAGGTAAGCGCCTTTTATAGCATATTCTTCAGTAGCAAGAAGTGTTCTATCTTCTGTAAGATCTCCCGTCAACACAGTATCCTCAACAGGAGTAGGAGGAAGTGCTGGTTCGTCGTCGTCGTCACAAGCAACGAAGAATAATATGCTTAGCATTACTAGCGTAGTTTTAAGCAATGTTGAATATATATAGTTTTGAATTTTCATCGTGATATTAGAAATTATAATTAATATTTATGCTTATTTGTCTTCCTCTATTGTAAGAAAGTACGGTTTCATTGATCTCAGTGCCCATCACTGGGTTGTTTACCAATTGAGTAAGTTTTATTTGAGGATTGAGTAAGTTTTTAGCATTTATACTTACCTGTAATCTCTCATTAAATGTTTTTTTGAAAATAAGGTCTAAATAGGGAATTCCATTTTCGACAATAGCATCGTTATAGTCTATATCTTTTGTTGCTTGGTCTTCTGGACCACCCAGAATTACAATTTTTTCAGAGGCATAGTTAAACGCTACTGTAGCCTCAAATGGATTCTCGTTTAGTGTAGTGTAATTGATAGAAGTATTGACAATCAAATCAGATGCTCCTTGTAACCCGGTATCTGTAATGTCTTTGTATTTGAATGTTTCGGTAATTGAACCGTCTTCGCCATATACATCTTTCAAATCTTGTTTGTGCCACATTCTAGTAGCATTAAAATTTAGTCGAAGTGTTGGACGCTCGTCAACTGTAATAAGATTAACTCTCGACTCCAATTCTATCCCATATACTGTAGCTTTTTCTGCTGTATTGAAAAATGAGAAATAGCCTGTTGAACCTCTGGTAACAGATGCGTTTATTGGATCATTTATTCCTTTGTAGAAGGTACTTAACGAAATTAATTCATTATTTGAGATGAAATGTTCCCACTTCATGTCTAAATTTAAGTTTTTGGAAGCCACAATATCAGCATTACCAAACGTAATCAAGCCGGTTGGTGAGACATACTGAAACGGTGCAATTTCTTTAAACTCTGGTAGTGTTTGTGTTATGCTCCCTGCAATTCGGAAACTATGCTTTTCACTTGCTGCATATTTAATATTGAATGAAGGGAAAAAGCGATCATATTTTTTTGTTCTACTTCCTTCTCTACCTCCTGGTGCTTGAGCAGCATTGTAAGCAATATTTATTTGTGATAAATCAAATCTAAGACCACACTGTAATATGAATTTTCCAAGATTATATGTTGTGGATAAATAACCAGCATAAGCCAATAGCTCTGCATCATATGTATCTGGAATTTCTTCAAATAATCTAAGCTGGTTATTATCAAAGTTTTGTTGCGTGAAAATGGCCGAAACCTCATCAATAGATTCTGGATTTATAAAAACACCTCTTGGAGTATCTACACCAAAATACTGAGATTTAAAGTCACGTTGCTTAAATCTAAAATTACCACCAAAATCTAATGTCAAGCTTTCACCTTCTTCTTTCTCAATCAATGTCAATGTTGAGTTAACAAGAGCATTGACCTCATTGTCTTCAATTAATTGATAACTTTTTCTCTGCTGGGTATTCCCAGTTCTACCCAATTCAACAATATTTTCGTTGAAGTTCAATTCATTCCGAATACGATTAGGCTCGTTTGCATTTAAAATATTATATCCGGCAGACCAGTTAATCTTATACTTGGGAGACACTACATGTTTTCCATGAATTTGACCAACTAAAACTGAAGTTTCCTTTAAGTTCTGGTCCCGTATGAATTGAAATAGACCTTCATCTGGATCAGACTCCTCAAAAATAGTAGCAGTTCCTTCACGACCCCCTTCAAAAACCTCGTCCGCAATTTTATTTATAAGTAAAGCATTTACACTTAAAGAATTTTTATCATTAATTCGGTAATTCACATCAACTAAGGCAGAGGTCGAAATTGTTTTTCTGTAAGTAATCGCATCGGGGATAGAATCATCTATAAAGTTTGAACGGAATCTTCTGAACTCTCCGTTTGTATAATCATAAGAAGTGCTTTGACCAATAGTAGCAAGCATCTTTATTTTTTCATTTATTTTTTTACCAAAACTAATTGAAGCTGACCTATCTATGGGTGAATCTTCTTTGGTGGTATTCCAGGTTTGTTGCGTAATTGCTTCTTTGGTGTTGAGTCCAGTAGAATAAAATCCAAAAGAAATATCTTCTTGATTTGGCGAAACAACAAAGTTGTTAAACTGGCCTGAATCAACAACATTCCCATTAGCTCCTGCGCTGAATGAAACATTAAAAACGTCTTTATTTCCTAAATCTCTTGATTCAACATTGATGTTTCCAGATGCTTGATCAGCCGAGAAAGCGGCTGAGGTAGTTTTGGACACAGAGACGTTTTTTATCAACCTAGTTGAAAACAAATTAAGATTAATATTTTTTTTATCCACATCATCAGAAGGAATAGGAAGTCCATTAAGTGTAGTATATAAATATCTGTCTCCTAATCCTCGCACAAAAACCTCACCAGAACCTTCAGTTTTACCAATACCAGAAATCTTGGTTGTAGCGCCTGCAGCATCGCTAACACCAAGCTTGGAAAGCTCTGAAGCACCAATACTTTCTTTAATAGAAACTGCTTTTTTTCTGTCTAAAAGCAAGGCTTCTTCTCGCTCTCGGCTTGTAACCACTTGCACAATAACTTCGTCAAGTAAGTTTGTTCCTGGTCCTAAGCTAACAGATAGCTGCGTAAACTTGTTTGGCTGAACGACAACGTTGTCCAAATTAAGGGTTTCATACCCAACAAAACTGAAAACAATTGTATATGTTCCTGGAGGAACATTGTTTAGAGAAAAGTTTCCATCAAAATCAGTGGTTGTTCCAATAGAGGTTCCTTTTACAAATACATTTGCAAATGGCAGTGGGGAATTATCGAGTTCTTTATCCAAAACCACACCTTCTAAAGTGCCATTTTGTGCATATGTGATAAGAGAAATAAATATTATAAGAAGATTTAGACTTTCCTTAAATGTTAGATTCATTATTTTTTGTTTCGCCACAAAAGAATGGCTTTCAAATGAAGTGAAGATTAACAGGTTGTTATCAAAACAGCCTTTTTAGGTTAATTTATTGTTAACCAGTTCTATCAAATTCCCATAAAATTCTTCCTAAATTGCACCCATGCAATGGGAACAATTACTTTCACTACGTCGTCACGGCGACAAACAAAAACGACTTCGCGCTGAACAAGACCCCACTCGTAGTGGTTTTGAGGTAGATTATGACCGTATTATCTTCTCTGCTGCGTTTCGAAACTTGCAAGACAAAACACAAGTTATTCCCTTTTCTAAAACCGATTTTGTTCATACCCGTTTGACGCATTCACTCGAAGTTTCTGTAGTAGGCAGAAGCCTTGGGCGTATGGTTGGGCAGCAACTGTTACACAAATATCCAGAGCTTGCTACCTTAGGCTATACGAGCAACGATTTTGGTGCCATTGTGGCCGCAGCTTCTTTAGCACACGACATTGGAAACCCTCCCTTTGGGCATAGCGGTGAGCAGGCTATCGGCGATTATTTTTCTAATGGAAACGGCGCTGCTTTTAAAGACCAACTAACAAAAACGCAGTATCACGACCTTACCCATTTTGAGGGTAATGCCAATGGGCTTAAAATTTTAATGGAATCGAGACCTGGAATTCCCGGCGGACTTCGTCTCAGCTATGCCACACTAGGCGCGTTCACCAAATACCCAAAAGCATCATTGCCATATAAACCTTCGAAACATGTTGCCGATAAAAAATTTGGTTTCTTCCAAGCCCAGCAAAACGATTATACTGCCGTTGCCTCCGACTTAGGACTGCTGCAATCCAAGGGAACCATACTCCGTCATCCATTGGCGTATTTGGTAGAGGCAGCAGATGATATTTGTTACACCCTTATTGACTTTGAAGATGGGATTAACTTAGGGTGGATATCTGAAGATTATGCATTAGAGTACCTTATTAATCTCGTCAAAGACAATATTAACACAAAAAAGTACCAAACCCTGACCACCAAAAAAGACCGATTGGGATATTTAAGAGCCTTGTCGATTAGTACGCTTATTCAAGAAGCTGCGGAACTTTTTATGGCGCATGAGGCTGAAATTATGAGCGGGAATTGTACCACTTCCCTCACCGATAAGAGTAAGTACAGCGCTCAAATCAATGACATTATAAGCCTTAGCGTTCGGAATATCTATCAGGCGCAAGAAGTCATTGAAAAAGAGCTAAAAGGGTATCAAGTGATTCATCGTTTGTTGGATGTTTTTGTAGGTGCCGCTACGCGGAAACAGGAAAACAATGCCTCGGCATTTGACAAACTTGCGCTGCAATGTTTGCCAGAGACCTTGGTTTTGCCTGAAAAAGACACCTATGGCTTGTTGCTTAATATAAGCAGTTATGTGGCGAGTCTTACGGACGGAAAAGCCTTGGAGTGGTATCAAAAAATGGCGTAATGGAACAGGTTTTTGATGATGGCTTTTTTATGAAAAAAGCACTAGCCGAAGCGCAAATAGCATTAGACAGAAGAGAAGTTCCCGTTGGCGTGGTAATAGTAGGAAACAACTCCATTATTGCGCGAGCGCATAACCTCACCGAGGCCTTAACAGATGTGACGGCCCACGCCGAAATGCAGGCCATAACCGCTGCTGCCAATGCCATTGGCGGAAAATACCTTCACGGTTGTACCATGTACGTTACGCTTGAGCCTTGTAGCATGTGTGCAGGCGCCTTGTATTGGAGTCAAATTTCCAGGGTAGTTTTTGCTGCTGACGACCCCAAACGGGGTTACCGTCAACATGGAACGCCTTTACATCCTAAAACCAAAGTTACAGAAGGAATTTTAGCAACCGAAGCGAAAGCCTTATTGCATGCCTTTTTCCAGCAAAAGCGGAATTAGCTTTTTCTCTTTCGCTTGGGCGGCTCCAGTGTTTCCTTCATCTTTTTAAGATTTTCTGGTGAAAGGGTGTAGTCTTTAAGTTTTTTGCCTTTCCAGCGGTGTGCCAAAAACAAGGGCATAAACACAAAAAAAGCCATGGCTACCGATAAGCCAATCCACTTTTCGCCCAACAGCAGATTTTCTTGTCGTATGACATAGCCTACAATAATATTGATTAATACCAGCACAAATAAAACCCGTAGTACCCACTTCATTTATTCCGGCTTTGGTTTAACTATCAAGGCTAATTCATCAAGCTGATCTGTGTCTAGCGGCGCAGGCGCATCAATCATCACGTCACGACCGCTGTTGTTTTTTGGGAAAGCGATATAATCCCGAATGGTTTCTTTGCCGTCCAAAATGGCAACCAAGCGGTCAAATCCTAATGCGATTCCACCATGGGGCGGTGCGCCATACCTAAAAGCGTCCATCAAAAAGCCAAATTGCGCTTTGGCTTCTTCTTCGCTGAAGCCAAGAAGCGATAGCATTTTTTCTTGTGTAATTCTGTCGTGGATACGTATCGAGCCACCCCCAATTTCGTTTCCGTTTAGGACCAAATCGTATGCCTGTGCGATAACGGCAGTTGGATCGCTTTCCAGCTTTTCGAGGTGTTCGGGTTTTGGTGCCGTAAAGGGATGATGCATGGCATGTAGTGCGCCTGTTTCTTCGTCTTTTTCGAACAATGGAAAATCAACAACCCAAAGCGGTGCAAATTCATCTGGTTTTCGCAGTCCCAATTCCTCAGCAAGTGCCATACGAAGCGCACTTAATTGCGTTCTTGTTTGGTTTGCATTGCCAGCCATTACCAAAATCAAATCTCCTGGCTTTGCATCACAGGCCTCAGCCCATTTGCTCAGGGCATCTGCGTCAAAGAATTTATCTACGGACGATTTATAACTGCCATCTTCGTTGCATTTTACCCAAACCAAGCCGTTGGCGCCAACTTGTGGACGCTTTACCCAGTTTACCCAAGCGTCAATTTGTTTTCTAGACCATGATGCAGCATCAGGAACAGCAATACCCACGACCAATTCTTGCGCATCAAACACCTGAAAGCCTTTGTTTTGCGCCAGGTCATTAAGTTCAGTAAAGGTCATGCCAAAACGAATATCGGGTTTGTCATTTCCATAGGATTTTATGGCGTCTTCATAGGATATTACGGGGAAAGGCTTTGGTGTAATGCTGTGAATTTCTTCAAGTAAAAAAGCAAGAAGGGATTCAAAACATGCCATAATATCATTTTGATGTACAAACGATAATTCGCAGTCTATTTGTGTAAATTCCGGTTGACGGTCGGCGCGGAGGTCTTCGTCTCTAAAACACTTTACGATTTGAAAGTATTTATCCATACCCCCTACCATTAGCAGTTGCTTAAAGGTTTGTGGCGATTGTGGAAGTGCATAAAATTGCCCTTCATTCATACGGGATGGCACCACAAAATCGCGTGCGCCTTCGGGAGTAGATTTTATCAAATAAGGTGTTTCTACTTCTACAAAAGCGTGCTCTGCCAAAAAGTTGCGTACCAAAAGTGCCACCTTGGAACGAAACAACAAACTTTGTTGTACAGGATTCCGACGAATGTCCAGATAGCGGTATTTCATACGTAAATCTTCACCACCGTCTGTGTTGTCTTCAATGGTAAAGGGCGGCGTTTGCGCTGGACTCAACACATCAATTGAAGTAACTAAAACCTCAATATCGCCTGTTGGCATATTTGGATTTTTTGCTTCGCGTTCTAAGACGGTTCCCGAAACTTGAATTACAGTTTCTCTACCAATGCGCTTAGCTGTTTCCATCAGTTTGGAATCAGAACGCTCTTCATCCAAGACCAATTGCGTAATCCCATAGCGGTCTCTAATATCTATCCATAACATAAAGCCTTTGTCGCGTGTTTTGGCAACCCAACCCGCAAGTTGAACTTCGGTTCCAATATGTGCTGCCGTTAGTGCTCCGCAGTGATGACTTCTGTACATGCTTAAAAATTTTTTCAAAAATAGGGACTAATTCGTGAATTACGACCTAAAACAGAGCCGATTAATCAATCGAAAAACACTTGTAAAACGACCCCAATGTTAATTTAATGTTAAGCAATTGTAAATTTTTTGTATATTTGTATAAAATTAGTCCCCTAAACTTAAAATTTTAAATTATGAAAGCATTAATAATTACCATTTTATTATGTACATCAACACTTGTTTTTGCACAACAAAAGACCGCAACCAAAATAAGTAAGTTAACCAAAATTACATTGTTCCACGATAACGGAGCGGTTGCCCAAACAGGATATCAATTAAAGGGAAAAAATCACGGGGTGTGGAAATCTTTTGATGAAAATGGCGTGCCAGTTACCGTAGGTGAATACAACAACGGAGCAAAAGTCGGCACCTGGCTTTTTTGGGCAAATGGGCAAATTGCTCAAGTTACCTATCAGCAAAATCGAATCGATAATGTTTCGTATTGGGATGCAACGACTGATGCTATTGTCGAAAAAAGCGTACTTAATTAAGTTTCCATTTTTTATAACGAATAGATGCTCGTTTGCTTAGGAAAAATGTGACCGGCACGATAATCAGTGTTAGAAACGTAGCAAACGTAAGTCCAAAAATAACGGTCCACGCCAGTGGCCCCCAGAAAATTACATTTTCCCCGCCAAAATAAATTTGCGGATCTCCTGTTGCAAATAAGCTAAAGAAGTTAATGTTTAGTCCAATGGCAAGTGGTATAAGACCAAGTACGGTGGTAATGGCCGTTAGCAATACAGGTCTGAGACGTGCTTTTCCACCAGCTACAATGGCATTAAATATCTCCGCTCTAGGTAGTAAATCGTCATTTTCAATGCCCAATTCATCTCGTTTTCTATCAAGCAAAAGTTGGGTGTAGTCAAGTAATACCACGCTATTGTTCACTACAATTCCGGCAAGGGAGATAATCCCCATCATCGTCATGATGATTACAAACGTCATATTAAAGAATACCAATCCGAGCATTACGCCTGTAAAACTCATGAAAATAGAAAATAGAATAATGAGTGGCTTGCTAACGGAGTTAAACTGAAACACCAATAATAGCATGATTAGAAGAATAGCAAAGCCAAGTGCGCGAGACAAAAAACGCATATTTTCTTCTTGCTCGGCAATTTCTCCTGTAAAGGCATAGCTTGTACCGGTTGGCATTTCAAATCCTTGCATTTGGGTTTGGATTTGACTTACAATTTCATTGGCGTTATAGCCTGGTAATATCGCGGAGTAAACCGTAACCACACGACGTAAATTTTTGTGTTTGATGGCACTATATCCTGCTACATTTTTACGTTCTACCACAGCCGAAACAGGCACATTTTTAATCCTTCCCGAAGCCATATCACGAAAGGTGATATTTTGATTAAATAGCGCAGAGGGATTGTATCGATCAGATTCTTGAAAACGCACATTGATGTCGTAGTCTTCGCCATCATTTTTGTAAACGCCAGCTTTTTCACCAAATAAAGCCCTTCGTAATTGAAAACCAACTTGTCCAGCACTTACGCCAAGACTTCCCGCTTTTCGCCTATCAACAACAACCTCCATACTTGGTTTGTTTCGGTTAACGTCAACCTTTAACTCCTCAATTCCTGGAATGTTTTCTTTGATGATGTAGCTGCGAACATCATTAGCAGCTTGAATCAATTCGTTGTAATCTTCCCCTGAAATTTCAATATTTACGGGGTATCCAACGGGTGGTCCATTCGTGTCTTTCTCCACCGAAATACTCACTCCCGAAAATTTTCCTCGAAGCGCTTGTTGTACCTCACTGCGAAGTTCTTCACTGGATAAACCACGACGGTATTTGTATTCGCGCATGGTGGCTGTAATTTTTCCACGATGCGGCATTTCGGCTTGCGAGCCGCCATCAGTTTGTGGATTTCCAGCTCCCGATCCTACTTGCGAAACCAACGACTCTACCATAAAATTTTCGCCGTTGTCCATGTACTTTTCCGTACTCACGGTCTTAATCACAACTTGCTCTATAGCCTTTGTGATATCATTGGTTTTAACGATGTCTGTTCCTTGCGGATATTCGATATAAACAATAATTTGACTGGGTTCGTTGTCTGGAAAAAACTCCACTTTTGGACTTGCAACCCCCACCAATATAAAAGAAGTAAACAAAAGCCCGATGGTTCCAAAAACAAACGCATAGGCACGCCACCCACGCATGGCAAACTGCAAGAGTTTTTCGTAACCACGCTCTAAGTTGTTTAAGAAGAATTGTTGAAACGAATTGGCAAGTCCCTTGACAACATAGCGATAGAGCCAAAATAACCCCATAAGCGTTATAAGGAAACTCCCTAACCCTCGTGTTTCAGGTGATATCACCATAAAGAAAGTTCCCAAAGAAATAAGAACAATACTCAATCGGATAAGCTTTTTTAGAGAAAGATTTTTTTCCTTAACGTCCATAAATTTGGACACCAACATGGAATTGAATAAAAGCGCTACAAACAGCGACGATCCCAATACAATTGATAGGGTAATGGGGAAATAAATCATAAACTGCCCCATGATACCGGGCCAAAACCCTAGCGGAATAAAGGCGGCAACGGTAGTTGCCGTAGATATGATAATGGGATAGGCAATTTCACTTACGCCTTTTTTGGCGGCTTCTACTTTGCTAAGCCCTTCTTTTTCAATAAGGCGATAAACGTTTTCGACCACTACTATGCCGTTGTCAACAAGCATACCAAGTCCCATAACTAGTGCAAAAAGCACCATGGTGTTCATGGTGTAGCCTAGTGTTTGTAAAATCACAAACGAAATAAACATGGACATTGGAATGGCAAACCCAACAAACAAAGCATTGCGAAACCCTAAGAAAAAGGTAAGTACGGTCACAACCAACAACACCCCAAATAAAATATTATTCACTAAGTCGTTTACCTGATTTAGGGTAAGCGAAGACATATCGTTGGAAATCGTAACGGTTAGATCTTCAGGAAATTCATTGGCTTTGGCGTCCAACACAATTTCTCGAATACTTGTAGCAGCTTGAATAAGGTTTTTACCGCCTCGTTTTTTTACGTCTAACATTACCGTTGAGGCCCCAAAGTCGCGGGCATAACTGGTGGTTTCTTGGTCTTTAAAAGAGATTGTTGCGATTTCGCCTAACGACACGGTCCCTTTTTCGTTGGTCACTACAAATGCTTCCAAATCTTTGGGAGTGCTAATTTCACCCACAATGCGAATACTTCTTCGTTGTCCGCCGCTGCGCATACTCCCTGCAGAAACCGTCATGTTTTCGTTCGCAATGCTTTGTACTACATCGTTAAAGCTCACTTGCGAAGCCATCATTTTACGGGTATCAACAGCAACTTCAACTTCTTTGGCTTGTGCCCCCCTGATATTAACTTCCTTTATTTGTGTTAATTCTTCAATTCTCCCAGCTAATAAATCGGCATATTCATTTAATAAATCTATAGGATAATCTCCTTGAACACTCACATTTAATATGGGCATTTCCTCAGAGAAATTCAGATTAAAAACGGTTGGCTCAAGCTTGGCGTTATTAAAAGTTGGCCAGTCTTCAGAAGCCTTCACGGCATCTACTTCGTCTTTGACTTTTTGCTTTGCCAAATCAACAGGAATATCCTCATCAAATTCAATGGAAACGAGTGAGTAATCGTCTTGTGAAGTTGACGTAACTTCAGAAATATTGCTAATACCCTTAATGCCATCTTCGATGGGGTCGGTAATAAAACGCTCAATATCTTGTGCGGTATTTCCAGGGTAGGGCGTACTTATAAAAATAGTGGTCTCTGTAATTTCTGGAAAATTTTCCCGGGGCATCGTCAGGTACGCTGACCCACCCAAAATGAGAAAGATTCCCATAAGCACATAAATTATGGTGCTGTTACGAATAGCCCAAACAGAAAGCCCAAACGTTTTATTGGATTTGTTTTCTAAACTCATAATGCGTTTGTAATCTGTACGTTTTCATTCTCTTTTACCAAACGAGCGCCTTCGTCAATTAAGCGGTCTGATATGCGTAGTCCTTCTAAAACTTCAATATTATCGCCCTCAACAAGTCCTGTTTTGACAAAACGTTTTTCAGCCTTGTTGTTTTCATTTACGACATATACATATTGTTCACCAGAAAAATTTTCAGAAATCACTTCAAGTGGAATCACAATGGCATTTGGATTTTGATAATCTACCAAACGCACCGTGCTTATTAAATTGGGTGTAAGCTCAACAGTTTTATCAGCAGCAATTGTAATTTTAAACGTTCTATTTCCTGTACTAATATGTGTTCCTTTGTGTATCACATTACTGTTGTAAGTATGATTTAAAACGGGAACCTCAACTTCTGCAATTGTTCCTTTTTTGATATTTGGGAAATAACGTTCAGGGACATCTACTTCCACATACATACTGCTTAGGTTAACAAGTCTTAAAAGAGGGTGAACGCCTGGAGAAACCAATTGACCAACTTCTGTAGTGATATCGTCAACACGACCAGAAAAGGGCGCATATAATGTTGCCTTACTTAACTGTTGTTGTAACTGCTCATAGCTTTTTTGTTGACTTTGATAAGCTGTTTTGGCTTGTAGGTATTCAATTTCCGAACCGATATTTTGTTTCCACAAGCGTTCTTGACGCTCAAATATAGTTTTGGCCAAATCCAACTGCACTTTTTGAAGCGCTGCACTTTTTGCCAATCCACCATCATCAATGGAAACAAGTAAATCTCCTTTTTTTACTTCTTGGCCTTCTTTTACATGAATGGCCTTTACTGCACCCATAAATTCGGCATTAAGCACTAAATTTTGATCGGTTTTAACAACCCCTTGTAGCACTACTTTGTGCTCAAAAGACGTTTTCTCAACTGGCAACACAGTAACCAAAGATTTCTTTTTGGTTTTGTCAAATTTATCGATGGCTTCCATGACACGGTTTAATTCTGCTTTAATCGTGTTGTTTTGGCTTACCAGCTCGGCTTGACGCGCACGCAGACCTGCTACATCTTGTTGGTCAATAAGCGATTTTGTGTCTGGTTTTTCGGAAGAGCTACATGCCATAACAAGACCAATAATTAGGGTTATAAGAATAATCTTTTTCATTTATTTAGCGTTACAGGATTTAGTAAAAGGGATAATGATGTTTTGGAAACAACAAGTTGTTGCATTGCTGTTAAGTAATTATTTTGTGCGTCATAAAGTTGGGTTTGCGCTTGGCGCAACGTGAAGCCAGACACCAAGCCTTCTTTAAATTTGATTTGATTTTTTTGCTCTATTGAGGTAGCCAAAGCCAAATTTGTGGCTGTGGTTTGTAGGTTTTCCAAATTGAATTGTACCTCACTACGAAGCCTACTCTCTTCTAACAAGAGTTCTTGTGCAACGTCGGCGGCTTGATTTTTTGATTGCTCTAAGGCCAGTTTTGCTTGTTGTCTTTTTGCTTGTGACTGAAAACTGCTAAATATGGGTAGGCTGAGGTTTAGTCCAAAACTTGCTCTGCCAAACCAATTTTGCTCAGGCTGGGTAAACTCAAAACTCTGGTTATATCCGTCGTATCCACCACTGAGAAAAGCCGATATCCTTGGTAAAGATTTAAAACGTTCAAGTTTAAGCAACAATTCTTTTGATCGAATATCGTTTTGCGCCATTTGGTAATCAATGTTGTTGCTTAGTGTTAGCACATTGCTGTTTTCACTTTGATATTGGAGTGCAAGACCCTCAAGTGTACTGCTCAGTGTTAGTGGCGCATCGAATTCCATACCCAATACATAGCGCAATACGTTTTTAGCCAAAGCCGCCATTTTTTTGGTGTATGTTAATGAAGTTTGCAGCGAGGAAACAATAAGTTGCAATTGCTGCATGTTTTCTTCTTCGGTTAGGCCATTTTTAAAAATGGCTTTTATTTCATTAAGATTTTGTTGTGCTGCTCCAAGATTTTGTTCCAAAACATTTATTTGAGCTTTAGCTAAAAGTACATTGATATATGCATCAACGGTTGCTTGCGTTATCACTTGTTCGGTTTTGGTATAGGCTTGTTCAGATATGCGTAAATACACTTCAGAAGCTTGAAGTCCCACCAAATACGAACCATCAAAAATGAGTTGCTCCAAACGCAAACCCGCGTTTGCACTTTGTGTAGTGCCAAAAATTACTTCGTTAAACGTGCCTGGTTGCCCGCCAAAAAATTCGGCAGGAATCAACGAAACAGGTTGTTTTAGGGCATTTATATATCCAGCCGATAAGGATACTTGTGGCAATCCAACAGCGATGGTTTCCCAACGCTTTTGTTTTGCTATTTGAATATCCTTACTGGAGTTTTGTAGTGTGCGATTGTTTGTTTTTGCCAACTGAATGGCGCTTTCCAAATCAAGCTCTTGTGCAGGGAGAAAAGGACCGCATAGAAGCAGTAGAAAGAGACAGAGTTTAGTCATGTGTATGGTTGTCAAAGGAGTTAAAAAGTTCCATTCCTGCTTCGGTACAAATCGCACGAACGTGGTATTCTAAATAATCGGTCATGAGTTGGCTGTGTTGGAACATACCTGCAGGAAAAAGATTTTGATCTTTTATGCCCATCATTCCGTTAAAGTAGAGTCTTGCCGTAAACGGTATGTTTAGGTTTGCACGAAACAACCCCAACGCAACGCCTTTTTCAAGGCTATTGCTCATTTGTTGTACCATAAATGTTAATTGCTTTTTATTTAGTTCATTAAAAATTTCTGGGTAGAATTTTTTTAACTGAAACTGAGGCGAAATCTTTTCATTTTTGATTTTTTGCATCATGAATAATTTTATGTCATACAACTCTGCAATAGGGTTGCTTGCTTTTTCACTAATGCGTGATATTTCAGTGGTTACATGATCAAAGAAATGAAAAACACAGTCCCGAACAAGTGTTTCTTTATTCGGAAAATGGGCATAAAGCGTTTTTTTTGAAATGGCTAATTTTTGGGCAATATCGTCCATGGTAACGCTTTTAAACCCCAGCGTTAAAAACATCTCGGAACAGCAAGTAAGAATTTTTTCCATAGCAATTGGAGGCGCAAATATAGCACGGAAACTTAAAACACCAAAAAAGTTTCCTCAGTTTATAATTTCTTAATATTCACATTACAAATCCTTGACGTACTTTTACAAAAATCTCTTTTTATGGAATTTTTAACTGCTTATCAAAAACTTATAGCGGGCTCGTTAACGCATTTAAACCAAGGAAAATTGCCTGAAGGCTTGTACCAACCCATAGATTATCTATTGGCTTTGGGTGGCAAACGTTTGCGTCCTGTTCTTGTACTTATGGCTTGTGAAGCTTTTGGAAAAACAGCCAAAGAAGCCTTAGCTGCAGCACAGGCAGTGGAAGTGTTTCACAACTTTACGTTGATGCATGACGATATTATGGACAAGGCAAGTATGCGACGCGGTGCTCAAACGGTACACGAAAAATGGGACATCAACACCGCCATACTTTCGGGTGATGCCATGTTGGTTCAGGCCTATATTTTTTTGAATGGATATGAGCCTGAGTTATTTCAATCGCTAACAACGCTATTTAGTAAAACAGCCCTTGAGGTTTGCGAAGGTCAACAATACGATGTTGATTTTGAATCTCGCAACGATGTAAGTATTGAAGATTATTTAGAAATGATTCGTTTAAAAACAGCTGTTTTGGTGGGTTGTGCCATGCAAATGGGCGCGGTAGTTGGAGGTGCATCAAGCAAAGACGCACAGCAACTTTATCTTTTTGGCGAGCAACTTGGTATTGCCTTTCAATTACAAGATGATTATCTGGACACTTTTGGCGACGCAGCCAGTTTTGGAAAGCGTATTGGTGGCGATATTGCAGAGAATAAAAAAACAGTATTGGTGCATTTGGCGCTTCGCAATAGTACTGAAAATCAACAAAATGAATTGGAAAATTGGTTGTCTGAAACCCCTAAAGATGAGACAAAAAAAATAGCTGCCGTAACCCAACTTTTTAAAGACACGGGCGCTGATAAGGCAACGCTATCGCTTGTTCAGCAATACACGCAACAGGCATTTGATTCGCTTGAAAAAGTAGATCTCAACACAGAAATGAAGCAACGATTTGTTGCTTTTGGGAACTGGCTAATGCAACGAACGCATTAAACGACGTATAAGTTGCCATACAAATATACCCACTGGAAAACTTTGCATAATGCGGACTTCTTCTGAAAAAGTCGTTTTTTCGTCTAAGAAGCGAAGGATTGTTTTGGGGTTATTTCGTTGAAACATCCGAGAAAACAAGAAGCTTCCTTTGTGGTTATGTTGTGCCAATACATCCAAGAAAAGTAAATCATACCACCAAAAACGGGTACGCTTTTCAAAAAGGCGCATATCACTTTCGTCATTCAAAAAATTCACAAGTTCAGTAGCTTTTCTTTCAATAAATTTAAACGTAAATCCCGTGCTGGCTTTTGTCCAACCACCAGCTGATCCAATGTGTAAAACCCGTTTGCTATTCTGTTTTGAGAATGGGTAGCAAGTCATAGGAATACTCCCTTGCTCGGTTTCTGTAATGTTATAGTTTCGGATATTTTTCTGAGTCAAATACTGTCGAATTTCACGCTCATATTCCGCATAATTTAACAAGTGTTCAGAAAATAAGGTGTATTCAATCAAGGCTGTATTTTTGCTTATTGGCAAAACATACATAAACCGCGTATTGCCTTTTTGCTCCACGCTAAAATCCATAAAAGTAGCTGTATTTGGGTCAAAACAGTCGTCTTCTGTTTTGATAAACCAACCTACAAAATGCTGTTGTAAAACAGGGAATTTGGATTGTTGTTGCGCGGTATTCCAATCAAAAATACTATTAAAAAAATAGCTACTTGTGTAGGTTTTTTTATTCGTTGATACACGAACCACCTCCCCTTGAGTTTCAAAAGTTTCCACTTTTTCATAACTCAAATTCATGTTATTGTTTTTCCCAATGAGCTCATGCACATGCGTGTAAAATGCATTGCTTCGAATCATTTTATATGCATAAGGCAATATGGGCTCTTGAAGTTTAGCGGTATCAGACGAGAACGTTATATTTTCCCATTGACATTGTACAAAAGGATGCCAATCTTCTTTAGACTTTTCTTCCCAGAAGCACCAAGTACGATCATTGGTTTTATTGCTGTTTTCTTCTAAAATGAGGATAGACTTATTTTTAAAACGCTCATCTTGTAGCATTTGCTTTACAATTTGCAGGGTTGATGCGCCCGCACCTGCAAAAATATAATCGTAAATCTCATTCTTTTTCACCCTTCCAAACCTACAAAAATCATCGTAATAACGGAATAATTATATTTGCCCCTATGTTTGATACCATTATTCACTTTTTTGAAAACACGCCACCAGTCCTTGGCGCGCTTTACGCCACGCTATTTACATGGGGACTAACGGCCCTTGGCGCTTCTTTTGTGTTCTTTTTTAAGAACATGAACCGCGCTGTTTTGGATGGTATGTTGGGGTTCACAGGCGGCGTTATGGTTGCTGCAAGTTTTTGGAGCTTGCTTGCGCCGGGTATTGATATGAGCCCAGGCGAAGGTTTTATAAAAGTGATTCCTGCTGCTGTTGGCTTTACTCTTGGGGCGCTTTTTATTTTCGGACTTGATAAAATATTACCCCATATCCACATCAACTTTAAGGAGTCTGAAGGAATAAAAACGCCATGGCATCGCACCACGCTTATGGTTCTTGCCATTACATTACACAACATTCCAGAAGGACTTGCCGTTGGTGTATTGTTTGGAGGTGTTGCCGCGGGCTTGCCCGAGGCTTCCATTGCCGGAGCAGTGGTACTTGCTATTGGGATTGGAATTCAAAACTTTCCCGAGGGAATTGCCGTTTCCATGCCTATGCGCAGATTGGGGCTTAGCAGGAAAAAAAGCTTTTTTTATGGACAGGCTTCAGCAATTGTTGAACCGATTGCAGGTGTAATTGGCGCGGTTGCGGTTACATTTTTCACTCCCATTTTACCTTATGCACTTGCTTTTGCTGCCGGTGCCATGATTTTTGTGGTGGTAGAAGAAGTAATTCCCGAAACCCAACAAGACAAATATACAGATATAGCTACGCTTGGATTTATTGGCGGATTTGTAGTAATGATGACATTAGACGTTGCGCTAGGCAGTTAGTGGCATCCACAGTCTTTACTGGAAGCGCAACCTCCCCCAACAACTTTTTTACTCGGGCGAAATCGTTGCACTAAAAAATACAACGCCCACAACACAGCTAAAGTGATGATTAGGTTTTCCATATCAAAGGCTAAAATATTGAAATGTTATCAATGCGCATATATAGGCCACAATTGTCATTGTAATAAGTTGAATTGCAGGCCAACGCCAACTGTTGGTTTCCTTTCGGACAATGGCTAACGTACTCATACACTGCATAGCAAAAGCATAAAACATCATTAATGATAATCCTGACGCCAATGTAAATACGGGGCTACCATCGGAGTAGGTTTCTGCCGCCATACGTTCTTTTATGGTTTCTTCTTTGTCTTCTCCAACGCTATAAATGGTGGCAAGCGTTCCCACAAAGACTTCCCTTGCAGCAAAAGAGCTCACTATGGCAATTCCAATTTTCCAATCGTAACCCAATGGCCGAATGGCAGGCTCAATCCCTTTTCCAATAATCCCCAAATATGAGTGTTCGAGTTTGTATGCGCTAAGTTGTTGGTCAAAAGTTGCGTCAGTAACCGATACAGATTTGGCTACTTCTTGTGGCGCATTTTTAAATGTTTCGCCAGGGCCATTCGATGCTAAAACCCACAATAAAATAGAGATGGCTAAAATCACTTTTCCTGCCTCTAACACAAAAGACTTCGTTTTTTCTAATATGGTTAGTACTACATTTTTAAGTAGTGGAATACGGTAATTTGGCATTTCAATCACAAAATAACTTGTTTGGTTTTGTGGTAAAATTTTGTGTAACACAAATGCCGCTAATAGCGCCATACCAAAGCCGAGTAGGTAAAAAATCATGAGAACTAATCCTTGCAGATTTGCACCTAAAATACGTTCATCTGGAATTATTAGACTGATTAGAATAAGGTAAACCGGCAATCGTGCAGAGCAGGTCGTGAAGGGCGTTACCAAAATGGTGACCAAACGCTCTTTCCAATTTTCGATATTCCTTGTCGCCATAATGGCGGGAATAGCACATGCCGTTCCAGAAATTAGAGGAATCACACTTTTTCCACTGAGTCCAAACCGCCTCATGACGCGATCCATAATAAATACGACGCGACTCATATATCCTGTTTCTTCCAAAATAGCGATAAATAGAAAAAGCATGGCAATTTGTGGTACAAAAATTACAATTCCTCCAAGTCCAGGAATAATGCCTTCGGCAATTAAATTGGGCGCCATCCACGAAGGAATGGATGTTTTTGCCCATTCGCTAAGTTGTACAAAAGAGGCGTCTATAAAGTCCATTGGGACGCTGCTCCAGTCGTATAAAGCTTGAAAAATGGAAAGCAAAACCACAAAGAAAATGACAAACCCCCAGACCTTGTGCGTCAGTACACGGTCTAGTTTTCCACGAAGATCGGTGGCTTTACTGCTGTCTTTTTCGTAGCATTCTTTCAAAACATTATTGATAAACTGATAGCGCTTGATGGTTTCTTTTTGCTGTAATCTTTTTAGGTATGAGGGGGTTCGCATATGATTGGCATTTTCCGCCTCCATCTTTTTACGCTCCACTTTAGCAAAATTCACATCTTGGGTAATCACCAACCACAGTTTGTATAGCGACTGATTGCTAAACGTACGTTCCAAAGACTCAAAATAATCTTGATCGATTTTCTTGATATCTAAACAGGCTTGGGTTGATAGTGTTTTGTATGCGGCAATGTGTTCTTTAACCACATCTATCCCTTCATTTTTTCGTGCGCTAACAAGTGCCACTTTGGTGTGAAGCAGCTGTTCCATTTTGTGGGTATCGATGCTAATTCCTTTACGGCGCATTCGGTCCGACATATTAATGACCAAAATAGTGGGGATATTTAAATCCTTAATTTGGGTAAAAAGCAGTAGGTTTCGTTTGAGGTTTTCAACGTCTGAAACCACAACAGCTACGTCGGGAAAGTCTTTATCTTTTTTATTGAGCAATAACTCAACCACCACATTTTCGTCAAGTGAAGAAGCGTTTAGGCTGTAGGTGCCAGGCAAATCTAAAATACGCGCTTTGACACCTCTTGGGAGTCGGCAGACGCCTTGTCTTTTTTCTACTGTGATGCCGGGATAGTTACCTGTTTTTTGATTTAGCCCCGTGAGGTGGTTAAATACCGATGACTTACCCGTATTCGGGTTTCCAATAAGCGCAACGTTGATATTTTTACTCACCTTTTTTACGGATAAAGATACGTGTGGCAGTCTCTCGGCGAATGGCTAAATGTGAACCCGAGATGTTGAGATATAAGGGGTCTTTGTTGGGCGCAAGCTGAAGTAAACCCACTTCATTTCCGGGAAGACAACCCATTTCTACTAATTTCATAGGTAGCTGTTCCACATCAAAAGAATCAATGATGGCGGTTTCTCCAACCTTTAAATCGGCAAGGGTTAAATCCATTTATTTAGACTAATTTTAAAGAGCAAATGTACGTTAAAGTACGTAACATTTTTATGACGATTATCATTTTTCTAAAACCAACAGTTCAATGTCATGAAGGATGTCGTCCATAGCTTCTAGTTGGGTTCCATCGTAAAAACCACGGATGCGTTTTTGTTTGTCAACAAGCACAAAATTTTCAGTGTGAATCATATCGTAGGGGCCGCCATCTCCATCGTCTTTTACTACCAAATACGACTTACGCGCCAACTCATAAATTTCTTTTTTCTTACCTGTAACCAAGTTCCATCGCGTGTCATCTACCTTGTTTTTTAGCGCATAGCGTTTAAGTTGCGCCACCGAATCAATCTGGGGTGTTACACTAAATGAAAGCAGTTTCACTTCTGGAAGATCGACTAACTTTTCTTGTAGTATATGCATGTTTTTGGTCATGATGGGACAGATGCTTGGGCAGGTTGTAAAAAAGAAATCGGCAACATAAATGGTGTTGTCATATTCTTTTTCGGTAATCGTTTTTCCATTTTGATTGGTCATGGAAAAAGGGGCAATGGTGTGGTATTTTTTTACAAACTGAATGCTTTCATCTACCAATTCGGGGGTTACCATAGCTGGTTGAAACACTGGAAGTACCTCTTTAGGCTTTAAGGCCATATAAAACAATCCAACAATGATGATGGAAAGCACCAATAACACCAAAGCTAGTTTCCGAAACCGACGAAAGAATGAATTCAATTCCATAGCACAAAGATACAACCTATACCGTTTTATAGGTCGTTCAAATCCCGTACATTTGACGTCTAATTTTTTCCCATGGAACTTTTTCTTATAAAAGGCGGACAGCTAATTTTAAGTCTATCACTACTCATTGTACTCCACGAGTTGGGACATTTTATTCCTGCTAAACTTTTTAAAACACGTGTTGAGAAGTTTTATCTTTTTTTCGACGTTAAATTTTCGTTGTTTAAAAAGAAAATAGGCGAGACCGTTTACGGAATCGGTTGGCTTCCTTTGGGGGGATATGTGAAAATTTCGGGAATGATAGACGAAAGCATGGACACCGAGCAAATGGCGCAACCTGCCCAGCCTTGGGAATTCCGTGCAAAACCTACATGGCAACGCCTTATTATTATGCTTGGTGGGGTTACCGTGAATTTGGTGCTTGGTTTTTTGATTTACATGATCGTCATGTTTGTTTGGGGCAAAACCGTAATTACGGATGAGGCATTGACGTATGGTTTAGACCCTACACCACAAGCGCAGGCCATAGGGTTTCAACAAGGAGATCACGTTTTAAATGTTGATGGCGTTTCTCTTGATGGGGCTATGGATGTCAACAAATGGCTTTTTTTACGTGACGCGAAAACCGTTACGGTTTCACATGCAAATGGAACAAAAGAAACAATTTCAGTTCCTGAAGGATTTGGCAAGCAACTTTTTGCTGCAGGGGAGATGTTCCCACTTATTCCATATATGCCTGCCATCATTGAAAAGGTAAAAGAAAACTCGGCAGCAGAAGCCGCTGGAATTTTAGCTAACGATCGCATAGTTGGTGTAAACGGTACTTCTTTTGGTTCGATGCGTCAAGTGCAAAACGCAATAGAAACACGCGAAGGAGAATCGGTTGTATTAACTGTTTTACGCAATGGTGAATTCCAACAAATAACGACTCCAGTTGCCGAAGATGAGGTTTTTGGAGTATATTTTAAAGATACGCGCCCACAAACAACGGATGTTAGTTATACGGCAGCGGAGAGTATCAAGCAAGGTTTTGATTACGGCTACTGGACGCTTTACGATTATGTAGCGGGGTTTAAATTTATTTTCACCAAAAAAGGAGCCAGTCAATTGGGAGGTTTTGGCACCATTGCAAGTTTGTTTCCTGCAAAGTGGGACTGGCGCACATTTTGGGAGCGTACGGCTTTTATATCGATTATTCTAGCCTTTATGAACGTATTGCCTATTCCAGCTTTAGATGGTGGCCATGTGGTGTTTTTAACCTATGAAATACTCACAGGTCGTAAGCCACATCAAAAAATATTGGAATATGCTCAAATGGTTGGTATCATTTTATTGCTTGGTTTATTTGTTTATGCCAACGGGAATGATATATACCGATTCATCATGAATTGATTTTCTTATAAAAGTCATTTGATAGCAAGTAAATAAAAATTATATTTGCGCACATTTTCCTCCTTAGCTCAGTTGGTTAGAGCATCTGACTGTTAATCAGAGGGTCCTTGGTTCGAGCCCAAGAGGGGGAGCTGGTAGTAACCGCTACATCACACATTTCTAACCAAAGCCCACCCTGTAAGGTGGGTTTTTTTTTAATGGCATTTGATTAATCTTACGCAAGAAAAACACCAAAATTATTTGTGAATTTTCTTTTTCAGTTTTGCCATAGCAATTAGGCAAAGAAGAAAAGATTCAAATTAGAAATCATGAATAATAAATTGATGTTTATTATCGGATGTATCATTTTTGTGATTTACAATTTCTTCTATTTTAAAATTGTGTTAAAGCAAAAGTTTGGAAAAAAAATGATAAAGAAATCTAAACCATAGGCATATCTTCTTCTTTTAGTTGTACTATTTCTGAACACTTTAAGAACCTTATAAACTTACTTATATTTGAGTTCGAAAAAATTAAAAGATTTAGATGAATAAGTTATTATTAATAGCAGTATTCTTCCTTATGGCTTGTAGTAGTGATGATGTCTCAAATGACAATCCTACAGCATTCACAATTGAAGGCAAGTGGGTTTATCCAGAAAATAGTCTGAATACCATGTATATCTACGAAGCGGGCATACGTTACACGTATTATTGTGTGGGTAGTGATTGTGAATCTCAATATGAATCATTCCAAGCCGCTGATGGGAATCACTTACCAGCAATCCATCCTTACACATTTGAAAATAATGTACTAACAGTGGATTTGCATTTTGGTAATACATGGGTTGCTCCCCTTACATTTGAATGTGATGGTAATAAAGTAATTTTTAATTCTCCTGATCCATATTACCTAAACAGATTAGGTTCAGATTGCAACTAAACCATTTGCGACATTCCGCTTTCATTCTTATGCTTTATTTCACGTAGCGGGTTTTATTTATTATCAACATACCGCATTCCCTCAACGCCTTTACTTAGGATGACATCAACCTTAACATCAGTACTATTTTCATTTTTAAAATAGGCTGTTTCGTATTTGCTTATGTACACCTTTGTTTTTCCCTTTGGTGCCAATCCAAAACCCTGTGTTACCGTTCCGGATTCTTTGTCAACTGCTTTAAACGCAACAGTAAAGTTTGATCTATTAATCAACTTTGCGGAATAGTTTTTGTCGTTAAACTCTCCTAACAAAAAAGTTTGATTTGCTGGAATAGTAAGCCCTGATTTAAATGTTGAACACGCATTTAAGGTTGCCATAGCGACACCCACAAGCATTAATTTTTTCATGAATTGGATTAAAAAAACGAATATAAAATATTTTTAGAAACGGCTTTCCTCAATTTTTTAATAGAGTCTTTTTTAGTAAAAAACCCTGCCAAATATTGACAGGGTATGTTTAAAAAGAAAGCTTTAATAAACTTACCTGCTAATCCACCCTTCATCAAGGCTTTTTCTTACGGCATATATGCTATCTCCAGTATGAACTATTTTCCATGGTTCTGTAAACATTGTGGGGTCATTGGCTGCAAAATAAGACTCTGCATCCACAGCCATTTTGTTTAGATTGTCCCATGTGTCTGAAAAAGCCAAAATCTTAAAGTCCATTCGGTCACCCGTGTGGTGCTGTAATACGATTACATTCGTAGCGTATTCACTTTGCTTAAAACCGTCTGCAAAAGTAAAAAACTGTTTTTGAGCGTCTGCAACAGACGAATTCTCGCTAATTTCAAATCTAAGTTCATATACAAACCTATCCTCATTTTGATTTTTCTGGGAGAACATTAAAAAGGGTATTGCCAGCGTAAAAAGTATTTTTTTCATTGTATTTATTATTAAAATTTAAACAATATAAAAAATGTATCCGAGCTTGTGTTTAATTTATTGTTAAGATCAAACCGTAAGTCTTCCTCCACTAGGATTGTATTTCTACAGTACACTTGTAACAAGTAAAATCCGAAATGACATTAACTGCAGTACTTTACAATACGTTTGTTGGATGCAATTTTTAAAGTAAACAACCTGTATAAAAGATATTATTTGCAAAATTAATAGTATTGCTATTATATTTGCATTTAATTTACTTAAATATGAATAAAATACTTTCAAACTTTAAAATTGTAGTCCAGGAATCTATTTACAATAAAGACCCAGAATCGTCTGATTTGGGCAAACGAATTATTGAACATAGTATAGAATTAATTGATAAAATAGGTTTTGATTGTTTCACTTTTAAAAAATTAGGAGAAGAAATAGGCTCTAATGAAAGTTCTATTTATCGTTATTTTGAGAATAAGCACAAACTATTAATTTATCTGTCGAGTTGGTATTGGGCTTGGCTAGAGTATCAACTTGTTATTGAAACGCATAGCATTCAAAATCCCATTGATAAATTAAAAAAATCAATTGAGGTAACTACAAAAACGACTGAGGAAGACTCAAAGTATACGCATATAAATGAAGTATTACTTAATCGAATTATAATTGAAGAAAATTCTAAATCGTTCTTGACTAGGGAAGTAGATAAAGAAAATCAAGACGGTTATTTTAAGATTTACAAACGCTTAGTTACTCGAATAAAAGAAATGATTTTGCACGTTGATGCAGATTATGAGTATCCAGCAAGTTTAGCAAGTACAATTATTGAAACTAGCTTACATCAACATTTTTTAAAAGCCCACTTTCCAAGTATAACAGATTGCAAAAAAGACATAACCCCCACTCAATTTTTAACCGATTTAGTTTTTAAAACCTTAGATATTAAAGCATGATGAGTAACGATAAATTAACTCCGTGGAAGCGGTTTTTAAGGCTACTTGCACTTGAAAGAAAAGATATATCGCAAATATTTTTATATGCTATTTTTTCGGGCTTAGTGGCACTGTCACTTCCTTTAGGGATACAGGCGATTGTAAACCTTATTCAAGGGGCACAAATATCAACTTCTTGGATAATTTTAGTAATCTT
Organism: Flavobacteriaceae bacterium; assembly: GCA_965657545.1. GTDB lineage: Bacteria > Bacteroidota > Bacteroidia > Flavobacteriales > Flavobacteriaceae > UBA7446. Next base: position 8,179 of record CBFHOG010000001.1, on the reverse strand, counting down.
AGTAACCATTGGGGTTATTTTTGTTGGTATTCTAAACTTAATGCAGCTTCGCATTATTGAGACGATACAACAGCGTATTTTTGTAAAGGCTTCTTTTGAACTGAGCTATCGCTTTCCAAAAATTAAAATGGAAGCATTAAGGAATGAATACCCTCCGGAGTTAGCGAATCGTTTTTTTGACACCCTTTCTATTCAAAAAGGATTGTCTAAGGCACTTATTGATGTGCCTTCAGCACTGTTACAAATTATATTTGCTCTGATATTGTTGTCCTTTTATCATCCTTCATTTATCGTTTTCGGCATTGTTTTATTAGGCACGGTTTATTTAGTTTTTCAATACACTGCCAAAAAAGGGTTAACGACAAGTTTAGAAGAATCCAAACACAAATATAAAGTGGCTCATTGGATTCAGGAAGTGGCACGCTCTATTGTCAGTTTTAAATTATCAGGGAAAACAAGCTTGGCTTTGAGCAAGAATGATATTTTGGTTGAGAATTACTTAAATGCAAGAGAACGTCATTTTAGCATTATAAGATTTCAATACATTAAAATGATAGGTTTTAAAGCCATCATAACTGCTGGACTTTTAATCATTGGAGGTGTTTTAGTTTTAAATCAGAAAATGAATATTGGTCAGTTTGTTGCTGCTGAAATCATCATTTTATTGGTAATTACATCCATAGAAAAACTCATCTTAGGCTTAGAGACTTTATACGACATGCTTACTTCTATAGAGAAGATAGGCTCAATTGTGGACAAACCGTTGGAATCACAAGAAGGAAAAAAAATAGATTTTAACGATGGTATTTATATAGAACTAGATAATGTAGCTTACCATGTTCTAGGTAGAGAAGCCCCAGTTTTAAAGAACATTTCTCTACAATTAAACCCAAAAAGTAGAATTATTATTCAAGGAGAGAGCGGTTCAGGTAAGTCAAGTTTGTTACGTATTCTTTCAGGGATAATAAATCCTAACTCAGGGAGTATGTATATAAATGGCTTCAATATTAAAGGATTAAATATTAATCATTATAGAGAGGTTTTAGGCTTATCTCTTTCAGAAGAATTTCCCTTTGAAGGAACACTGAGAGAGAATTTGACTTTTGGAGATGCATCTATTTCGGACGCAAGTATTTTGGAGGTGTTAGAGGAAATTGGACTTTCAAATTTTTTAAAAGAATTGCCTAAAGGATTAAATACTGTTTTGTATCCCGAAGGCAAACAAATGTCTAACACTATTGCAAAAAAAATAGTCTTGGCAAGAGCTATTTTAAAGAAACCTAAACTCTTGATTTTAGAAGATGCATTAGACCAATTTAGTGAAGAAGAAACGAAGTCTATCATTGATTTTTTATCTAGACCATCCAATACTTGGGCACTGGTTGTTGTTAGTAGTAATCCTTATTGGGAAACATATTGCAAAGAGGTTATAAACCTAAAAAGAGGAACCATACAATCAAAATAATTTGGTATGCTGAATATTTCAAAAAAATCTATTCATAATAAAATAAGTTTATACGATTACAAATCTGGGAAGTATGTAATCGATAAAAAGTACTACAGGGATTTTAACAAACTGTCCATTATTTTTTTGGTGTTCGTTATTATTGTTTTGTTTTTGCCTTGGACGCAAAACATCACAGGTAACGGCAATGTCACTACTTTAAAGCCCAATCAAAGACCGCAAAACATTCAATCCCAAATCTCTGGTCGTATTGAGGAGTGGTTTATTCAAGAGGGTAATTACGTAAAAAAAGGAGATACGATTTTAAGAATCTCTGAAATTAAAAGTGATTATTTTGATGATAAGTTAGTAGAAAGGACAGGCGACCAAATTCAATCAATAACACAATCAATACAAGCTTATAAGGATAAGGCAAATGCGCTTCAAAGTCAAGTTATTGCCTTACAAGAAGAACAAAAGCTCAAATTACAACAGGCAGAGCTGAAAGTAAAAAGCAACCAAATAGATATGGAAGTAGCCAAGACGAATCAATCTATTGCACAAACACAATACGAACGTGCTATTGCCCTGCAAAGTGAAGGGCTAAAAGCAACTAAGGATGTAGAAGAAAAGCGAATTAAATTAAGAGCTACACAAGCAAAATATATTTCTCAACAAAACAATTTGAGCAATGCCGAAATTGAAATATTTCGTATAAAGACCACCTATGCAGACAAAATTGCTAAAGCGCAAAGCAACTTATACACAGCACAATCGTTACAATTTAATGCCCAAGCCGAAGTATCTAAATTAGAGAATAGCCGTTCTAACTACACAAAACGGAATACCCTTCAATTTGTTACGGCTCCTCAAAATGGGTATATAAATAAAACCTTAAAAGGAGGGATAGGCGAAACCTTTAAACAAGGGGAAAGCTTAGTAACAATTATGCCTGCTGATTATGAACTAGCAGTAGAAACTTTTGTACGACCAATCGACCTGCCCTTAATACATATTGATGAAAAAGTACGTGTCCAATTTGACGGATGGCCAGCTATTGTATTCAGTGGCTGGGAAAATGTATCCTATGGAACTTATGGTGCAAAGGTAGTAGCTATAGAAAACTTTATTAGCAAAAACGGAATGTATAGGATATTACTTGCACCTGATAAAGAAGATCACAAGTGGCCTGATGGCATCAGAGCAGGTTCAGGAGCTAAGACGATAGCATTATTAGATAATGTCCCTATTTGGTATGAATTATGGCGCCAATTGAATGGATTTCCACCAAATTTTTATAAACCAAATACAACACAATCAGTAATAAAATAACAATAATGAAGAAGTGTATTTTATACATATTATGCGTTCTGATGGTTCAAATTGGATTTAGTCAAAAAACAGATATATTGGCATTTTCAGAATATTTAGGCTATGTAAAAAAATACCACCCTATTGTAAAACAAGCGAACCTCATTATTAGTGAAAGTGAAGCCAAACTTTTGAAAGCAAGAGGTTCTTTTGATCCTAAATTGGAAATAGATTATGATCGAAAGAATTTTAAAAACACCGCCTATTTTGACAAACTAAATGCTGCTTTTAAAATCCCTACTTGGTATGGCGTAGCGTTAAAAGGGAATTTTGAGCAAAACACAGGGGCATTTTTAAGCCCAGAAGATAATGTCCCTATTAACGGTTTATATAATTTGGGGTTGTCTGTTTCATTAGCTAGAGACTTACTTATTAATGAACGAATGGCTACGCTAAAACAAGCAAAATTATTCCAAAAACAAGCAGAAGTTGACAATCAATTATTGGTTAACGATATTCTTTATGAGGCTTCAAAATCATACTTTCAATGGTTAAAAGCTTATCAAGAAAAAAAGGTTTATGAAGAGTTTCTGAGTAATGCAGCCTTAAGACTGCAAGGGGTAATAAGAAGTTATGAATTTGGCGAAAAACCTGCTATTGACACTACCGAAGCCCGAATTGCAGTTAATAACAGAAAGTTACATTTAGAAAAGGCCAAATTACATTTTACAAAGGCATCCTTAGCACTATCAAATTATTTATGGATTGAGGATATACCTGTTGAAATCAAAACGAACATAGTTCCAGATACTGAAATTAAAAATTATATTGATGAGGTATTACTATTAAACAGCAATGCTTTAAACCTAGATTTAGAGAACCATCCAAAATTGCAATCCTTAGACTACAAGTATAAAGGTTTGGGTATAGAAAGACGCTTGATGCAAAATAATTTACTTCCAAAAATTGATATGCAATACAATTTTTTAAGTGACACGCCTGAAATTGTAAACTCCTTTAATACAGCTAATTATAAAGCAGCGGTAAGTGTTCGTATCCCTTTGTTTTTAAGAAAAGAAAGAGCTGATTTAAAACTAACCAATTATAAATTACAAGCCGTTGATTTTGACATACAATCAACATCATGGGTTTTAAAAAATAAGTTAAACGCAGTTCAGCAAGAAATCAATTCCCTTCAAAATCAAATCACCCTTGCAGACGGTATTGTTTCTGATTATGTGAGTTTGTTAAAAGGGGAAGAAAGAAAATTTGAAATTGGAGAAAGCTCTTTATTCCTAATAAATTCAAGGGAATCTAGTCTGATTGAGAATAAGTTGAAAGTCATAGAACTAGAAACCGCTTTGCTAAACTCTAAAGGAAAATTATTTAACACATTTGGTATAGAGTTGTAAAATGATCTAAAAAGCAATACTGTAATTATAACTAAAATGGAAAGCTAGAAATTTTACACGGCGCTTATTGAATTAAACCACTATTTCCAAGTCTCTTTTTAACTTTATAGTTGCTCATAAAGAATTATTGCACACAACAAGACGTAAGCAATAGCAGGCAAAATGTCAGAAATATTATCTCTAATTTGAATCCTTACCAGAATGGCAACCAGCATCATAATAATGATAAAAACGGCACTTATAGTAATGGCTATGTTAAACTCAAAACCGAGAAGTAATCCAAAACCTCCGATGCATTGACACACCCCAATTGCTTTGCGCTTATCTGCGAGTCCCCAGCGTTTAAATTCACGGATCATTCTTTTTGAAACAAAGGAATTGATTCCGTAAGCGATAAAAGATATTCCTGTAAATGCAGTTATAATTGTGATTGGCGCCATGAACTAAATTAAACCATAGTTAAAAGCAGCAATAAATAAGGACATCAAAAGAAATACCAAAGAAGGCAGACGTTGTATAAACGGATTTTTAACCTTAAGGTGCGTCAACTGTGCACTCAACATAAAAAAGGCCATTCCAAGTGCAGCATAAAGCGTTATTTCGTTATAGCAAAGCCCCAAAAGAAGTAGTGCCGAAATAGACATTTTAGCTGCTCCAACAAAATTTCTAAATACATCTGAATAGCCAAACTGTGTAAATTCAGCGAGTACGTTGTGATATCTAAAAATCCACACGTAGTACACCGAAACCGCGACTACCACTTGAAAGATTAAAGCAATATGTTCCATGATTGTGTTTTGTCTAAAGTTACAAAATATTACTACGTTTAATCAATTTAACTAAATCAATCGGTAGAAGCTCTAGCTAAATCCGTTTTCCCATACTGCCAAAATCCAAAGCTTGTCAATATAAATACAATACCAACAATCATAAAAAAGCTGGTTGAAACAAGCTCTGCTTTCGCCCAGTCTAATGCTATTTTCAGTATATCCATATTCAAATTTAAAATAAAAAACCTCCCCCACTAATCGTCATACAACTTTTAAAATTCTTTAAATCATCATGTTAGCCAACAGTATTTTTAAATATTGTATGATTATGAGTTATTCACTCGCACAAGTCGGTTATTACCAATAATCCGTATATATTGTAAAAAATTTCATTTAAAATCATGGTCCATAAATCAAAAATATTTTTAGTTACGCTTGTCTGTTTTAGTATGCAACTGGGGGTTGTACAGGCACAAACAAACAATTATGTAGAACGTATTAACCCCAAACTTGATTTATATATTGATGATGATGCTACCGTTGAAGTTATTGCCGAGGGTTTTAAATGGTCTGAAGGCCCTGTTTGGGTAGATGCATTAGATGCTCTGTTGTTTTCAGATGTGCCAAATAACAAAGTCTATCGTTGGAGCGAAGCAAACGGATTACAGCTTTTTCTTTCGCCAAGTGGTTATACGGGTATTACGCCAAGTACCAAAAAAGGGGGTTCAAATGGTTTAACATTAGACTCAAATGGAAATTTGGTGCTTTGTATGCACGGGGATAGGCGAATTGCCAAGCTTAGCAGTTGGAACGAAAAAAGTTTTTCTACAGTGGTGGATTCGTTTGATGGAAAACGATTTAACAGTCCTAACGATCTTGTATATGCCCAGAACGGAGATTTGTATTTCACAGACCCTCCTTATGGGCTAAAAGGATCAGATGATCCGATAAGAGAGTTGTCTTTTAATGGGGTATTTAAATACACACCTTCTGGTGAACTTTTATTGCTTATCGATGACCTAACGGCACCCAATGGGATTGCCATTTCAAACAATCAAAAAACGCTATATGTCACGATTTCTGATCGCAGTTATCCGCGCATCATGGCCTATGACATTACTGAAACGGGTGTTTCAAACCCTCGCGTATTTTTTGACGGAACAGCATTAATGTCAAAAGAAAAAGGGAATTTTGATGGGTTAAAAATTCATCCCTCTGGCGCTATTTTTTCAACTGGTCCGGGCGGCGTTTTGGTATTTAGTCCCGATGGAACGCATTTAGGTACTGTTCATACAAATCAACGTACAGCAAACTGTGCATTTGACGCAGACTTTACCTATTTATACATGACTACACACAGACTTCTAACTCGAATTAAACTGGTGAAGCCATAAAACACCACCGTTAAAATTAGTTGTTGCATTGGGACTAAAACTCTCGTTTACCAAACTCGCTGTCAATAAATTTGGATTTGTTTTTCCCGTTTTTAAAGATATATGATAGGTTTAACACAATCATATCAACTTCGTAGATATAGTTGGTTGTGGTATAAAATTCATCTGCTCTCCAGGTGGTAATGCGCTGTTCGTTTGTATCTAAAAGCCCCATGTCTATATTCAGCCATTGCAGCGTGGCTTTGAGTCTGTTGTCCAAAAACGATTTTTGAAACGTCAAATTTGGCGTGTAATACCTCGAATCTTCTCCTTGTGCGGTTACCCTGTCCGACAAATAGTTAAATGTAAATTGTAAAGAAGCATTCTTCCAAAACGAATAGGTGGAATTTGCATTTATACTAAAAATGGTTGCGTTGGTGTTGATAGGCCTGTTGTCAAAAGAGCCTTTAAGCGCATATCGATATACATTTGCACCAATAAAATTCTGCCATTTATTTGTTGATTTTAGCTGAGCGCCAAGTTCAATTCCAACCGTCTTTGCACGTCCTACATTCGAGTAAATGCGATTTAAAATACTGTCGTTATAGACGGTATTTACTCTGTTCACTACATTTTCCGTGTTTCTAAAATACGCCGTAGCAAAGACGGTGTGTTTTCCCAGTTTTGTATCCACGCCTAGCTCAATCAAATCAATAAATTCTGGCTTTAGGTTTGGATCCCCTTGTTCCAAGGTTTCGGAGTGTTCGCGTTCCGGAAACGGATTCATTTTAAAAGTCGTGGTGCGTTCTACACGTTTACTATACGCCATCTTGACTTTGGTGTTGTCATCTACTGCATACTGAATAGATGCCGACGGATAGGCTTTCGTAAAATCGTAGTGTAGTTTATCATCTACCGTATTGGCCTTGTCTTTTAGAAGAAGTGTTCTATCCATGGCCTCTATGCGAACCCCAGTGCTGTAATCAAACGCTCCTTTTTTTACAGAAAACTGTGCATATACAGCATGTATTTCTCGTGTTAAATTCACCTCACTCGAAAAGGCAGGAACAAGCACAAATGGGTCACTAAAATTAGTGCGACGCTCATATACAAAATCTCCCTTATGGTCTAAGTTGCGGTACTGATAACCCATTTCTACTTTTCCATTTTTCAACGGAATAGCATAATCCAGTTGTGTACGTACGCCATACAGCGGATTGTCGTTCGTGTTGTATTCGTCTTGAAAAAGCACACTATTGTCTGGGTTTCCTAAGTTTTGATTTACAGTTGGACCGCCTAAAAGTGTGTACTCATATAAAAAGGATAAAGACAATTTCGATTTGTTCTGAAATGTATAGGTATAATCTATATTTCCTAGCGCGAAATCACTTTTTCGTTCCCGTAAGTTGTGATTGAAATACGGGTCGGTAGCGATTTTTGTAGTACTTCCATACGGGTTGATTTTATGGTTGTCATAATACACAATATCTGCTAAGCGTTTTTTAGAGCGCTTTCCCGCAAAAAATCCAATCGATAAGGCACTTTTGGTGTTGGGGGTATATTCTAGGGTAAATCGTCCGTTGTAATTTGTTTCATCAAAACTGCGCTCACCTGTTGAGGGGAAGCGTGTTAACACATTATCAATTACGGTAAAGACATCTCCTTCGCGTCTGCCGCCTTTGTCGTTTCTGAGGTAATTTGCTCCAAAGGAAACATTCCATTTATCTGTTGTGATATTATAGGTTGCATCTGTACCATACCTTTGATGCGCTTTTTCGTTTCCGTAGGTTTCTATTGAGGGCAATCCAGATTTTACATTAAATTGCCCGTAAGCACCATTAACGCTTCCCTTTTTGGTAATAAGATTGA